>CAIQRS010000026.1 GCA_903874275.1 uncultured Anaeromyxobacter sp.
AGGCGCTCGAACGCAACCTCAAACGGCTCATCCTTCCGGAAAGACGCCCAGAACGCGCCTTCCCCAGAGCCGTGAAGATCAAGATGAGCAACTACCCCCGGAAGCTACCCGTCACCGCAGGCCGTAAGTGAACGGCATTGGGCCTAGGGCACGGACCCGTTAGGGGTCCCCGAATACTAGCGGCATAGCGTCTGCTATCGTCCCGAAGCAATGGCAACCATCGACCAGCAAGCAGGGCGCTCGGCGCACTTCTCTCCGATCACCGAGCTTTCGATAGCGAACCTGAAATGCTTCTCCGCGCCGCAGACGATTCCCATGGCGCCTCTGACGTTGGTCTATGGTCCGAACTCGGCGGGTAAGAGCACTGTACTTCAAGCACTGACTCTTCTCGCCGACGCGATCGACCACCGCGATGGAGATGTCCTGCACCCGCACAGGTCCAGAATCGACCTGGGGGGCCTAAGAGCATTAGTTCACGACCACGATCCCCAAAAGGTCATCACCCTCGGAGTTGCATCAGAGTCTGCTGCAATTGAATACCGCATCGGTCTTTCCTTCTCTGATTCCGGGGACTCGACGTGGCTGGCTGGTGTTCGTGCGCGAGGACCGGAGACCGATGGTGGCACCATCGGTCTGATTCGCGAAGGGCCACCGCCCGACACATCTCAATATGATGCTGACTATATCGGGTACGTATTCGAGGATCCGGCGTCCATCGTCGCCTGGCGCGACCTGTTAGTTGCGGGTCTACGCGATTCAGGTAAGACAGCGGGTCGACTGGACGCCCTTGAGGGCTACACCGATCCGACATTTCGGGACTTCCTAGAACATCCGTCCACGCTCCAAAGCCTCGATCGCGCGAGACTAGGCGACCTCCGCGTGTACCTATACTTGGGTTGCCTGTCCGACGATCATCCGAGCATTCCAAGCTCCATCATCGAGGGTGCACCCGCACCATTTGCTGAATATGCGCGTGACTTGGTTGAGCTCCATGGCATTGATGGCCCTACACGCGGGTTTTTCAGCAGGGTCAGCGAGCAACTGCTAACGGATCGGCTTGCCTATCTTGGCCCCTTGAGAGCGCCACCCGCCCGCTACTACACACCTCGGGTCTCCGCCAGAGGTGACGGCCCCTCAAGCGGCGAGAACGTGCCGCATCTCATTCGCGACGGAGGCGAAGTCTTCTGCAGGACCCTCAACGAGTGGCTCAAGGTCCTCGAAATTCCCTACAAGATTGACGTACGGTCCGTGGACGATGAAGTCATGGGAACTCTAAGTGCACTGCGACTTCAGTTGATCCGGGCACAAGCGTCGCAGGCGGAAGAGTCGAGTTCCCGACCGGTGGTCGTATCCCCTGCCGACGTCGGCGTTGGTATCGGGCAAGTGCTCCCCATCCTTGTTGAAGGGCTCACGTCCAGGAACAAGATTATTTGCGTTGAGCAGCCAGAGGTTCATCTCCATCCGCGCTTGCAGGCACAACTGGCAGAGTTTCTGGTCGCGACGGCCTGCACGAAGCGAAGCCGCGACGACAGCTATCGGAATCAGTGGGTCATAGAAACGCACAGTGAATTGTTGATACTTCGCATTCAAAAGCTCATACGAACGGGCAAGCTCTCACCGGAAGACGTATCGGTCGTCTACGTGCACCCAGGGAACGGTGACGGAGCCCAAGTTCTGCCGCTGCGACTGGACGAAGAGGGTCGATTCATCGACTCATGGCCGAGTGGCTTTTTTGAGGATGGGCTCAACGAGTTCCTCACGTGAGCGCCTATGTTCACTTTGCCATCGCAGCGTCCGAGCTGGTGCTGCCTCGTAATCGCGACGACCATGTGCGTGCGCTTCGCGCATGGAAGGAAGGCGGTATCCTGGCATACGACAGCGCCCTTGAAAGGGCGATCAGAGACATGCGGGATCAAGAGGCAAAGCTGGCTTGGTCGGAGGCTTTGCTCAAGTACCTGCGGGTCAACCGCCCTGGCATTGGACCCTTGACGGAATCGTGTTCCGGGCAAGACGGAATCGCAAGCCTGGCAAACGTCGTTCGCATCGCCGCCGTATCGGAGGAGTATTGCGATCGCGCGAGGGAGGAGGAGGCCGCCGCCCCGGCCTTGTCGAGGACGCTCGAAATCGTCACCCTCGCCCGCCTGGATGTGAGTAAGGAAATGACCGCGGCGAGAACTCTCAGGGAGACCGCCAACAAGAGAGGTGACCGGGTTCAAGACATCTGGGACAAGCGCTTCTCCGCACTCGCTGGATTGGCTGCGAAGATTCTCATCGCCGACAGGTATGCACTCGTCGCCCATGTGCGGGGCAAGAGTGGCATCGGCCGTATCTTGGATTTCATTGCGGGCAGCACGAGAGTGAACACAGCAAGGGTCGAACTGCTCACAATGCTTGTTTCGCCAACTCACCCGAGTGAGCCATCCATAAAAGATCAAGCGGATGCGGCATTTCGCCTTCAGAAGGATTTCTCGGAGAGCTCGCGGCTGAGGCTAAGCATTTTCCCAATCAAGAGGAACATCAGCACCGCCCACGAACGATGGCTTCGATTCGACTCCAAAGCGTTTGTGTTTGAATACGGCTGTCGGTCATTCGAGGGCGAGACAGTCTCGGAGACCAAACACTTCGCACCGATCTCCGACATCAACCAGTGCAGTGCTGATGAGCAAACTTGGCGGGAACAGGCGTACCGAGACGGGAAGCCTAGGGGACCGTAGGTCTGGCAGGGTTCCGCTGGTACGTCCTTTGTGTTCTGGAAGACCTGGGCACGGCTAAGTACGGTCCGGGTGGGCGTGCGCTGGCGAGGGTGATCCCTCCGGACAGGCTCAGCACCTTCAGGAGGGCTCGCTCTGCGGAGTGGTGCGCGATTCGCCTCGCGAGGGGTGAGCCCGACCTCTTCCTCTACAAGGACGACGGGTCCGTCATGTTCATCGAGGCAAAGATGAATGACGCCGTGAAGGAAGCCCAGCTTCGGTGCCTGGCTCAGGTTCGCTCGATCCTAGCGTGTCCAGCTGAAATTGTCCGGGTCGTGGAGGAAGGCACCCGGGCCAGGCCGAAGACGTACTCCATCGAGATCGACGTGCCGGCGCCGCCGTCCCAGTCGCACCCCGTCGTTCGCAGGAAATCGTCGCCCTAGGACTCGCCGACGGCCGGACCGGGTCCTCAGATCTTGCAGTTCTCGAGGTGCTTCAGGACAAGATGGTTGGCTTCCCACCCGTCCGGAAACTTCTCCGGCTCGTCGATGAACATCGGGTCACTGTCCGGGAACTCTTCCAGGAGGCGCATCGCCCCTGCACGGTTCACGACGATGCACGCGTGGCGGTGTCGCGACAGCATCACGCACATTCGGCCCGCCTCGAGATGGAATGCTGTGGCATCGCGCCGCCCCGCGAGGGGATGCCATACGACCACGACGTCGTACTCCCGTCCTTGAATCTTGTTCGCCGTCGAGACGACAAGGGCATCCGGGTCCTGGCCAAGTTGCGAAAGTGCAAACCGAACGGCATGGACCTGATCGTTGTGCGCGGCGATCACCGCTACGCGGTCGGGTGTGAGAGGGCGGCCTCGGGGGCTGCGCTCATCAACGACCGTTGCGCCTCGCTTCAGCAGTGCAACCACGATCTCCGAAATCGTGGCGGCGAGCTCCAGGTCCGTTCTTGCGGTGAACTTCTCGTCGAGTTCGACATGGCACCAGCCTGTTCCCGCGGCACGGTCGAGCACGGCTTCCACGTCCACCGATTGCCCCGGGCGCCGACGCTTTGGGCCGCCCAGGACGAGCTGTCGCTCGTCTGACGAGGTACCAGCGTCGAATCCGGCGAACGGATAGAACGCGGACGAGACGATGCCTGCTGCGCTGGGAGGAAGCCGCCATGACGTTGGCAGCCGAAGGGGTCTCAGGTCTGTGTGAAACGCCCGGAGAGTGCCGAGGGCCGTACGCGATGGAGAGTAGGGGAGTCCCTTCCAAACCGAATCATCAACGATCGTAAACGGGTCGAGCTGCCCAGGGTCGCCAACGCAGAAGAGCCGTTCGTACATCCCGGCGATCCCAAGGAGCATGTCCGACCGCATCTGGTACGCCTCGTCGATGAGCGCGATCGGATAGCTGGCAGCCGCCCCCCGAGTCTGCGCCCGTGCTCGCTCGTACTGCCACTTCCGGGCGGTGGAAACCACAATACGCGACGCGAGAGCGTTCGCATCGTCCGAGTTGTTCGAGACGAAGACAGCCCGGCCGCCAGCCAACGCCTGGATCGCGGGAGAAGGTCCTGTCGACGAGCCAACCATCCGCGTGACGAGAAGGCCCCGATAACGTTCCACAAGGGATGTCACGAGATCGTCGGCCTGTTCATTCGTCTGGGTCACGATGGCGAGCCGCAACCCGCGGTCCTCGTCGAGCAGGGTCTTCGCCACGGAGGCGGTCAAGGTGGACTTCCCCGCACCGGGCGGAGCCTCTGCGATGACAGCCCCCTCTCTGCCGACGCGCCCGAGTTCGTCGACGACGTCCCGGGTGTATTGGGCGTTCTGCGAAAGGAAATCGTTCTTCTTGCGGGCCCGCGTCATGCCAGCACCCCCGGAACGTCGTCGGGGGAGACCACCCCCACCACGGGCTCCCGAGCCAACTCCTCGACTGGCAGGTCCGGGCTGCCGTCCTCGCGAAGTTCAGCGGGCGTAGGAGGGGCCTCGACCGTAGCGCCTTCCTGGGCCGGAACCCTGTGGGTCCAAGGCACAGCATCCGGATCAGCGGGCGGCATTCCTCCAAAGATAGAAAGCGCGGCGAACACGACATTGGAGCCACGAGAGGGGACGCGAGTCCCTCGGGCGTGGCCTCCTACGATCGCAACGACCGCGACATCGCCGTCGATCGAGCGAACGGAACCCTCTACCCCGGGATCCGCTGCCAACCGGACCGCCATGTCAGGGAGCAATCGGGTCCTGCCATCGAGTTTCAGCGTGACGAGCGGGACCTGGGTCGCCCTGACTCTGCCGGGCTTCACCTCGGTGTTCGCGAGGTCCACTGCGGTGACCTTGCCAGCGAGGCACATCCCTTGGGCTTCGAGCTCGGCCAAGACGAGCGGGTCCTCGAGCGTCTCGTGGTACTCGAGCGACTCCAACGCCCGGCTCCACTCCTCCAGCATTCGCGCGGCGCGGATGGCGTCGTGTCGGCGCGCAAAGCGCGGAATGCCTCGCTCGGCCCTGCGGGCGTGGAAGCTCCAGGCATAGAGGTCCTGGCTCCACCGCTGGGCGGTCGACGATGCTTCCGGAATCTCGCGGAGGGCGTTCAGAGCCCGGTGTGTAGCGTCGAAGGCGGGCACAAGTTGTTGGGAGACGAGTTCCTGCACCCGGGCCTCGACCCTCGCGACACCTGTGGCGTCGCCGGCTCGCGTGAACTCGGACCATGATTGAACCAGCTCCTCTAGCCCAGCTTCCCAGCGAGGGTCCGGAACCGGGCCGAACGCGGCGTCCTCGACGTCGTCGATTGGAGCCCGACTCCCCCCTGCCGGGTTGTCGATCCATGCGAGGAAGGACGCGAGGTTTTCGTTCTCCAGGTCCGACTGGCCCGTGACGAAGTGCCGGGCGAGGACTTCGGTCGCGGCAACGAACACCGACTGACCGGGCATGCGCGCGTGCTCCGCGAGCCACGAGAGGTGCGAACCCGCCCACACCGTCTGTTCCGGAACCGGGTGGGTGTCGCCGAGCCCAAGATAGCGCAGGGACCGACCGAGCCGGGTTCCGAGGTAGTCACGGGTGGAGCGGTTGGGGACGACGATCTGCGGGGAGTTCTCAGCAAGCCGCACCGTACGCTCGTGGCCTTCCCTGCCGACCTCCACATCCTGGAGCGCGAGGAATGGAGCGATGTAGTTGCAGAGGTCAACGCAGAACTGGTTGATTGCCTTGAAGCGAGAATCGCGGTTTCGAGGCTCCGCAGCGATCACGACCTTGGGTCTTCGACCTTCGACTCCGTAGCAAAACCCCAGCGGAGCGGCGGCTTCGCCTGAGAGGTTGTAGGCCGTGATCACGAATGGACGCTTCTCGATGTGACGGTGCAGGTAGGCCGTTCGCCGAATGGCCCGGTTCGTGGCGGCCGCCTCGGCAGCCATGAGGAGTTGAACCATCATGTCCGTCTCCCGGGTGCTCGGGACTGAAGCCCGCACTCAGCGGGAGCCGCAGCGCGAGCACGCTCCAGGGCGTGGTGCGCGTCCTGCAGCGCTTCAGCGACGTCTGCCAAGTGCTCCTCGCTGGGACTCACGCCGCGCGTGGCGAGGCGTCGCGCATCCGCGAGGGTGCCGAGGCCTGCGAGGGCATCGCGCGCGGTGCGGCCGAGCCGTTCAGGTTGGTCGTCTGCGATGGCCTGAGCACGGCAACTGCGACCGAGGTCGCAGGTCGCTAGGCACTCCGGCACGTAGCGCATGGAGAGCTGCCGCACTGCGGCCTCAATCTCGCGTCGTTGCCGGGCTGCAGAAGATGGTCCTGGACGGGCTGGAACATCGAGCGTGAAGTCTGGAGGCAGATCCGAGAGCAGGCTGGAAGCGTTTGGGGCATTCCGCAGGACCCGCTCGAGCGCCATAGCCTTCTTCCGGAGGGGGATCTCGTGAGCGACAGGGAAGCGCCCGAAGTTCTTGGGGGCCACGAGAATCACGGACCAGCGAAGGATGTTGGGGTCGAAGCCCAGACGAGCGAGCGCTGCGCGAAGCGCCAGTAGATAGACGGCTGACTGCCCACCGGTGGACGACACCTTCGCCGGGTCCGCCTGGCCGTCGATGATCGCGTACGACTTGATCTCGACCAGTTGCAGTTCCTTGCCCTTGCGAAAGGCCAGGGCATCGGGCTCGAGGTAGACCGGCGTCCCCGCCAGGTCGAAGACGATAACTGGATGATCGACGAGGTGAGGAGCGTCCGGCGCGCCGCTCGCTATGGCCCGCAGGGTGGTGTCGGTGAGCTTCGCCCGGGCCTCTAGCCAAGCCTGGCCCGCCCTCAAACCCGGAGCATGTCCGAGGTCCGCAACCCGCCATCCCGCGCTGGGAAGATCCGCGAACGGCCGCAAGACCTCGACGAGGAGGGAATATCCACTCCCTTCCTTGAGCCGGGCCTCGAAGCGGTTGCCGGAGGTGATGGCGAATGGAGACTGCCCACGAATGACCGAATGCCCGAGCCGCTCCGCCAGTTCGTGAGCGGGCACACGGGCTGCGTCGATCACCCTCCTCCGAGTGCAACCCGGGTTGTCGGTGAGAGCAGCCACCGCCCTGGCGTTTGCCCGAGCAGGCTTCATCGAGCCGCGAATCGCGTCGAGCGACGGGCTTCCACCAGTTCTAGCGGGCATCTGCTTCCTCCACTTGAGGAAGGGTACCAAGGATTGAGCTTGGGTGACTGGCTAGCGGGGGCGTCCCTAGGATGAGCCCGGTTCGGAAGGCAATGTGGTCGCCGGAACGACAGTCGTAAGGCAACCTAGTCATCGAGCTTCCGGCGGTGCCCCTTAGGGCAATCGCCCCAGGTGCAATCGTAGGAGCCATCGTCGAAGTCGACCGACTTCCGCCAGTGCTCGTTGCAATAGTGCGCCGCGCACCCCTGGCACCAACTCGGAGCCCACTCCTGGTTGATGGCGAAGAGCGCCAGCCAGTCGTTCCGCTCGATGGCATCCCGGACGGCCGATGCGCGCTCGGTGGGGAGAGGGAATGCGGCCTCACCGTTCACCCCGGTGGTAACGAGCGTGCCACCATCCCCGCGCAGAAACTGGGCGAACGGGCCGAGCGTGGCGCTTTCCTGGAGGGCATCCCCCGCGTCGCTCCTGGCAGGAAGTACAAGCTCGACCACCTGGGCCCTCGTCCCGCATGCGGCGCACGACGACTCCATTCGCAGGGCCTCACCTGGGGCGGTCACACACCCTCCGGGGCAGGAGAAGCGTTCAGCCTCCGCAACGAACGCAGGTACTTTGAGATGCGCTTCGCATCCCGCTCGGTGACCTGCTCGAGACGCGTCACGTCCAGATTGTCCCGAAGGTCGGCGAGCTTTACGGCCCGGGCGAGAGGATTCGTGGCAACCCGCTCGATGTACGCTGCGTAGTCCTCGTCATCGCCGTGGGTGAGAAGGCGGAGCGCCGCCTGCTCCGCCGGGGTGAGCCCGAACTTCGCGTCGAGGGACTCAATGGTCCACTCCGAGTCCTCGACCACGTCGTGGAGCACTGCGATCTTGCGAACCGAGTCGAGGGACGGACTCTCAACCGTCATCATGACCCGCAGCGGGTGGAGAATGTACGACTTCCCTGCCTTGTCGAACTGGCCGGAGTGAGCGGCCACGGCAACACCAATCGCTTCGTCGAGCGTCATGCAGCACTCCCTTCTGTGAGGGTTCCGGGTGGCCGGGCCAGCGCCCTCGCTCCACCCAGCTCCAGGGTACGCAGGGGACGGACAGCCGCGCGCCCGCTTGCGGCTAACCGCCTCCGAGCCGAGCCCGCGCGAACCGCTCGACGAATGCCTCTTGGTCGCGCACCTCGACGGCACCTGGCCGCGCCGTGCGGACGAGACCGATCGCCTCTGCCGGCGCCCGCCCGCATGCCACGAGGCAGCAGGCTGCGATGGTTCCGCTGCGCCCCAGTCCCCCGCGGCAGTGGACGACCACGGTCTCCCCGCCCGACATCGCGGCGATGAGGTCGTCGACGAGCCTCGCCGTACCTTCCATGTCCGATGGCGCGGTCACGTCGGGTATCGGGAACCACAAGCTTCTCAAGTGCAGGCGGCGCGTTGTGGGCAGAAGCTCTGGGATCCCGAGCTTCCTCATCTCGAACTCCTCGAGCAAGGTGACGAGGACGTTCGCCCCGTAAAAGTCCCGGAGGTGGAGCAGGTCGTCCCGCACGAGCGTGTCCGACGCGTGATCGAGCCCCGGCCGCCACCTGCCCGGAGCGACGGTCAGGCCCAGGCGACCCGGAAGGCCGTGCGACTCGGGGGAGAGGAAGTCCACGTGGATGGCTCCATCGGGCATCGCTACACCTCCTTGGTGGGCGCTGCTGGCCCGAGCCTGGCTCCTCCGGAGGGCGGCTCGGCCGAAGCGCGCGTCGAGCCATCGGGCTCGCAGTACACACAATCGTCGGCGGCGAAGACGCAGCACATCCTCTTCCCGATGCGCTTGCACTCGGAGACCGTGAAGGCGACGAGTCCCTGTCGATCCGCAGGGAAGTCCACCCTGAGGGTCTGGTAGACGCCCGGCATGATTCGAAGAACGACGTACGGGTAGTTCATGTCTCCACCTTCCAGGAGCCGCGCCCGGGGATCCGAACGAACAGCGTTCCCGAGGCAGCGCTCATCGCCACCTGGTGCTGGGTCTCCTCCCGGAGGAAGAGTGGCCTCGACAGCAACCGGAACGAGCCCTCGGCGTCCCTGACCCGCGAACCGCACGTCTCGCTCTCGAGCAGGGCGAGTCTCGCCTCGCTGTCCCACTGGCCAGGCTCGTCTTCTCGGTACTCGGCCGAGACGTAGTGGTTCGTGGTGCAGACCGACCCGCGCGAGAGCGGGCGAACGACCTGACGGTCCGGGGTGCGCTCGATGACGACGGCCTCGCCCGGATGGATGCCTGCAACCGTGAAGAGAACCGGGGACAGCAGGCGGACGGTGCCGAGGAGCTCGATGGCGGCGGAATAGTCGGCACACTGGTCGAGCGCCGCCCGGACGGCCCACGGTACGGGCCAGTACCCCTTCGCTGCACGTGCGAAGGCGTGTGCGGGCTGGTCGCCGGCCTGGGCAACGAAGTTCACGGACACGGAGAACCGTCCCGGCGCGATGGCCGTGAGAGCCCCGAAGAGCCCCGGCCAGCCAACCATCGAGTAGCGCCCCGCTGGCGAACCCAGGACACGGACGACCGTCGTGTGCTCCCGGAGGAGCTTTCCGGGAAAGGCCCAATCGAGGTTCCGTGCGTGGAGCGGGGGCCCGTCCCCGGCCGCGACGAACGTGGAGCAGGCTGCTGCGTTGGTGAGGTCGTAGGCGAGGTTTCCGAGGAGCACGGCGTCTGGGGCCACGCCGATGGCCCGGGCGAGTCCCTCAACCTCCGAGCCGTAGAGGTGGTCGAAGGCCGCCCGTAGTGCCTGCGCGCCCTGCAGGAGCGGCCTGATGCCTGCGAGGCCGAAGGCTTCCTGGACGGTCCGCTCGAAGGCCTGGAGGAGTGCGCCTGCTGCATCTCGAAAAGGGGCCATCGCGGCGCCCCATTCGATGGCGCCGTCGTGATTCACGTCGATGATCTTCATGACACTCAGTGTAAACAGGGGACGGACACGGCCGGCGCCATGTCCGCGGGGTGCGTACCATCCAGGCTGGCAATCACATGGCCACCTGGACCATCACCCTGGACTGCACGGTCATCCACGTCGGCAACGGCAAGACCTTCCACTGCGGCAAGGCCGAGTCGGCACTCCTGCCCGAGGTCGAGGGCTGGGTCGCGAGCGAGGCAAAGCCCTGGGACGTGGTGAAGTCCCCGTCCGGGGTCTTCGTCTGCCAGGTTCACTTCGACCGGAACGGGTTCGTCAGGTATTCCTAGGCGTCTGGCTCTCCGCGAGAGTCCTCGAGGAGATCTGCCCGGACCTTCATGAGGAGCTTCCCGAGGTGGTTCTGGCCAGCCCCGCGGCAGACGCCCCAGAAACGGTCGTTCCAGGAGTTCCCCTCGATGAGTTCTGCGTCTCCGGTGGAGAGGAGCATCGCAGCGAGCTCGGAGTCCGGCGCGAACTTGAGACGAAGCGCCTGCTCCATGAGGGATAGCTTCACTTCCGCCCAGTCGGCCCGAAGGGTGACTCGCCTGCCCCGCCTCTTCGCCGCGGTGGGAGTTTCGGCTTCCAGCACCCAGCGGACCTCCTCCTCGCCAAGAGACTTCAGTGCCTGGAAGGCGTGCTCCACGCTGGGGGCCATGAAGGAGCCGACCGGGATCGAGCAGGGGAAGAAGTTAGAGAGGAAGGCGTGCTCCCCTCGGAAGGAAGTGATCGCGGTCATGGTGAAATTCTCGAGCGCCGCTTCCGTGTCATCGGCACTCCGGGATCACGATGCGGGTAGAGGGAGACCTGGACATGACGTCGTTTCCGATGATGACAGACGCGCCGACGGCCTCAAGCATGGACGAAACGAACTCCGGCGCGATGCTCACGGGGACCGTCCCCGACACCTCGTCGTGGCAGATGTCCACCTCCACCACCGCCGCTTCGAAGCGGCCGGCGCTGGGGAGGAAGTCCTTCCGACTCCCCGTGCGGGGCAGGCCCGCGACGAGGCTCGACACGACGTAGGTGCAGAAGGCGCCCGTGTCGAGGACGGCCACCGCGGTCCGACCCCCAACCCGGACCTCGGTGCGCGGGATTGCTCGCGCAGCCGACCGGGTATCGGCCGGCTGCCCCAGGAAGGCGAGTTCGCCTCGTGCCCAATGAATCTCCAGGGTCAGGCCAGCGAGCAGGTCACAGCCGAGGAGCCCGTCGAGGTGGAACGGGCCTGCCGATGGACCAGGCAAGCTACCGATCTCCTCCGAGATCTCCTCGATGGAGAGCCCCATCGGTGACACGGAAACCGGCCGGTCCCGACCGAGGAAGCGAAGTTCGCCGACCCGGCCGAAGGTCCAGGGTGACCCCGTGTCGACGAGCCAGCGCCCTCCGTCCAGATCGGCCACGACGTGGCCTCGCTCGAGCTTGAAGGGGAGGGTCACTTGTCTACCGGCCCTGCCTACTCTACCCGCTCCAGGGCCGACAGATGCACGACGCGGCCGTCCACGACCAGCGCCTCTCCCACCATCCCCGGCGCCTCGAGTCGGATGTCCTCGCCCTCGCCGACGGCCTTGGCGGTCTCGGCCCGCGCGCCCACGGCTCGTGCGACGAACTTCTCCGCCTCCTTCGCGGTTGCCTTGGCCGGCCGCTTCCGGCTGGGGCGCTCGATGGCGTCCATCGCGTAGCTCTCGACGAGCCGGCCGAGCGTCACCGCAAAAGTTGCCGTGGAGTCGAACATCTCGAGCCCGACGGGGCGCCCGTCGATGGCGAAGACGCCGCCCACCTGGCGCGGCTCCGGCCGGAAGGCCTTCCGGAATTCCCGGACGTCCCCCTTCACGTGCTCGTAGATGTCGCTCATCGCCTCCGAGGGCGCAGAAGCCTGGAAGAAGGCCGCCTTCTCCCCCACCGACTTCCAGACGGCCACCTGGTCGGACTGCCGGCTTCCTCCTTCGCGCATGGACCTGCTCACGGAGGCCATCTTCGAGGCCCGGCCCTTGGCGAACATCATCCGGCCCTCGCTCGTGAAGTGGGACGAGCGGGCGCGCCAGCGGCCGCGCTCGACGCAGGAGACCGGGATGACGACCTTCCGATTCGCCCCGATCAGGATGCTGATGTTGAGTACGCGGTTCTGCTTGGCGCCAACGAGCTCGTCGCCGTCGAGGAGCAGCACGCGCTTCGGCGAGGGGTTGTCGAGGAGCAGCTCGGGGACGACCCCGCTGGCCGAGACTTCGGTCACGCGGACCTGGCTGCCCTGGAGGGCCTCGGTGAGGGTGACGTAGTCGGGCTGCAGCTCGGTTTCGGAGAGCAGCGGGAAGAGGGTGAGGTTCTGGAAAGTCTGGGGGTTGCCGAGGGTGACGTTCTTCAGGGTTGCTTCGATTGCGCTGTGCATGACTCCACCCTACGGAGGGGACGGACACGGATCGTGAAGGGCTTCAGCGGCCGGCGCTCGCCAGGCGTGCTTCGACGACGATGGAGTTCACATGCCGTGGGAGGCAGCATTGAACGCCGTCGTCGAGCGTGTGGACGCGCACCACGATGACCGGGAGGCCCTCCTGCATCTCCACGCCGATGCCCGCGAGCCAGGGAGGCTCGTGGAGGATTCCGAGCAGGACATTCGCAGCGTGGCGTGCAGCCCGGTAGGTGGCGAGGGACACGATGGCGTCCCCTCGCGATCCCGCATGGCGTCGATCAGGCGTCGGGGTCCGAGGCATCGTCTCCCTCCGTTTCGATTCGCAGCGACTCGGCCTCCTCGGAGCCTCAGGCGCGCGCGCCCCCGGGAGCGGTGAACGGCATCGACGCGGCACCCGCCGCCACGCCCTCAATGCGGGCGAGTTCTGCGCCTTCCGCATCGCCGAGCGCGGTCGCCACGGCAGCCTTCGCGTCCCAGGCCGCTTTCGACGCGGGGTAGAGGAGAGCCGCCGCGCCGACGATGGCCGCGGCCGCGGGCACGTTGCCCGTGGCGAGGTGGTAGCGCGCCATGGCGGTGTGCGACTCGACCTCGGCCTCGCCGGCCCCGACCAGGATCGCGTAGAGACGGGGCGTGGAGGGGTCGTCGGCGACGCGCTCCGGCGCGGCCAGCGCCTCGCGGATGCGGCGGGTGATGACCTCGAAGGAGTGGTGAATGGGGCCCGCCAGCGGGTCCAGGGCCAGTGCCGCGGTCACGTTCTCGAAGGCCATCTCCAGTTCTCCCGTGTAGTCCGATGCCACGGCCACCCCCCAGAGCAGGTTGGCCGACTCGATCCCCGCCTTGCGCGCCTCGATCAGGACCTCGCGGAAGACCTTCAAGGCCTCCGCGGGGTTCCGCTCGTCCATCAGCTCGAATCCCCGCTTCGCTCCGGTGAGGAGGTGCTTCGTGTGCTTGTCGATCATCTGCGACTGCCTTTCCTGGAAGGGTCTCCGGAACGCGCGGTCCCGGTCCGGTGACGGGGTCACCGGTGGAGAGAAGGGCGCGGCCGGGCTGCCGCCGCGCGCGACGTGGGCCAGGCGGCCGGGGCTACGTTGGATTCGAGGTCACGCGGGCTCCATCGCACACGGCATTGCCACAACCCCGGTTACCCGGGAGCTGGCCGAGGGTCGCAGGGCCGCGGCTCTACCGCTCGTCGTGATGGACATGCTGTTCTTCGCGGAGTTGCTGGTCACATATATGAGTCTACCCGGGGGACGGACATGGCCGTCCCCCGCGCCGCCTCAGGATCACGGTGCTGTCACCACCTCCGCGCCCGCGTCCGCTTCGGCGCTCCCGGGGTCAAACCCTTCCGGGGCTCCGTCGGCGGAGCCGCCTTCTTCTCCTTCCCCTTGAAGAGGTCGTCCATGTCGTTCTGGGCCACGGTCTTCTTCGAGAGCCCCATGCTCGAGAGCGCAATCTCGGCGTCGGCGTCCATCATGACGCTCGACGAGCGGCCCACACCCTTGCGCATGCTCGAGCGGTAGGCCGTGGATGCCTGGAACGCCGCCCGGTCCTTCATCGTCTCCGCCACATCCCGCGCAGCGTTCGCCTCCGCCACGTGCCCGCGTTCCATCGCCGACTGGCAGAGGACGAAGACCC
Source organism: uncultured Anaeromyxobacter sp. (assembly GCA_903874275.1). Taxonomy (GTDB): domain Bacteria; phylum Myxococcota; class Myxococcia; order Myxococcales; family Anaeromyxobacteraceae; genus CAIOAK01. Next base: position 14,259 of record CAIQRS010000026.1, read on the forward strand.
GCTCGTGTGCTTCCTGGTGCCTTCCGTGACGCGCCAGTTCCTCGGCCTCGATCTGGGCCCTCACGAGCTCCGCCTGGGCCACGATGACGTCGACGGCCCGGTCCGGGTGCACCTGCTCCGACCCGGCGACGACGCGCTCCACCATCGCGTGGACGACCTGCCGCTCCGCCACCATGTGCGCCCCGCCGGCGAGGGACTTCCAGGACACCTCCACCTCGAATGCGGTCGCCGGTGCGCTGCCGGGCGCCGTGACCGCGGGCAGCTCGACCGAGAGCACGACGTTCCGGGTCTCGTCGGCCAGGATGTCGGGGATGCGGATCTCCACGGCCGAGCCGCGCGGATCGGCGTCCACGTCGGAGAGGACCGCGGTGATGCACGCACCGCCCACCGGCCGCACCTGGACCACGATGTCCTGGGCGTAGGTGGAGAGGAGGCCACCCAGCTCCCGGGCGAACGCGGTCATGGCGTCGTCGGGGCCGGCCACGAAGGCGTAGTTGCCCTTGCCGCGCGTGGAGAGGTCGCGGAGCAGCTCCTGGTCGGCATCGGCTCCGTAGCCGAAGGCCGACAGGGTGGCGCGCCCCAGGTTGGCGTCCAGCAGCGGGAGCAGCCCCTCCGACTTCGTGGCCACACCCACGTTGGCGTGGCCGTCGGTGAAGAGGATGACCCGGACGCGCATGCCGTCGGGGAGATCCGACCCATTCGCGAGGCGCAGCCCCTCGAGCATGCCGCCGGCGAGGTTGGTCTGATTGGTGGCCTCGAGCTGCTCGACGGCGCTCCGGACCGCGGCCTTGCGAGCGGGGGTCATCTGGGTGGGTGCAGCGACCGTCGAGACGTCGGTCGTGAAGGTGACGACGCCGCAGAAGTCGCCGGGCGCGAGGTGGTCGACGAGCTTCTGGACCGACTTCTTGGCCTTCTCGAGCTTGTCCCCCTTCATCGAGCCGGAGACGTCGATGACCGGGATGACGCACACGGGTGGCCGGCGAGATTCCCACTCGACGTGGGGCGCCTCGAGGGTCAGGGCGAGGTGGGTGCGGAACGGGAGGTCGAAGCGGATCTTCTCGAAGGGGAGGCGAGCGGTGGTCTTCATGGCATCTCCTTGTACGGGTGTGACGGACGCGGTTCGGGGCGGGCGGGGAGGGCGACGCCGAAAATCAGGCCGGGATTCGCCGTGTTAGCAGAGTTGTACACATCGTTCACGTGCGACTCCCTCTCCCCGCCGGAAAACGGCTGGCAATGCTTGATACCCCAAAGGTTTCGACATATATTAACTCCAGAGTACATGACTGTCAAGGGAGCCCGATGAAGCCGAAGAAGACCACCCTCGCCGAATCGATGCCCGCTCGTGTGCGGACGCGGCGCGAGGCGAAGGGGATCTCCGGCGCCGATCTCTCCCGGCGGATCGGGGTCTCTCCGGCCTACGTCTCCCAGATCGAGAAGGGTATCCGGGTGCCGGACATCCCGGTCGCGGTCCGCATCGCCCACACCCTCGAGGACGACGAGGCGCTCTACGTCGCCTGGTGCCGGGACCACAAGGCCAACTCACGAAGCAAGAGCCCGAGCACGGGCGACGACGACGCCTGGACGCGCCGCTACCGGGGAGACCGGTTCGAGGATGACGTCCTGTTCAGCAGGGCGGTGAGGAGCGGCGAGGACATCTCGTCCGCGAGAGGCAAGAGCGTCGAGGTCCAGGCGATGCGGGACGAGATCGTCTCAGCCAGGCTCGCGCCGCTCTTCAATTCGGCCGAGGAACCAGCCGGGTCGGTGGAGCGGCTCGTCGACTCGCTTTCCTTGAGCGCTCGCCGCGAAGGGCGCTCGCTCGTCACCGCGCCGGTGCTCGAGCCGGGGATGGACCCGGGCGAACGGGACGAGGTCCCGCGGCAGCTCTGGGTCGACACGATGGTCATAGACCCGAGGTTCCTCCCCGACGCGCGGCTCGGTCGTCCGTTCGTGTTTCGGGCGGACGAGGACGTGTCACAGAGGGTGCGCGACCGGGTGGCGCCGGGCGACCTCGTCATCGTATCGCGCGATCTGGACGAAGGATCCCCGGCGCCGGGCAGGGTCTACGCCATGCGGTCGGGCGGCCGGGTCTTTCTGGGGAGGCTAACTAGTTACGGGGAGAAGTTCCTCGTCCAGCCGGGGCCAGGAGAGAGCGAGATGGTCGATCTCGGACTCGGGGTGGGCAAGCCGGCGAAGCCGGCGCTGGCGGGGGAAGTGGTGGCGGTGATCAAAGGAGGCGGGAGTTAGTGACGAAGGAATGCAGGTGATTGGCTCTCACCGGGACATTCTTGAGCCACGGGGCACCGGAAGAGACGCGAGGCCGAGGCGATCTGGGAGGCTAGCCCCCCTGCTCCCAGGCCCTCACGCTGCGCCCGCGAGTTTCGTCAGCTGGCCGTAGAGCTTCACCATCGCCATCGTGTCCCGCTCGCAGTAGGCCATGAGCTGCCCTCGGAGCTTTCTCCGCTGCTCCTCCGGAACTGACTCCTCGTTCAGCAGGAGCGTCTCCAGAACCGCGGACGCCGTCCCACCCTCGCCGATGTCGAGGTCACCGTATCCCAGTCCCGCCACCAGAGCCGGAGCGACCGCTTTCAGGCTGAACGACCCGCCAAAGTCCGGGTGGTAGACGTTGTCGCGAACGATGGGCAAGAGGTCGACGAGCCGACTGGCGACGTCGAGCAGGGCACCCCGCTTCCCAGGTACGTGTGCGGCCAGGTGCTCGAGCCGCCCCTTCTCGAAGGAGGCGTTGTAGGCCAGGATTGTCTTCGCGCCATCGCACGCTGCGATGATCGCCTCGGCGATCGCCGGCCGTGGGTCGCCGGGCCCTTCCGCCAGGAATTCGTGGTGCTGGAGGGGCCCGCGCGCGTCCAGCACGTGGCAGCTCATCTGCACCGCGATCGCCTCGAACGGATGGCACCCGTTCCACACGGGGACTGCCGGGTTGATGGTCTCGAAGTCGAGGAACGCAGTCGGGGCCTCAATGGCTGCGAGCGCATTTGCCAGGCCGGGCTCGACGACCAGCGATCCCGCGCGAACGCTCCGGGCCTGGCGCGCCGCCGGGCCGGAGAGGCGGACATCGTCCGGGAGATCGTGGATGGTCTCGAACCCGTCCGCTAGGAGCGCATCGGCGCGCTTGCCAATCCGGTAGAGCGTGGTGACGTGGTGCGCGGGCAACTCGGGCCAGCAACGGTCCATGAATGCGCACTCGTAGGGGTCGGTGCAGTGGGGTCCAGGCTCGACCTCGGGAAGACTACCCGCCATGGCCCTCTTGAGCCGGCCGATCTCGGCCGGGACCCCAGGAAGGATGGTCTCCGCCTCGCGTGTCACGTCGCTCCGTGCGAAGAGGTTCGACAGGTCCGGAAAGGCGCACTCCGGATTGAGATGCATGACGTCGGCCCGCTTCACGTCGAGCCCGGACGACCGGACAACGTGGACTTGAACCGCGACGTCGGGGTAGTGCGGTTCCTTCACCTTGGTGGTGGACTTCACCTCGACGAGGTTCCAGCCTCCGCGCCGGCGCTCGAGGATGTCGACGGCGACGAAGACGTCGTCAGCGACGAATGAGGCCTCGAAGATGGCCGGAGCGCCCTCGGCGATGGCGCGCTTCGTCTGCTCGACTTTCTCCTTCACGTTCCAGTACTCGGCGTCCACGAGAACGCCGCCGGGGAAACGCTCCCTGGCAAGCTCGCCCACCCGGTGCCCCCGGTCGAAGACGGCCTGGAGCGATGCGTCGGGCTTCAGTTCCGGGGCGTCCGGTTCATGGACGAGCCACCAGAGCAGCTTCGTGCACTGGATGCCGCTGCAGTAGCGGGACTTGGAGAGGCGCTTGGTCGCGGGTCGGGTCAACGTCGGTCCTTCCGAGGGTGAGACGATACTACCTACCCCACGGACGTGGCCCGGTCCTGAAGGTGCTCCGTGGGCTCAGCCCCGGCCGATTGCAAGGCTAGCGGGTACCCGGTCGAACGCCGGCTCTAGCTTCCTACACGCCCAGCTACGGACTCGGCCATCCGGCGATTCCGCGCCTTGACGAATCTGATCGCGTTCTCGCGATAGTCCCTGTACGCCTCGACACTCGCGGGAAGTGGAGGAGTCCGAAAGTCGTCGAAGGGGAGGAAAAGCCTTACCGTCGACCGATTCTCCGACAGCAGGTCCTGCAGCAGGAAGAAGTCGATGTAACCCCGAAAGTTCTCGAACAGCGCGAAGAAGTCTCGGTAGCGGTAGAGGGTCTCAGCCAAGGGACTCGTCTCGCCCAGGTAGTGCAGTCGAATGCACTCCACCGTCAGGTCGAGACGGTCAGCAATCTTGGGGTTGAAACCGCGAGCCCCGTTGATGGTCTGCTTCCTGTCGATCCTGTTGCCTGGGAAGAGGATCATCCCGCCCATCTGGTAGGTGACGGTCCCGAACTCCTCCCGTTCGGATTCAGGTATCAGAGACATGATGTGCCCTATCCGCTGATACTTGCGGAATGTCGGCATCGCCGAGTCGCTCGCGAGGAAGAACTTGCCGCGCCTGGACTGGTGGAGCAGGTATGCACCCGGCTCGGTGTCGTTTAACTCGAAAAGATCGCCACCAGGCAGTGGCTTGCTCCAAAGAAGCTTGTGATAGGCCCGAAGAGTGGGGCTGGTCGCGTCGGGGTCTCCCCCTCCAGCGTCAGTCCTGAAGTCGAAAGTCGGGTCGAACGCCATGCCCTCGCTCATGTCGTCAAGAGTAAGACCTATGGCCCTGACAGCGAAGCGTTTGTCTCGGGCGAAGAGGAGTTGGTCGGGGGGCGCCTACCCCTCGCCCCGGAGGCGCCGAACCAAGGCACGGCTGTCCTGGGGGGCCGTCCAGGTTCCGGCCTCGCGGAACTGAATCTCGGTCCACTGCGGGCCGGCGATGATCCGGATCCCGTAGTGTTGGTCGAAGGAGATCTCGAGTGTTTCGGTGCCCGTGACGGGGCTCTTGATGCGGTCGAGGAGGACGTTCAGCGTGAATCCGGGGAGGGTGGCCTCGAGTTTGTCGATCATCGGATAGGTCCTTTCGGTGGTGGTGAGGGAACCGTACGCTCCCCACGGACATAGCCGTCCAGGTCCGTCCCCCGCGTACGGTTGGACCATGGAGATCACGAGCGTCGCGCTGCAGGCCCAGGTGAAGCAACACCTCGGCGATTTGGCTGCCGCTGTGGATGCGACCGCTCGGGACGCAGCTTTCACCGAGGGACTTCGTAACATGGCCCGGTTCTGGCGATACTCGGTCCTGAATCAGGCCTACATCCGCATTCAGCGCAAGGATGCCACCCGGGTGGCCGGCCGCCTCGCCTGGGAGGCGATCGGGCGCAAAGTGAAGCCGGGCGAGGAGTCGATGTTCGTCCTCGCCCCGTCCAGGTACAGCAGCGGCTCGGCGCGGTTCGTCTCGGTGGCGGTGTACGACATCAAGCAGACCCGGGGTCGCAAGTTCCAGGAGCTCGACCTACTCCTCACCGGGCGCACCCGTCACACGAGGACGATGGAGCGGGCAGCGAAGGCGCTGGGGATCGAGGTCGCCTACGTACCGTTCGGGGAGCCCGCGACCGGCCGGTCCCTCGGGGGGCGCATCGAAATCCAGCCAGGCTTGCCGAGCATGGAGCGGACCGCCACGCTCGCCCACGAACTGGCCCACGAGTTGCTCCACCAGACCGAGGACCGGCGACAGGAGAGGATGAAGCGGCCCGGGCGGAGGCACACCCACAGCGAGATGGAGACCGAAGCTGATGCGACGGCCTACGTGGTCATGTCGGTGCTCGGGCTGCCGTCGAAGGCGCCGTCCTACATCCCTTGGCAGGGAGGCTCGGGGCTCACGGTGCTGCGGGCAATGACGAGAGTGCAGCGGACGGTGAAGATGATTCTCGAGGCGGGTGGGGTGAGTGATGCCAACGGCACCATGCGACGGCCCCTGCTAGTCTCGACACCCAATGTCCAAGCGCAAGACCGACCTCGCCAAGGTAGTGGGAAACCTCCGTCGATGGGCGAAGCAACCCAGCTACCAACTCGAGCGACGGGTTGATGCCCTTCTAAGCCCGTACCTCGAGGCCTTCCTCGAACGGCGCTTTGGCGCTGGGTCATTGGTGAAGCTCGTCACGTCCGAGTTCCCGATCCCCAAGGAGCTCTTGCTGAAGGGAGAAGCCGCCCAGACTGCGAAGCGGGAGCGTCGCCATGTCAGCGCCGACTTCCTGCTGCTTCAGCGGAAGCCCAAGCCGCGCTGGATCCTGCTTGAGCTCAAGACCGACATGGGGTCGAGGAAGGACAAGGAAGACAAGAACTATGCCGCAATCGGCGGCGCGACCATGGAGGTAGTTCTCAACTCCCTAGAGGATGTGAAGCAAACCAGTCGCTTCAAGGATGACTACACGCTCCTGGTTGCGCGAGTGAGGGCTCTTGGTCACGGGAAGGAGCTGATTGAAACCCACTACCTCCAGCCGATACGAGCCGGTGGGGATCCATCTCGGGTCCATACGCTGCGGGAGTTCGCAGACTCGAGGGTGGGAGAGGGAGATGAGCTCTGGACGCTCCTCGTGAAGCTCCTGAGGGGTGTCGTCCGTAGCGAGAAGGGCAGAAGGTCGAAGAAGGGGAGGCGCGGTCGGAGCAAGAACTGAGAAGTGGATCCTGCTGGCACCCCAGCTAGGGCTGGCTAGAAGCACCCAGGCGGCTTCCTTCAGGTTCAGGTATCGACGGCGCGAAGCGCTGGTGCCGTCCCAACGAACCGTACGAAAGCCATCGCCCGTGTCACTGCGATGTTGAGCCGGATGTCGAGCTGCCCCAGCTCCCCCTCCGGCAGGTCGGCAACGATGATCGCGGGCCGCTCGAGCCCTTTCCATCTAAGGAACGTGTCGGCTACGAGGCTCGTCTCCATGGCTGGGTCATCGGCGCGGACGATCGAGTGGCGCCCGACCTGCGTTCGGCCGGGGATAGTGCCCTCCGCGAGCTGACCTCGTAGCGAGACGATCCCGATCTGCCCTACGTCGAGGCCGGCGGAGAGAAGTCGCTCCACCTCAGCGCCGACCTTGTCCGGCACCGACGTCAGGCTCGGAGCAACTGCTACGCCAATCGTCCCGTCTGCGCGCGCCGCAGCGAGCGCGTCCGCGTCGAAGGGTTTGCCGAGGATCTTGTCAGAAAGCGCCCGAACGCCCGGCGGACCTCGTAGCTGCCGGGGTAGGGGATAGAAGGCCTTGAAGAGATCTCGCGGTGGCTTGCGGTCCGCCCAGAATCCTTGGCCAGGATCGTGGAAGGCGAAGAGTCGCTTCCCCTCTGCAAGGCTCGAGACCAGCACCCAGGCTTCGAACTGGAGGTCCTGCGCCTCGTCGACGATCACGACGTCCCAGGTGCGCTCGCAGAGGTCGGCTGCGCGACCAAACAACTCCCCCCAGGCGTCAACTCCAGTGATGACGGGGTTCAGTCGAGCGCCTCCCGAAGAGTCGACGAGACGTTTCGCAAGGCCACTGACTGTGACGACGTCAACGCCCGAGCCATCAAGCCGGGTAGATAGCCATTTCTGAAGGGGGACGGTGAAGCACAGGAGGAGCACCTTCTGCCCGGTTGCGGCGAGCCTGCGGGCGGCCTCCGCGGCGATGAGCGTCTTCCCGGAACCAGCCCCGCCCTGGACCAGCGCGCGGTCGTTCTCGAGTAGACCATCGAGAACCTCGACTTGGGTTCGGTCGAGGCCGAGACGTTGATCCGTCGCCTCCTTGGCCCGCGTGCCGAGGGCGAGGGATGGAACCCAGGTATCTCCCCAAAGGCGATGGAGAGCTTCGATCCATCGCCCTTTGGGCGGCCGAACCTCGGGCAGAGCACGTTCCATTACCGGAGGGAGCACAACTTCGAAATGAGGGAGCTCACCCTTACCGATGACTAGACCCCTCAAGTTGTCCTGAGAGGGCTGGCTCTCGACGTAGGTATCGGGGAAACAAACCGCAGCCCCGTAGGCAGGCGGGGAACAGTCGAGGTCTCGGAGCCTCAGCGACAGCTTGTTCGCGAATCCTGTCCCCTGTTCCAGGGGAGGCCCATCCATGAGCTTGCCGTTCTGAAACCAGCGACCGTCACACTGCTCGACCCGCCCTCCCTTCACCTCGAGTACGAGTAACCCTCGGTCGGGGTGGGCGAGTACAAAGTCCCCCTCTCCCTCGTACTTGAAGGGGTCGCGAATCCGCAGCGAATGCCATCCGTACCAGCCCGCTGGCATGTGGTCCTTGAGGGCGGTCCAAACGGCCCGCTCCGCGAACGAGTCGGTGGGTCGGAAGCCGTCTCTCGGGTGAACGCCGGGGCTGGAAGCCACGGACGGAGGGTGTCACGGGCCTACCTCAAGTCAAATCCCTACGCTCCGCCGGGGCGTCCTTAGGGTTTGATCCGAGCGAGCACTTGCTGGTGAGCGACAGCCTCGGGGGGCCTGGCTGGAGGCTGATAGGCAGGAGGTTGGACTCTCCGTCTCCAGGCCGCACTCCGTAGGCGGTGACGGTGACTCTGTGGCTATGTTCGGCGGTCGGAAAGAATGCCCTCGTGGACTTCCAAGGTGCTCCTCGTCCCTTCACGATCGAAAGACGGGTGGCTACTGGCTCTTGTTTCCTCGATAAGGCTTGCGCGGCATCAAGGTTCGCCGAGGCATCGGGCTACACGCTGCAACGCCAAGATGTGCAGCGAGGCACGACCGACCACCAGTAGGCTGCCCACATTGTGGGCAAGGGCTTACGGTAGTGGTCTCGTAGAGAATGGGAATGCGGCGAATCAAAGGCGTCCTGGCCGATCTGGGCATGGGACGATTACGCAGCCTGGATCTGACATTTACACGATCTCCCGAACGGGGCTAGCGTGTGAGCCCCGCATCACCCGCGCATCCCTCGACCACGGGGCAAGGACTGATAGCGAAAGCCAGTCCTGACCCGCGGTCGGCGTGGGAGACTCGCCATTCCAGAGTGGGGCAGCGTAGGGCGTGGACCCTGGAACTTCGGCGCTTCCCCTCTGTCTTCGAGTATCCAAGGCTCAAGCGGCGGCGGAACGTGGGAGGGATGATGGTCAGTCTCGAGCAGTTTCACGCTGCATGCGCCGCGATCAACAAGACCCCCGATGACGAGAAGCGCGCCGCGATCGACGCGAGCGCCGAGACTCCACTCTTCATCGTCGCTGGCCCAGGGACGGGCAAGACCACCTGCATCGTTCTGAGAATCCTGAAGCTCATCTTCGTGGATGGCATCGCGCCTTCAGGAATTCTGGCAACCACGTTCACTCGAAAGGCCGCTGCCGAACTTCGCTCTCGCGTTCTTGGGTGGGGCTATCAGATCCAGGGGGAGCTCCAGAAGGACGGAATTCTTGCGCCTCACGAGCGTGAGTGGGTCTCGCGACGCGACCTGAATCGGGTCGTCACGGGCACAGTGGACAGCATCTGCGAAGCAGTGCTTCGAGACTTTCGGGAAGCCGGTCAGCAGCCGCCGGTACTCATCGATGAGTTTGTCGCTGGAACGTTGATGCTTCGTGCCGGCCTATTCGAGGATGAGCGTCACAAGGACGCAGACCTCGACGCCTTCCTCAAGAAGATCGCGGGGTCCTCAGGCTGGGGGTTCAACGTCGGAAGGAAGGCCAACCTTCTTCAGCAGATCTGGGACAGGCGCTACCAGGACCAGGTGAACTGGGACGCCTTCGTGAAGAAGGGCCCGAAAGCAGAGAGAGTTGCACGGGGCGTCGTTGGCGAGGCCATCGCCGCGTACGCCGGGGAGCTCCAGGAACGAGAGGTCGTGGACTTCGCTCTCCTGGAGCACGAGGTGTTCACTCGCCTGCGGGCCGGCAAGCTCGGGGAATTCACAAGGCAGCTGAAGGTCGTGCTGGTCGATGAATACCAGGACACGAATCTGCTTCAGGAATCCCTGTACTTCGAGCTGGCTCGCGCGTGTGGAGGAGCCCTGACGGTTGTCGGCGACGACGACCAAAGCCTCTACCGATTCCGCGGAGCCGCAGTCGTCCTCTTCAGGGACTTCTCAAAGCGTTTCAAGAAGGTCTTCAAGTCGAGCCCCAAGACGGTGTTCCTGAAGACCAACTACCGATCTACACGCAACGTCGTTTCATTCTCGAATCGCTACGCCCGCCTGGATGCTGGGTTCCAGTCTGAACGAGTCGCTTGCAAGCCGGAGCTCGTGACGCCCCGAACGGCCGAGCACGGGCTGCCTGTGTTGGGCCTCTTCCGAGACGATCGCGAGGAACTAGCAAAGGACCTAGCGAAGGTAGTTCGCGATGTCTTCCGTGGTTCCGGCTATCGCCTTCCCTCCGGAGAGGTGATCAAGGCGTCAGCCGCCGATGCTGACGTCGGGGACTGCGCACTGCTCTGCAGTAGCCCGCGGGAGTACTCGACGGGGGGAAAGGAGCGTCTTCCGCTACTTCTGCGCCAGGAGCTTCGAGCGCCTGCGCAGAAGGCGAAGCGCATCGAGCTCTTTAATCCTCGAGGTCAAGACCTGACGGAAATCCCTCTGGTCCGCCGGTTCGGTGGCGTCCTGCTCGAGTGCATCGACCCGAAAGCGGAAGTCCAGGGCTCCAGTGAATCGAAGCTCTTCTCCGACGTAGTGGAAGTGTTCACCGAATGGCGCGAGGCCACTGCCGAGCTATCCGGTCACAAGGACTTGGTAGCCTATGTGAAGGCATGGAGGAGCCGAAAGGCCCCGCGGGGTCTTGTCTGGCCTCGGTCGGTATCGGCCCTCGAGCTCCTCTACGGTCTCGTGCACTTCTTTCCAGAGCTTTACGACGATCCTGAGGGACAGGTTTACCTCGAGGTCTTCACTCGCCAGTTGCAGGCTAGCCAGATGGTTGGAACCTTCGACGGAGACATCGTCGAAGATGCGAAGGACAACAGGACCTGGAAGTCCAAGCGCGAGCTACTGCGAGACTTCCTGGGGCCCATCGCAAGCGGAGCAGTGAAGGTCAACGAAGACCTCATGGAGCTCTTCCCACGCGATCGCCTGAGCGTCCTGTCGGTGCATCAGGCGAAGGGGCTCGAGTTTCCATTCGTCATTGTGGACGTCGGGTCAGACTTCAAGACCAACAGCGCGTCCCAGAGATTCAAGCGATTTCCAGACAAGGGAGGGCCAGCTCACGCGCTCGAGGACCTCCTCTGGGAATACACGACGCTTGGCAAGCCCGCGCGCAAGCCTCGAGACAGGGCCTTCGACGATCTCTACCGCCAGTTCTTCGTCGCGGTCAGCCGACCCCAGCAGGTCCTGCTGCTCGCTGGCTTGAACGCGAGCCTCCCTGGTGGGCGAATCCCCAATGTCGCGACCGGTTCTCGGAGAACCGGCGCGAACGGATGGGCCCCGATACCCTTCGTAAAGATCTAGGAGCTCTGCCATGGAACTGCAGACACGCTCGAAGGTGTACACGCTGCCGTCATACAGCCTGACGGGAGACTTGCTCGGATTTCTCCGATGCGGACTCCAGTACCGGTACGGGACAGTTGGACAATTGCCTTCGAGCCATCCGGTCCAGCTGTGGTTTGGGCAGTTCATCCACGGTGTACTCGAAGAAGGGTACCGCCAGTTTGACGCTGCAAGGCGAGGCGGGAAGGGTGATGCACCACCGTGGCCTGAACCGCGAGTGGCGGAGATATGCGACAGGGTGGAGAAGCGACTCGGAGCCCAGGGTCTTTTCCCTTGGAGCCACGACCTCAAGGACCTCGGCCGCATGCGCGCCCAAGTAGCGCTGAACGACCTGGCCCCGGACCTCTTTCCCCTGGTTCACCAGGCCGAAGTGCGGCTCACGGGGGCCCGACGGCTCCCCGTGGAGAAGATTCAGAACAACTTCCGGAATGCCGATCGGTACGAGATGGTCGGAGTCGTCGACGTCCTGACGCACATGGAGCTCGGCAGTCCCCACCTTGCGAACAACCGCCTGGTGCGCCTGATCCTCGATGCACTCCCGGAGAACCTTCCGCCAAAGTTCGAGGTGATCCTTGATTACAAGGGGATGAAGCGCCCGCCGTTCAAGACTTCCAGGGGGCCGCACTACTGGGACATCTACGGATGGCAGGTTCAGACGTATGCGCATCTCCGAGATGTCCAAGACGACGAAGACCGCTATCCCGTAGTCGCAGGAGTGCTGCTTTACCTGAACGAGCTCTTTCCCACTTGGTCGGACGTTGGAGAGCTCCTTCGACAGAGCCGGACCGGGCGAACCGACGTGCCAGTGACGTTCGACCCTGAGGCCGTTCGGGTTCTCAGAACGAAGCGAGCGCGAAGCGTTGCCTATCCGCCGCTCGCACCTATCGATTTCAGGTTGAAGCGGGCGGTTCGTGTCGTTCCGGTCGACAAGAACAGCATGAAGGAGGCCCTGGAGCGATTCGATGACGTGGTGGCCCGTATCGAGACGTGCCACGGAACAGAGCGGAAGCACGGGCGGGTAATCGCGTCGTGGGAGCGGAATGCCATGGACGAGGGGACTTGTGCAGCTTGCGACTCCAGAACCTGGTGCCCGGATTTCACGACCGACATGCGGCCGCGAGTCCCGGGCGTGAAAGGATGGCCGTGAGGAGAGGCTGACGCCCCCTCGGCAAGGAGGTCTACTCCTCTAGGTCCTGCCACCCCACGTCAAACTGGAACTTCGTGATTCGCTCGGCTGGATTCTGAATGCGGTGGATGCAGAAATCGCCTGTCCGAGCCTGCTCAACGACGTAAAGCCAGTACACATCGCCACGTCGCTTCGCCTCCTCCAATTGCCGAGGAGTCATGCCTACCCCGTCGCGTCCCCAGGGGGAATCAGATCCCTTCACCTCGATGATCCGCAAGAGATTCGAATCGGAATCCCGGGACTCGATGTCGTAGCCCGGGTTGGTGGGAGGCTGAGGATCCGGGTGACGTCCCACAGACAGCTCGTACTCCATGACCTTCTCCATCGCTGCCAGGTCGACGGCCGATCTCCTGGCCTGCTGCGCCTCCTCCTGGTCGCCTGTGCCCTCGGACTTCGTCTCAGCATGACCAACGTACGACAGCAGTCGGTCCTTGCTAGCCTTCCTTCGATGTGGGGGGGGAGGAGGGGACATGCCCGACGGCAGATTCGCTCCGGGACTCGAACCCGTCGGCGAGCTTTCCCGCCGCTCAGGGTCGTTGGTGAAAGGACCAGGGGTGACCACGGGGTCAGTGGAGTTCGGTGCCAACAGGGGGGCAGGCTCAGGAGTAGCCGCAGAAGGCGCCGGCAGCGGGTTCGGCGGGTGCGAATCCAAACCCTCTGTCGACGATGCTGCCACTCCGACCTCAGAAACAGCTAACGCGTCTGGCGATGCAGCTCGTTCGGCAAAGCTGGGGAAGCCAAATTCGTCGAGCGCGATCGTCGCCAACTCCGAGGTTCCAGACGCCAGGACCTCCTTGAGCGCCGCTGCCAGAGGACCCGGCTCACGCTGAGGTGCCAACAGAAGTGACAGCTCTCGAGCGACGGGGGCCCAGGTCGAAGAGTCGGCATGCTGTCGAAAGACAAGAACTGGGGTCCCGTCCCTGAATGTCAGAATTGCTGGAACCTCTTCTGCGTCGCTGAGACGCGTTCCGAACTTCATCGTGATCGACCACCGGGCCACGATCCGACTCGACGGGACCATTCGCGGCGGCCAGTCAGACGGCAACGCAAGGCCGTGCGCATCAAGAAGGCGCGCAATCGGAACACGCAGCCGCATCAGACGAGATTGCATCTCTGGATCGTCATCAGCCAAGTCGACCGGCTCGAGAACCTCCGAAGTCGCCGCCGCAGATAATGCTCGAGCGCCACACTGCAGTAGGGCGAGGTATACCGATTCGACTCGAGGGACGATATTTCGCGCGAGCCGCGGAAAGCGTTCCCGCAGACGATGCGAATCACCGATCAGCAAGAGCTCAGGTGAACAGAGATAGCCCTCACCGTCGGGGATTACTCGTCGAGAGCGTAGCGCGTCGAACACAACGTCTGCCTTTGGACCAGTTAATGTTCCCAGGAGAGCTAGAGTGGCGTTAACTACCTCCGCGTCTTCGTCCGCGACCTTCGAGTTGGAGGGCAGGTACTGGGCGGCGACCTCATCGAGCACCGCCAGGCAGTCATTAGGCTCTGGCTCATCTCGCACGCCGAGCGCATCGAAGAGTTGTTGAAATTGGCGCAGATCACTACCTAGCCGCACGCGCCTCTTATGGAACGGATGATTTCCCCAGAAGACCTTTGAAGGTTGATGATACCGACCATCCGCGTATACCGTTGCCTGTCCTCGTAGGCGATTCAGATGGCGCACGGCGTTAGGTTCGGAAAGTCGATCATGTAACGCCGAGTAAATGTTGGACGGTGCTGGCTCATTTCGCTGTGAGAGGTTCAGCAAGTGCTGAACGATGACCTCCAAGCTTGGGCTGAGCGCGACCTTATGGGCCTTCAGGACCTCGGAACAGGATCGCTGAACTTGGACCGGAAGGTCGATGAAGGTTGCGGCGGTTGCGCAGATGTCTCGGTTGAAGGACGCGTGCAAGGCTGACCCGCGGAACCATCGGGTTCGATCTCCTTCAGCGGGCAGCCACGCTTCCTCGCTCAAGTCCCCAAAGAACGGCGCAAAAACCTCTACGCGACCAGCAATCTCCTTGATGATGAGTTGCATTGACGCGATCGACGCCTGTGTCGGTGGCGTCGCGGCGAGCGTGCGCAATCGATGTACGACGTCCATCAGGCGAGGCTGACACTCGACGCCCAGCCATCGATACATCTCGTTGACTACGGGATCCCGCTCGGCGTCCACGAATGGAACGTCACCTAGGGTGCTTTCGATGCCCGATGACCAGAAGTAGACCTCGTCCGGTTGCCGGTATTCTCCGTCCCGACATCGAATGCACGGTGAGGAGGCAAGTAGGCTTCGAACGGAATCATGCTGCGAAAATTGTCCAAAATATCGGGCAAGTTGGTGGACAACGTCGGGACGTCGACCGAGATGATTCGCGTCTCGGAGGACTTTGACCACGTGCATCTTGATGTACGGGACAAGATCTAGTGGCTCGGCACCAAGGGAGACAAGGAAGTCGGTGCCGATTCCGACCCCCTTCACGTCAACCAATCGTGCAACCCCTATGAGGTCTTCGAACCCGCTTGGAAGCGAAAGGTCGATCAGGCGTCCTCGGCCACCGGTCGTCGCAAATAGCGGCAACGCCGCAATCCGGCGATGCAGTCCGAGGTCATCGACTTCCGACCTCCGACCCTCGAGCCACGCGAGAATGGAGGGTGCGTCGAGAGCATTGCCGTCGATGGGGCGAGCCGCGAAGAATGCCTCAAGTGTGTCGACAGCGTCCCTCACGGAGAATGGACGAACGGCGCGCTCGAGTGAGGAAACTTCCCCGGCAGATTCGACCAGGTAGCCAGCGATCCCACCGAACAACCGCAGGACATCATCCGAGGCCAGGCGCAGACGCCCGAGGGGCCAGAAGAACCCGTCATTCCCACGACCCAATGCGACTAGATCTAGGCGAGCGGGAAGAGTCTCGCGGAGGCTAGCAAGACAGGAACGGAGCCCGGGAATGTCCGAAGGGACCAATCCTCCAGGGAGTGCCGATGCATCGAGGCGCCGGTCGAGCGGCACGGCAAGCAGTCGGTCCACAAGTGTCGCCCGGTCTAGAACTCCAACGTTGAGTTCCCGAAGGACTGCGAAGAATGGACGCAGGTCCTCGTGCACCAATTCGACGCCGACCTTTGCTAGGCATTGCGGTATCGGCGTGTTGGCGGATTCGACAAGAAAGACCCCGCGAGCTGACGTCCAGGCTTCTGACCTTGTCCACACCCATGGCTGACCAGAGGCTACGACTTTGATCCGTTGCCAGAAGGCTCGTTGCCACGAGGCAGCACCCTTCGAGGACGCAAGCGACGAGAGAGCTCCCAGCAACTTCCAAAACCCAACGGGCCCGAGAAACGCTCGTACCCGGTCCGCCTCTTCAGCCAGAAACTCGGCGGACCGCTCCAGTGCCGCAAGGTTCCACCGAGAAGCGTCGCTCGATCCGGAGAGGTCAACGTGCTTTCGCGACGTTGTGGGAAGAAAATCTGCGCTCACATGAAAGGGCAGACCGGTCCCTTGCTCCGTTGGAAGAAAGGCGAACAGCCGTCCCGCCGTATCGGCCCCTCGAAGAAACGCGATCCGGATCTTCGGGGTGCGCTTGTTCTCGATGATGCCGGGAGCGTTAAGCCGGACCTTTTCGGCTTTGGCTGCGAAGTCGCTCTCGAGCACCAGCCAGGTCTCGTCCAATCCATCGCTCGTTCTGACGCGAACCGTAGTACCGAATGGCTCTCGGGTTACTTTCCACCTACCCGTGTGGTCATTGACGCGAACAGTCTTCGGATGAGTCAGGAAGAGCAGGTCATGGGGGAGCGTCGCACGCAGGTCGGCCCCGAAAGTCTTGTGGATGTCAGCGCCCACCGCCTTCACTTTGAGCTGGCGTCGCAGGTTGGACTCATCGCTTCGCGCCCAAGGCAAGATGAAGCGTGTTCGCTTCTCGCCTCTCAGCGGTTTGCACGCCGGACATTCTGGGTCGCCGCAAACAGAGATGCGCTCCTGCTCGGGCGCACCTTCGTCCACGATCCAATGATGACCCTTCGAGATGATGTGGGGCTGATCGGTGACTTGATAAACGGCTGAGAATCCAACTCCAAAGGCTCCGATCGTTCCACCCTCATCCTGCTTTGCGCCGCCGGCGAGGATCCGGAAACTGTGGAAGTCGCAAACCGGCTTCTTGGGAGTACCGCCGCAGTCTTGCCCTTCGGCGTTGCCGCAGTCACTGAACTCTTC
Organism: uncultured Anaeromyxobacter sp.; assembly: GCA_903874275.1. Taxonomy (GTDB): domain Bacteria; phylum Myxococcota; class Myxococcia; order Myxococcales; family Anaeromyxobacteraceae; genus CAIOAK01. The sequence goes on from CAIQRS010000026.1 coordinate 30,999, forward strand.
GTCGTTCTCGATGGTCAGGGCATCCGCCCCCACATCGAAAACGAGCTCACGCGCTCCGGCGTCGTGCGCGTTCTGTGTGATCTCCCGCGCGAGTGCTGGCGCTCCAGCCAACTCCCGGACTGCGTTCCGTAGATTCTTCAGATAATCGACGCTGCGGGAGATCTTGAGCATGGTCGTTGGCGGGTGGGACACCGGGTTACTTCGTTCTCCGGGTAACATCGTCCTAAGATGCTCCCACGCTGCCGGACACGAAGTCATCCTGAATCCTGGCGATATCAGGTCCAGTTTCGAAGGCCCGATGCCCATCCCGCAAGCAACCATCGCTCCCGACGATCTGTATCGCGCCATTCAGGCTACGGGCGCCTATCCTCCGGACCCCGAGCAGAAGAAAGCAGTGGAGCACCACCGTGACACTGGGGTGTTCGTCGTCGCTGGGCCCGGTACCGGAAAGACGACCTGCCTTGTCGCACGGGTTCTCAAGGTCCTGTTCTGCGATGGCGTACCTCCGGTTGGGGTCGTAGCGACGACCTTCACCGTTAAGGCGGCCGAGGAGCTTCGGTCGCGTATCCTCGGTCTGGGATTCGAAGTGACCAGGCGGCTCATCGCTGATCAGGCCCTCACTCCGGAACAACGGGCGTTCGCGTCCGGAATCGACGTGAACCAGGTATGGACGGGGACTCTGGACTCACTCTGCGAAGAGTTGCTTCGCGACCATCGCCCACCGGGAGGCTCGCCACCCGTCCTTGCGGACGACTTCGCCAGCAAGACCATCATGCTGAGGGAAGGGCTGCTCGACGGTCGTAGGTTCGACGATCCGGCGTTGCAGCGAATGCTTCTCCGACTCCATGGGCCTTCCGCCTTCGGGTTTCACATTGGACGGATGGGCGACCTGCTTCTCCAACTGTGGCAACGGCGCCACATGGACTTGGTTGACTGGCAAGGGTTTCTGCAAGCTGGAAGTCCGCAGGAGAAGACCGAGAAGGCAGTCGCGAACACGGCCCTCTCTCGCTACGGGGCCGATCTACGAAAGCGTGGACTGGTTGACTTCACACTTCTAGAGGCAAGTCTCCTGGACCTTCTGAAGGCGGGCGCCCTGAAGAGCTACACCGACGGGCTCCGCGTCCTCCTGGTTGATGAGTACCAGGACACAAACCTCCTGCAGGAGCAGATCTATTTCGAGCTCGGGAAGGCTTGCGGAGGAGCACTCACGGTTGTCGGGGACGACGACCAAAGCCTCTACCGCTTCCGTGGCGCAACGGTCGACCTGTTCAGCAACTTCGAGGCGCGTTACCTCCAGCGATTCGGGAAGGCCGCGCGGAAGGAATTCCTATCGATCAACTACCGATTCACCGACCCCATCAAGAACTTCGTGAACGGGTTTGCAAATCTGGACGCGAGCTTCAAGCAGGTCCGGGTGGCCGGGAAGCCGGCACTCTCCATCGGGGGGAGCCCGCGTCATCCTTACCCCGTACTCGCCATGTTCGAGCCGACGCTCGACGATCTAGCGACCAAGCTTGCGACGTTCCTGAGCGACGTCTTCCAGGGGAACGGCTTCAGCCTTCCCAGCGGAGACGTCATCATTCGAGATCCGCAGGATGGCGCGATCGGCGACTGTGCATTGCTGGCCAGCACGCCAGGTGAGCGGGGAAACTCGGCCAGACGGAAGGATGGCACGTACGGGCCCGGAGCAGAGCGCTTGCCCCTCAGGCTCAAGGAAGAACTTGCCGCCCTGCCGACACCAATCGAGGTCTTCAATCCTCGCGGCGAGGACATCACAGCGAGAGAGCTGGTCCAAGTGACGGGTGGCTACCTCGCCGAACTCATCGACCCAACCTCCCGCGTGCAGGATGCGATGAAGCTTCCCGGGGACGTGGCCCAGACGTTGAGGGAGTGGCGTGACGTTGCCATCGCCCACCACGGGAGCATGGCCCCGCAATCCTTCAAGGACTACGCGCTGGGATGGGCACAGAGAAGTCACCAAGTAGCCGGGCAGTCGGCGGCTCATGGAAAGGCAAAGGCGTGGCCCCGCAATAGTTCGGTCCTGGAGTTGGTGTATGGAATTGCACACTACTTCCCTGAATTTCACGATGACCCCGAGGGCCAGCTCTACCTCGAGGTGTTCGCGAGACAGCTCACAGCTGCGAGCCTGGTGGGCGATTTCGGTGGGGAACTGGTCCACGATTCAGGGAACCAGAAGTTGAGCGACTACTCCGTCCAGGAACTGCTGCGCAACTTCCTGGTCCCCATCGCGTCGGGCCTGGTGACCGTCAATGAGGAACTCATCGAGTCCTTTCCCAGGGATCGGCTTAGCGTGCTTTCCATTCATCAGTCCAAGGGGCTCGAGTTTCCGCTGGTGATCGTAGACGTAGGTTCATCGCTCAAGACGAACCACCAGGCGCATGCGTTCAAGCGATACCCAGTTGCCGGTTCGACCGCTCACAGTCTGGAAGACCTGCTGCGTCCTCACTCTGCGGGACTCCAGCCAACCGCGAGAACCCCCGTGGATAGGACGTTCGACGACCTGTACCGCCAGTACTTCGTAGCGTTCAGTCGCCCGCAGGACGTGCTGCTTCTGGTGGGTTTAGAGTCGACGCTTCCGGGGCGGATTCAGAACGTGGCCACTGGCTGGTCTCGCTCCGGGCAGTGCGCCTGGGTACCGACGGCTCCATTCGTACGGATCTAAGGAATATCCATGCCGCTCTCCGTCAAGAAGCCCATCTACTCGCTCCCAGCGTACAGCCTGACAGGCGACCTCCTCAGCTTCCTCCGGTGCGGGCTGCAATACCGTTACCAGCGGCTCGGATCCCTCCCGTCATCTCGCCCCGTACAGTTGTGGTTTGGCGAGTTCATTCACGGTGTGATGGAGGAGGCGTTCCTCCGTTATCGTGACCAGGTGGCTGCAGGGCAGCCGCCTGCATGGCCTTGGCCCAAGGCCACCGTCGAAGCCATTTGCGACCTGGTCAAAACGCGCCTCAAGGCGAGAGGACTGGAGGCTTGGGCACCGAACATCCGGCAGCTCGGCTACGAGCGCGCCGAAGCAGCGGTTCAGGACCTTGGGCCCCATCTATTCCCGATCGTGGCCGAAGCCGAAGTTCGGCTGACTGGCTCGCGTCCCATCCCTGCCATTCCGACGGCCCTGCAGTTTCGCCGAGCAGACCGCTACGAGATGGTTGGTGTCGTCGATGTAGTGACGAACGTGAAGTTGGTCGACCCTACGGTCGCCACAAACCCTATTGTAAAGCTGATTCAAGCTTCGCTGCCCGCGGGTCTGCCGGCCGAGTTCGAGGTAATCGTCGACTACAAGGGCGTGCGACGTCCTCCGGCGAACTCGCCTCGGTCGAAGCTGTGGCAGCAATACGCCTGGCAGATTCAAACGTACGCCTCGCTTCGGGCAGCCCAGCCCGGAAGTAAGCCGGTAGTGGCAGGGGCTCTTCTCTACGTAAACGAGATCAGACCAACCCGAACGGACTGCTACTTGCTGCGCCGCGAGGTCCGCTCCAATCAAACTGACGTGGTACCGGTGCCAGGAGGTGAGGACGATCTGGAACTGCGTCGCCGGTGGTCGAAGGGGCAGGCTCCGCAGTTCAGTCACGAATTCAGGCTGGCACGAGCACTCCGCGTCGTTCACGTGGACCCACCAGCTGTGGCAACCGCTCAGGTCGCGTTCGACGGCGTCGTCCGAGACATCGAAACCTGCCGAGGAACGGAAGCGCACGGAGCCACGATACTGGCGTCTTGGAACTGCAATTCAACGGAGCAGGCGACCTGCGTCGTGTGCGACCAGCGGACCTACTGCCCGGGGTACAAGTCGACCTACGCAGCCCAGTTTGGAAGTGTGCCGACGCTCCCAACCAGGTGACGGCGAGGGTCTGTCAGAGTTGTTCGTCATAGCTTGCCGACGGCTGGTCTATGTCCATCGACATTCCCTTGGGTGTCAGGGGTCTATGCGAGATTCCACGCCCGTCCGATGACTCGGACCAGCGGAGGTAGCGAAGTGTCCAAGAAGGCTGTTGTTCTGCTCAGTGGCGGCCTCGACTCCACAACCGCGCTAGCTATCGCAAAGTCTGAGGGCTTCGAGTGCTACGCGCTGTCGTTCCGGTACGGGCAACGCCACGCCGTCGAGCTCGAAGCAGCGCAACGGGTGGCCAAGGCGCTAGGCACAGCCCAGCACATCATTGCCGGAATCGACCTGCGGCAGTTCGGCGGTTCAGCGCTGACGAGCGACATCCAGGTCCCGAAGGACCGTTCGGCGAATGACATGTCTGGCGACATCCCGGTGACTTACGTGCCGGCCCGTAACACGGTCTTTCTCTCCTTCGCACTGGCCTGGGCCGAGGTGCTCGGCTCGAGCGATGTGTTCATCGGAGTGAATGCGCTGGACTACAGCGGGTATCCCGACTGCCGGCCCGAGTACATCGAGGCCTACGAGCGTATGGCCAATCTCGCCACGAAGGCAGGGGTGGAAGGCCGCCAGCGGCTAAGGATCCACACGCCACTTATTGATCTCAGCAAGGCCCAGATCATCGAGCGGGGCCTTGCGTTTGGCGTCGACTACGGCCTCACCAGTTCCTGCTACGACCCGTCGCCGGCTGGCGTTCCCTGCGGGCGGTGCGACTCATGTCATTTGAGGCTGAAGGGCTTTCGAGAACTTGGCCTCATCGACCCGGTTCGGCCCGCCGCGTAGACACCGTGGGATATTCGGTCAAAGAGGTCGTCTACACGCTTCAGGGAGAGGGCGTGAACGCGGGCAGGCCGGCTGTCTTCCTGCGCTTTGCTGGGTGCAACCTGTGGACCGGTCGAGCTGCGGACCGCGAGCTGGGCCCCGGGAGCTGCTCCCGGTGGTGCGACACCGACTTCGTTGGAGTGGACGGGGAGGGCGGGGGGCGCTTCCCCGGCCCAGCGAAGCTTGCCAACCAGGCGGCGAGGACCTGGGGGGAGAGACGCGGCCCTCGGCTCATTGTCTGCACGGGCGGAGAACCGCTGCTCCAGCTCGACACCCCTCTCGTCGATGAGCTCCACGCGCGGGATTTCGAGGTCGCCATCGAGACCAATGGCACGCTTCCAGTCCCCCGCGGTGTCGACTGGGTCTGCGTGAGCCCCAAGCTCGGAGGCGAGCTCAAGGTTCGTTCGGGGAGCGAGCTCAAGGTCGTGTACCCACAGGTCGGGATCGACCCGAAGTCCTTCGAGTCTCTGGACTTCAAGCACTTCCTCTTGCAGCCACTGGATGGCCCTGACCGCGACCAGAACACTGGCGAAGCCCTCCGGTTCTGTCTCGCGAATCCTCGGTGGCGGCTCAGCCTCCAGACGCACAAGCACCTTCGTATTCCTTGACTTGAGAGAGGACGGGATGGCGCTGAACTGGAAGCTTGTCGGTGCGGAACATGTCACCCAGGCCTGCGAGCTGATCTCGCAGGGCAAGCTCGGAACGGCGCTTCGTGGCCGGGGACTTTTCGTCCAGTACAAGGACAAGAACCTTCCCGCCAAGGACGTGGCGCGGGCGGCCTACCTGCTGGCATGCGGGAAGCCACCTAATAGCTACCTGGACTTCGCCAGTGGCCAGTCAACTTTGGACATGTTTTCTCGGCTCGGCTTTCACGTCGCGAGGCGGAGCTAAATGACCATGGAAATCTTCAAGGAGTTCACCTTCGAGTCGGCTCATCGGCTTCCAAATGTGCCGCCCGGTCACAAGTGCGGTCGGCTCCATGGCCACTCGTTCAAGGTTGAGCTCTGGCTGCGGGGGTCACTGGGGTCCGAGTCTGGCTGGGTCATGGACTTCGCCGACGTGAAGAAGGCCTTCGCGCCCTTCTACGACCAGCTCGACCACCACTACCTCAACGAGATCGCTGGTCTCGAGAACCCTACGAGCGAAGTCCTGGCGCGCTGGATCTGGGGGAATGTCCACCCCCAACTCAAGATGCTCTCGAAGGTCGTCGTCCGGGAGACCTGCACCTCCGGATGCGTCTACGCAGGGGAGGATAAGTAGATGCACGACATCCAGAGTCTTCATGACGACCGGAACATCCCGCTCGACCAGGTCGGTGTGACCGACCTGAGCTATCCGATTACGGTGTACGACCGAGCCAAGAAGGAGCAAGGGACCGTCGCCCGCTTCACCATGTCGGTCAGCCTTCCGCATCACTTCAAGGGCACGCACATGTCCCGCTTCATCGAGGTCATCGAGGGGCATCAGGGACTCGTGACAATGAAGACGCTCCCCGGCATCCTGAGGGAGCTCAAGCGAAAGCTCGATGCCGAACGGGCACGAATCGAGGTTCGGTTCCCATACTTCATGGAGCGCTCCGCACCGGTCTCGAAGGCCAAGGGGCTCATGGATTACGAATGCTCGTTCGTGGGTGAGGTCAATGGCGGAGAAGACGACTTCATCCTCAGCGTCCGGGTGCCGGTGACAAGCTTGTGTCCCTGCAGCAAGGCAATCAGCGACTACGGAGCGCACAATCAGCGGGGGCTCATAACGATCCAGGTGCGCAGCGCACGCGGGCCGAAGAGGCAGCGCAAGATCATCTGGATTGAGGAACTCGTGGAGATCGCCGAGCGATCGGCGTCAGCGCCGGTCTATCCGCTTCTTAAGCGCGCCGACGAGCGGCACGTCACGATGCAGGCCTACGACAATCCGGTCTTCGTCGAGGACATCGTTCGCAACGTGGCCGTTCAGCTTCAGAAGGACAAGCGGGTGGCATGGTTCACGGTCGAGGCCGTCAACGCGGAGTCGATCCACAACCACAGCGCCTTCGCCCGTACCACCTGGCAGCGTTCCTGACCTGGGATGCGGTTCGACCTTCATCTCCGGCAGGACCTGAAGACCAAGGTCGACGACCTGGCTCGCCGCATGAGCGAGTGGGAAGAGAAGCCGCCTCTCGGTGACGAGGACAGGCGACGCCTCCGGGAAGCTATCGTCCCGTTCAACCACACAACCTCGGGTGAAGACTTCTCCGTCGGAGGCGTGGACGGAACAGGTGACTTTCCGTCGGTCTCCTATGCCGACTCCTTCGTACACGTCGCGGTGGCGCAGGGAGTTCTATACGCGACCGATGCTCTGTCGGGGCTACGAGAAGTTGAGGCATTGGCGCCCGTGGTCGAAATGGTCTGGCTTCCGGAGGAAGAGGCACGCCGGAGGAAGGGGCTCGACGACGCTTTTGCTGCCCTTGCCGGGAGACCAGTCCAAGACGTCATCGCAACCTCGGACTATCGGGTGCTCAAGGCAAAGTACGCGAGGGCGGCCCAGCCCGTCGAAGAACTCGAGGAACGGCTCATCCGGCCTCATGCATCGGACATGGCTAATCTCGGTATCCAGTTGCGATCGACTGCCGAGCTCGGCGCTGCGCTTCGTCTGATTGGACTCCGACCAAAGTATGTGCTCGTAGATGGCACTCTCTCACTACCGCTCGTGACGCGTTCCGGGGAGAGTCTCTTCTTTGAGCACTTGAAGCGGCTCTGTTGCGTATCTGCCCTTGAGCAGGACGTCGGATTCCTGGCGCTCTCCAAGTCTCACGGGGTCCGGTCCGTGGAGATGCTCGAGGAGCTCGCGGCTGAGAAGCTTGGCCTGCCTCCAGGGGGGCGTCCCGAGCACTGGTACCTTCGAATTCCAACGCCGGAAGAGGACGGATGGGAAACACCGCTTGTTGAGGGGCGGACGCTTCCGCCCGTCGCGGCAATGACCTACTTGGTTCGCCTTCACCGCTCCACGCCGGTGTTGCGACTCGACATGGCTCTTGCCTGGTGGCGACGTCATCTCCGCGGCACCAATGATGTCGAGACGCGACGGCTGGAGCAGCAGCTCTTCCAAGACCTTGATCGATGCAGTCACGACCAGCGCTGCTACGGTTACCCGTATCCGATCAAGGCCGGACACGATCGAGCATCGTTATCCGAGCCGGAGCGAGTCGCCTTGCGAAAGCAGATCGTGGATGCAGCTGTACGGGCGGGTATGAAGCCATCGCTCTTCCGGAGTGCTTCGAAGGCGACGCGACACGAGTGAGGGAGAGGCGATGACGACCGAGGAGATTCTTCGCGGGCTCGGCGAACGGTTCGGCATCCTCGCCGACAGCGACACCCGTACGCTCACGGTCTTGGCACGCAACGGCGACGTCGCAGTCGGCGATCTCTTCCTGTTGCCGTGTCGTCGGGGAGGGCAGCGATTCTACCTGTTCCGAACAACGAGCTACGCAAACGTGATGAATAGGACGTTGGAAATGAACGACGTCGCGCGGTCGAAACTGACGATGCCCGACTCCTACCTGGCGCAGGACCTCGCGGAAGAGCTCCTCATCCAGCTCGAAGGCGCAGTGCTTGGCTACTCGGAACAGACGGAGAGTGGAGCGTGGGTGCTCCACCGTCCACGCCGTCTTCCTTCCCACCTGACCGACGTTTTCCGTGTCGGAGACACCGAGGGTGCCGCTGCGGCGGTCCGTGAGCTCATCGGATCGCAGCTGGGGAACGGTGACCTTCCGGTAGGGGAGTTGCTTGCGGGAGAAAGTTCCCTGGGTGGCGTCACCATTCAGCTCCCCATCTGGGCACTGAGCCATCACCTCGGTGTCTTCGGGCGAACGGGCTGTGGGAAAAGCAATCTGATGATGGTGCTGCTTCGCTCGGTCCTGGAGCATAACCGGCTGGTCGGTCGAGGGGAGCGTCAGGAGCGGCTGGGTTCCATCCTGGCCATCGACCCGCACGACGAATTTCGAACCTGGCACGCGACGTCGGGGGGCGCGGACGGGTTGCGAGGCATCGTGGCCGCTTGGAGCAATGAGGAGCGCGCAGCTATGGCAGCGCCCTTCTACTACCTAACGGCCCGAGACGTAACGGAGCCACTCGAGCGGAGGGTCAGGCTTTCTCGTGGCGACGTAGCACCCGAAGACCTGTTCAGCATCATGGAGTTCTCTGAGCAGCAGGCAGCCTTCGCGAACCAGTATTTCAGCCAACATGGAGAAGTCTGGATCTCTCGCCTCCTCCTCGGTGACGTAGCGATGGACGACCAGGGAGAGGCGGGTACCGACTTCTTGCAGGGCACTGTGTCAGCGGTCCAGCGGCGGCTCGGAGCCCTTCGGCACGGACAGACTCGCGTCTTCACGCGGTTCGACCCTGAGGCCGGATACGCCTACGACTCGACTCTTCCGGATCTGGTCTGCGCGCTAGAGCAGGGAAGGGTGATCGCGGTCGATACAACACTCATGTCGGAGACCGAGCAGTTCCTTCTGACGACAGTTGTGGCTCGAGTCCTCTTCGCTCTGCGTCGGGCACTGAGGGCAGCCACGGATGCATCCGGTCTACGCCGCGCCATTCGCGTGGCCCTCGGCGACGAAGGCGGAAGGCAGATTGGTCTCAGGACGTTGGCGAGCGAGCTCGAGAACCGACTCGACTCGGGCCAGCTGCCGTACCTTGACGGCGAACGGGTGCGCACTCCTGCGGAGCTGCCGCACGTGAACGTCGTGGTCGAAGAGGCCCCGAGCATCTTGAATCCGGAAAGGATGAGATTCGGGAGCGTATTCCGCGACATCAGCCGTCAGGGACGCAAGTTTGGCATCGGACTCACGGTGGTGAGTCAGCAGGTCACCGAAATCGACAAGGGCATCCTCACACAGATCAACACGGAGCTCACGATGTCGCTGGGCAACGAAGAGGAGCGCCGCGCGGCGGTCCAGAACGCCTCAGCAGACCTGAGGGGTTTTGAGCAAGAGCTTCAGGTGCTTGGTCGAGGCCAGGCGGTCATGACGGCTTCATACCGAGAGATGCCCCTTCCACTGGCCGTTCCGGACTTCGACGGGTAGCCGCAATTCCGTTACTTGCTGCTACATTGCGAGGGCACTTCCATCTGGGATGAAGCCGTTACCCCAGGAGACTTTGATGCGCATTGTCGTCGTCACCTCATGCACCGGTGAGAAGTCCGTTTCCGCACCAAAGCAACTTACGATGGAGGATTTCCGCAAGGGGGCCTCCCACCTGCAGAAAAGAGAAGCGGAGCTCTCTGCTCTCGCAGCGCCTGCGGAGGCCCTGTACTCCGGTCAACAGCACATTCGCCTCATGAGGGGGGTATCGGAGTTTCGCTCCTGGGGAGCGAATGCCGCCGCCACGCTGGACCTGTGGATTCTCTCCGCCGGGTACGGCCTAGTCCCCTCGAATCAGATACTAGCGCCATATGAAGCGACATTCTCCGGCATGTCAAAGGCGGAGGTTGCTTTGTGGTCGGCACAACTAAAGATCCGGGAACACACAGCCCGTGTGCTTCGGGAGCCGGCCACAGCAGCGATGCTGCTACTTGGGGACTCCTACCTTGATGCCCTGGACCTAAACTCCATAGACGAACTTGGGGCAACGACGCTCGTATTGTGCAGCAGAAAATCGGCGCAGAAGCTTCGACGGCGACCTAACCTTCGGCCCGTACCGCTCGACACCTCCGATACAAAGCGGTTCGGCGCGGGTCTTGTGGCGTTAAAGGGAGAACTCGGCGCGAGACTTCTTAGCGCCATGGCGTCTAATCCAGCGTTGGTCGGGGACCTCGCTGACCCAGCGTTCGACGTCTTAGCAGTGCTCGAAAGCGCTACAAAGCAAACAACTACGAAGCGCCGGCACACTCCGAAAGCCAACCCGAATGTGGACCGCGTTGTTAGCCTGCCCGCCACTTGGGTCGAGCAACGAGCGAGGAGGAAGCTCAAATACTTTATCCCTGAGTGGGACGATTTGGTCGATCCGGACTATGACTTCCAGTTGGATGTCCATTCCGGTGGAAGTTCTGATTGGTCTAATGAGGTCTTCGCCCACCAGATCTATTCGGTCCCGCAGTACGATGGAATTCTCATCTCAAAGGTCGTGGCAGAAAAGAATCGAAGGAAGAAGGCGCGCGTTAACGGGCTCGGAGTACATCGCTACGTCCGAGTTCCGCGTGCCTTCCCGATGATGGGTGACTGTGGAGCCTTTGGTTACATTCTCGATCGAATCCCTCCGTACTCGACGGCTGAAATGCTGGAGTATTACTCGCGCCTTGATTTTGATTTTGGTGTGTCGATCGACCACCTGATCGTCAAAGCGACGATGCCTCAGAAGGAGGAGCGCTTCCGCATCACCATCGACAATGCTGAAGCCTTCATTAGGGAGCACGAGAAGCTTGGCCTGGGCTGGGTACCAGTAGGGGCTGCTCAAGGGTGGGACCCTTCAAGCTACGCGAAGGCTGCACAGTCACTGGCCAAGATGGGGTATCGCTACATTGCCCTCGGTGGTCTTGTTCGCACTCCGACACCCGAGGTGATCCGAACGATACAGGCAGCGCGCGACGCAGTTCCCGACAGCGTTGAGTTCCACGTTTTCGGCCTAGCCCGGCTCGCGGCCGTGCGTGACTTCGTGCGCCTTGGGGTTCGGTCCGTCGATAGCGCGTCCTACCTCCGTCGTGCATGGATGGGTACAACTGGCAACTACATCGCGCTTGACGGGCAGCGATATGGAGCGATACGAATCCCAAGGGTTGGTTCTAGTTTCCGTGCAAAGCGAATCATCGCTAGCGGGAAAGTGACACTCGCAAAGTTGACGCGCCTAGAGACGGAGTGCCTTGCCGCAGTCCGTAACCTTGACCGAGGAACTGGAAACATCAAATCTGCGCTGGACCTGGTCCACGAATACGACTGCCTGATCGACGCAGACCGACCCGACAACCGCGCGGTGTTACGACGTACGCTTGAAGTAGCACCTTGGAAGTCATGTCCCTGCTCCATCTGCCGGGACTATGGCGTTGAAGTTGCGATCTTTCGCGGGAACAATAGGAATCGGCGTCGCGGCTTTCATAACACCTTCGTGTTCGATTCCCTCTTGGAGCGCGCGCTAGCTGGCGATGCATCCGTCAGACTCTTAGACGCGGCCGAGGAGTCGGAGGCCGATCCCCAGCTGAATCTCACCTACTCTTCGTAGTCACCAACTGTGCTAGCGTTTCGCGAACGCTGATTGTAGGAGAGTTCATGGCGAGTCGAGCTCGGCGATCAACAATCGGGAAGTTTCGCGGACATGCTGCGGAGGGTCATTTCCGTGGCGTCCTTGTCGCGACCTACAAGAGTCTCGGCTACACCGTTGACCGTGACATAGGGCGACCTCTCGAGGTTATTCCGGACGCCGTGCTAAAGGCGCGGGATGGTCGGGTGTTGGCTGATTTCATTGTTGCCTATTGGCAGAACTCGGATGATTCCCACAAGAAGATGTATCGCACCCTCACCGAGTATCAGGCGCTAACAAGAGCATTTCGCCAGGCCCCCGCACTATTCTCTGACCGGGCGAAAGTGGTGCCTGTGCTGTACGGAACCGGTGGCGGGTGGAAGGCGTCCGTCCTTCAAACTCTGGAGGAGGTATTCGAAGAAGTATTGTTTCTACCAAAGTTGCTTGGGGACGCTACAGCCGTGCGGATCATCGACAGGGCCTACGAGGCCTTCGTGTCCGCTACTGGGGATGACAACGCCCGCACTGACGCCGTCGCCGAGGTCTTCACCAGCAGGCAAAACTGGACTCGCGATGAAGAGGCTTTGGCCGAAGTCATCAGCAATTGCTTGGCGTCAAACAAAGCGATTCTAGGGCGCGACCGACACTCCACTCGAAACGCAGCGGCAGTCCCAACACCTTTTAGGACGCGCTACCGCCAAGGTCTAAACCCACTGGCATGGTTTTCGGACGAGGAAGTGTTCGCGTGGAGGGCATGGCGAGAGTCCCGGACGAGGAGAAATAACGAGCAACTGGAGGCGTTTGTCCGAAGAGCCTTCTTCTTCGACCTCGTTCGCGTGGTGAAGGGTACGACAACTATAGGTACCCGTGGCCGAGCGAAGTCTGAGTTCGTTCCTCGAGCGCCCGAGAGGGATAGCCCAGGAGGCAAAGTGTATGCGCCTGACGAGCCCGACTTTATTAGTTGGGAAGACATCTCCGCTGAAGAGGCCGTCGCCATCCTGAGGTCGCATAGAGAGTTGGCTGCGGGAGGCAGTCCATTCGAGGGTGGTGCGCAGGACCTAGTGATGGGCAACTGGACGGGGTTCGCCGACGCTTGGCGGGCTGCGACGCCGAAGCTACTTAGGTCCATCGACGCAGGGTCGAGGGCCGGAGTGCAAGAGGTGCTCAGGTCGGATGTGTGGGTGGGCGCCGAGGCCTTTCAACCGTGCGCCCCCGTTTCGATGCCTGTGGCTGCTGTGTGGAGTCTTCTCGCAACAGCTATTGCTACGGCCGAGGATGATCGGAGAATTATTCGGGATGTGGGCTTCAGGCCCTCTCCCGAGCAACATGGCTCCACTCGAAAGGCGTTGGCGGCTCGTGCCGTTTCCGCTCCCAAGGGACCCCTCCTAGAACTCCTGAAAGAGCTCAACGCCTTCTTGCGCCTAATATCGGGTCCGGTGTCGTCACTTGAGGGGGCTGAGAATCCGAAACTCTTGTCCCTTCTAAATGCAGAGTCATGGGTGGGTGCCGTGTACGGCAAGGTGACGTCTAACTCAACTCACAACCCGCTGTGTGTCCCGATGCTGTCGTGGCTGCGTAACGAGTATCCGCTTGTTGAATGGCAGGGCTGGCCGAAGAAGAGGAGTGTGCGTGTAGCGGACCTGCTTTCGGTGAAGGGCATCGGCGTCGAGTGGCAATTCGCAGGATTTGGAAGGAACAGGTCAACGCTCTATTTGGCTGAACCCAAGAGCGTGACGAGCAATCATTGGGCCGACAAGTCAAAGGAAACGTTCTCCCGAGTGCAACTTACCAGAGCCGCGGCTGCGAAATGCCGGGTCACATGCATGATTATTGGCGCACTGGACGGTGATTTTGACACCGAAGCCCTCGGCAAGTTGGCGGGAGGAGACGGGTACGATCGGGTGCTTCCGGTGACAGCGATTCTGGGTCGTAAGTCAGGTAGTGATCTGCCTCGACATCTGGCTGCGCCAGTGAGGCGACGCCCATAAGAGCCCCGTCGCGGACAGCGGAACTCGAAATGTGCCTACCGAGGCGAGGTTGCGAAGTGCCAAATTGAGACGCTCGGTAGGGCTCGGGTCACGGTTACGCAAAGAAGTGTTTCCCAACTGTCGACCATCCGCGGCGAACCTCAGGTATGAGCTCGAGTCGGCAGAATCCGCTCCCTCTAAGAATAGACGTGAAATCAGGTCCGGCTGCCCCAGGCCAAACAAATGCAACGGGCGCTCCCCGATCTCTTTTCGAACGTCCCGTACGATTTCTAGAACGAGCTGATGATTGCGAGCGCGCGGGACTAGCCCGCCAATCGCGAAGCCATCAAAGTGCTCGCCTGCCAAAGCACGAACAGACTCTCTATAGCCGTCGACGTACAGGCCCTGGACTCCCGCGAAGAGCGGCAAGTCTCTCCGCCTCCGATTCCGCAGTGCCCACAATGAGTTAGCCTGACTCAACGCTACTCGCCGGCTCGCCTCGTTCTTGTCGAGGCCCGGGGGACAGGGGAAGTCGAGCGTGAAGGCTACGTCGGCGATCCTTTCCTGTAGGTCGAGGACTTCGCGCGGATGGATGCGCCTCGCCTCCTCACCTTCACGTTCGATTACCAAGACGCCGAGCCCGTCCTCCTCTTCGACTCGCCCTCCAGGCAGCAGGCATGCGAACCCGCCTGAGTCCACGAAGAGTGGGATTCGAAGGGAAGGAACAGGCCCCTGTGCGTACGGGTAGCTCACCATCGCCGCTTGAGCGAGCAGTGGCAGGTACGGTCGGACTAGCGGGTCGAGAGGGAAGTGATTCCCGAAGGTCGTCACCGGGATGAAGGCGGGGAACTTGATGGTGCCGGAACGGGTCTTCAGTTCGCGGGTCATGGGGTAGCCCTCAGTTGGGACAACGGTGCCTGCGACGAACCGAACCACCAGCGCTGAAGATCGATTTGCTCGGTCATGGCGGTGACGATGGTCGCGGCGCGAGCGAGTTCCAGGTCGCCCGACTTCAGGCGGACCGCCATGACGTGCTTGCAGGTGTTCCCCTTCACGAAGTCGGCGCAATCACAGGTGGGGACTGGAGTCATTGTGACGAGGTGAGGCTCTAGGCCGCCCGAAACCTCGAAGCCAGCACCGCGGCAAACGACCGTGAGCTCGAGGGCACGGCGGAGCCGATACGGATCCACGCCTGCCGGAATGCCTCCCTTAGCTAGCGTCGCGCCAGGCCCATCTTCCCTAAGCGTGGATGCGGAGTGATCGGGAACCAACGCCTCTGCCGCGGAGATCCACCTGGTGGCGCGGGCCGGCGAGAGGCCTTGCACCTTTGCAAGGTCTTCAGGGCCCGAGAGCGCGAGATCCTCGATGTGCCTGATGCCAACCGCCACAAGCCGCCTTGCCATCTTGGGACCGATCCCCGGCACGAATGTGAGTGTCGCCGCTGATTCATCGAGGCCGGCAACGACCATCCGGCGAAGGGCAGTCACTCGGCGCAGGAGGTCCACGAGGGATTGAGGCGGGGGTTCGGCACCCTTCTGTACCGACCGAACGAGCGCCTCAAAAGCCAGGAGCAACCGGTCGACCGACTCCTGAAGGCGCGCCACCTCGTACGGATAACAGTCGAGGTCGTCGGCGACCTGGGCCGGATCACCAATGCGAGTGAGACGTCGCAGGACGAGCGCCATCTTGAGACTCGCGAGCGCCCGCTTGCCACCAACCTGAAGAAGCGACCGAACCTCGGAGTCAGGGAGGCGTAGGAGACGGGATGGCTCAGGCCCGACCAGCCCGGCTACCTCCTCGAGTTCCTCGAAGTTCACTGGGAGCACAGGCTCGCAGTCGGGGCTAGAGCATGCGACGAAGAGCAAGTCGAAGAAGGTCAGTGGTTGTGCCTCGACGGCTCGCTTGAAGAGCAGCAACGTGGACGGGGCCAGCAGATGACGTGCCGCGATATGGCCAAGCGGCGTGGCGCGGAGGCGAGGCGCCTTGCCCTCCACCTTCGCGGCCTTCTCGACGAGCATTCCGGCCTGGAGCATTTCGCCAACCAGTCGACCAACCGAGGGCAGTCGCCTCTGATGAGACGCGAGCGACCGGCCGAACGCCGACTCGAGCTGAGCGGTTGAGAGGCAGAGCCCACTCGCCACCTCGGCAACCAGTTGCTCCGCGAGTTCGGCTGGCTCGGCAAGGCGCGAGCGAATGGGCTCGAAACGTCCTTCCTCATAGGCTCGAGGTGGCCTTGCCCACGCGGGTGCAATGAGGACCACCTCTCCTGAATCGTCGAGGCCGGGGCGACCGGCTCGGCCCGCGCGTTGCCAGACGTTGTTCACCGGGAGGGGCCGGAACTCCTCTCCGTCGAAGGTCTGGAGGTCGTGGAGCACCACCTGGCGGACGGGAAAGTTCACGCCCATTTCGAGCGTGCTCGTCGCTACGACCGCCTGGATCCTGCCCGAGCGAATCCCCTCTTCAACGATCGCTCGAGCGGGCCTGTCGAGCCCACCATGGTGATGCTCAGCTCGAATGCCAGCCTCACGGAGGAGGCCCGCTAACTGCTCCGAACGGCGCCGGCTCTGCACGAAGACGAGCGAACGCCCTCCAGCCGTAGCGCACTCTCCAACGACACCGGCGGTGAGGGCAGGCTTCTCGGCGGCCTTTTTGAAGGTAACGGTCCGCCACCGGAGAGGAACAGGGCGCCAGTCACTTCCGTACTCGACGGAGTGCAGCCAGTCGGCGAGCTCGAGGCGGTTGCCAAGGGTGGCAGACAAGCCGAGAACGCGAGCGAAGGGGTTAAGACGCAACATCCGGAGTAGGGCCCCCTCCAGCCGTGCACCGCGCCGAGGTTCTCCAAGAAGGTGGAGCTCATCTGCCACGATGAGATCGACCTCGGGGATCCAGTGCCACTGAGCACGCCACGAACGAGTGCATGCATCCAGTCGCTCGGGGGTCATGATGAGGAGTTGAGCCTCCGCGAAAGACGGAGCCTTGGGCCCAGGTGCCTCCCCAGTGAAGACTCCAACGACGAAGGGTGCAAAGAGGGCGCGCCAGCGTTCGCCTAGCTCGCTCGCGAGCGCCCGTAGAGGCGCGAGGTAGATGGCTCGACGTCCGCGGGCAAGCGAATCTCGAATGGCGTGCTCCGCGAGCCAGGTCTTCCCGCTGCCGGTGGGCATCTGAAGGATGCAGTTGAAGCCCGTGGTGAGCAGGCCTGCGGCTAGGACCTCTGACTGCGCAGGAGACATTGGTCGGTTGACGATCATCCTGCGCATGTGTACAGTCGCCAATACACGAAGTCAAACTATTCAGGATTCGTGAAAATGGAACAATACGCGAAGTACGCATCGAGCGAATCCAGCGAGAAACTCACGACTTCCGAGAACGTTCGTTACCTTCTCTGGCGTCAACCGGTTGCGCGTGAGAGGTGGGAGGCCACGACCGCCAACTGGGCAGGGTGTGGCATGGAGCGTGCGCGTGCGCTCCTGCGCGGGACCATGCCGAACCCGGAGGAGCTTGCAAACCTGGCCGCGGCGGCCAGCGTATCCGAGCCGGACATTGCCTATGGGAGGCTCGCCGACGCCCGAGATATCCTTCTGGAGAATCTCCGCTTCCTCTTTGAAGGATTCGAGAAGGGGGCGAAGAAGGAACTGGCGATGCAGGTTGGGGTCCACCCCGGAACGATCTCGGAGTGGCTCTCGGGGCGGCAGCGGCCCACTGGCAAGAAGCTCGACCGGCTCGCTCGAGCCTTCGGCCTCCGGGACGGGGCGCAACTCTCAACCGAGCCCGTCTTCCTCTCGCTCGACCCCGTTGCTCTTCAGCAACGTCGTGCATGGGTCAAGGAACGGATCGACAAGCTCGACGACCGAACCCTCACCGACCTCTTCCCGGCCCTGAAGCGTCTTCTGGAGGACCGGTGAGAAGAGTTCCGGTCGGACGGTTCGGGTCTTCATCCACGGGGGGTGAGCCCAGCTGGGATTCGTTGGAGCTTCCCGCCCCTTGGGGCAAGGTAGTCTCCATCCTGGAGGCGGGTCCCTCCCCGCGGGACGTGCAGGCGAAGGCCCTGCGCCGTGGTGGAGTCCTTCGCGACCGCCGGAACCTCATCGTCAGCGCACCCACGAATGGTGGGAAGACGCTCGTCGGGCTCCTTGTACTTCTGGAAGCAGTGTCGCGAGGGCGGCGGGCGGTGCTCCTCGAACCCCTGCGGGCGCTCGCTCAGGAGAAGGCTGCGGAGCTGCAAGCCAAGGCTGGCGTTCTGGGAGAGGCACTCGGTGTGCCGGTTCGGGTGTCCATCGCGACAGGTGACTACCGGCTCGAGAGAGAGACGTTTCGATCGCCTCCGCCGGGTGGAGAGTTGCTCGTGGCAACACCAGAGCGGTTGGAGGCAATCCTTCGAAACGCTGAACACGATGGCTGGCTCGAGACGGTGGACGCCGTCTGCATCGACGAGGCCCACCTTCTCGCCTCCCAACGGCGTGGTCCGGTTCTCGAGTACCTGACGACATCACTGCTCCACCAGCCTGCACCCCCGCGCATCGTGCTCGCCTCTGCGACGCTGGGAAGCGCCGATCGACTCAAAGCATGGCTGGATCCCTGCGACGTGGTGGCCTCCGACGTTCAGCGCCCGCCGATGACACTCGAGGTCTGCTCACTCGAAGGGGAGGAGACGACGGACGCAATGGTCCTGTCCCTGGCGGAGGAGGCGCTCCGAGCGGACGGGAGCAACCTTCTCGTCTTCGTCTACCAGACAAGGTCAGCCGAGGCCCTTGCCAAGCGTCTCCGGGAGGGACTTGGCCCGTTAGCAGGCGAGGCAGGGCCGCTCGCGTACCACTCGCAGATGAGCAGGGAGCAGCGCAGTTCGGTGCAGGAGGCATTCAGGGCCGGTAGGAGCCGTTGTGTCGTGACGACGACGGCACTGGCCCTCGGCGTGAACCTTCCCGTCACCCACGCCATCGTGAGGGACACCCATTTCCCAGGGGAGGGGCCACTCGCCGCTGCCGAACTGCGTCAGATGGCAGGTAGGGCAGGGCGCGGGGATCGGGAAGGTCACTCCGTGCTCGTCCTGCATCCGCCTGAGGACCGGAGCGCAGAGGTCTTGGCGGAGCAACTCATCAGCGCATCCTGGCCAGAGATCCGTTCGCACTTCTTGGCAGCTTCGGGACGCAGCGCTAGCGACCCCGGCGACACAGCCGAGCGGGTGGCTGCCTTTCTGGCTCGTAGAGGCGAGCGGGGTGCGAGCCTCCAAGAGATCGTCACGTTCTTCGAGCGCTCTCTCGCGGGAACCGACAGCGGGCCCTTGGTCCGCGCGGCAGCAGGATGGTTGCTGGCCCCAGACAGGCTTCTCGCCTGGAAGGACGAACACGGATTGGTCCAATTGACGGCGCTAGGCCGAGCGGCGACCCAGGCGACCTATCCGCTGCCGGCGGCAGCCGGATGCGCACGCCTCATCCGCGACCTGCTGGAGCTCGACCCGGAGGACCGTCTGCTAGAGGTCTGGAAGCCACTCGACTCACTCCTGCTCCTCGACCTGTCATCCGATCGCGCACCCAAGATTCGGAGGTTCAGCGCAGACCTCGTGGACTCGGTCGACGCGTGGATGGAGGCGAACGCATCTCACGCGCCCGTTCTCTTCGGTCGCTGGATTCGAGGGGCAGCAGGACACTCGAAAGCGGACGAAGTCCTTGGGTCCCTCGGGGTAGGCGTGGAGGGAGTGGGGTGCGGTCAGCCACTGAGCGGCGAAGCAGCACGCAAAGCAGCCTACGTGGCGGTCTCTCGGGCCATCGTTCTCTTCGAACTCGGTCGCGGGACGCCGGTGGACAGGCTGGCGAAGGACTGGAAGCTGGAGGCTTTGGAGGGGAAAGAGGAGCGCTGGCGAGACGACATGCTCTGGCTGGCAACCGGCCTCGCGTCGATTCTTGAAGTCCGCGCCTTCTATCACCATCTGAAGGAGCACTGCGCCGCGGGGCCGGAGCGAGTTCTTCGCGTGAAGCATCGCCTCAGGGCCTTGCGGCACCAGGTGCTCGAACTACGGGAGGTGCTCGAGTACTGCTCGCCTCTGGGTCCCGTGCTGAGGAGCATTAGAAGGATCAATCCAGGAAAGGTCAGGGGGGTGGGGGTCCGAACGATCCGGAGGCTTGAAGCAGCTGGAATAAGTTCGCTTGAGTCGCTCGAACGACTAGGCGAAGAAGGCCTGCGGGCGCTGGGAATCGCGAAACCATTCGCGGCACAAATCGCCGAGTACGTTCGGCGAAGAGCCACGTAGGGGGGACACCAGGCCCAGGAGTGCTGGATCTAGGCGGCTTCGCCCTGGCCTCGAATCCTGGCGTCAGCCCTAAAGCCAAGGACAGCGCCAGTCAGTGCCACCAAGAAGTTCTCCACGGCCTCATTCATCTCAGTGTACTGGTCCTTCGAGAGTTCCCGCTCGCCCCCGTCGAGAGCAGCATGCGACACCCGGTTCCTTAGCTTTCGAATAATCGCAGTTTCACTTCCCTCCCGCGCTAGCTGACGCTGGAGTCGTGACGTCGGCGCGATGCGCAAGAACTCTCGCAAGAGTGCATCAGTCCTTCTCGGTGACTCGGATGGCTGCCCTTCTCGGGCCACCGCATTTTCCGTCAACGCAGCGATGGCCTCTGACAACTTCTTTGAGATCTCGGCAAGCCCACGAACCGCGTTTGGTGTCTTCTCCTGAATGATCTTGCCCATGCGGTCCTGGAGTTGGCGCCTAAGGTTGTCGATCTCTTCTATCGTCACGTCCGTCAGCGGCAGGTTGAACTCACGTGCCGCGGCGTACATGGCAGCTTCCCATGCGCGGCCGAGGCGCAGCCCTGCTTCTGTATAGAAGCCCGCAGTCTCCAGCTTGCCAGCCGCAAGAATCTCGCGCTCGACATCTGGGAAGAATTGGAACTGGTCGACGGATTGAGCGATCACGGGTCCCTCCGCAGAGAGTTCAAGTAGCGCTCGACTACGGGCTCTTCAGCGTCGAAGTCCCAAGGGAAGACGCGCCAGCCGGCCGACTCAAGTTCGTTCACGAGAGCGGCCGTCGGGAAGCGCTTGCCAACAGGCCCCTTCGGTATGTCGTCCGCGAACGGGACTCCAAGAAGCAGGACCGGATTCAATCCCGTCGGAACATTCGCCGCCCGAAGTAACCAGGCGAGTGTCACCAGTTCCGCGGCCTTGTGACCCGCATGGGCAGGCGATGCGAGCAGCGACTTGAGCAAGAGGACTTTTCCCCCGGGCAGCCGCGCCCCACGTTCCCTGACGCGCGGTAGCAGAGGACCACGCTTCAGAATGTCCATCTGGAACGTCAGACCGCACCTTTCCTCAAAGTAGGCGCTGATCGCGTTCTGGAGAACCGAGTGGATGGCGAGTTGTGACAGGCGCGCCCTGAGCCCGAGCTCCCGGCTACGCACACCTGGTGCCGAGCTCAGGCTGGAGGGAGGGGTAGTCGAATGAAGGACTTGTTGAAGCGCGACCTGAATTCGAGCCGCGAGTGTCCCGGGGCGAAAGGGGGGGGCCTCGGCGAGATGGTCGAGGGTGAGTGATTCAGCCCACGCCTTGGTGACCATCGCTGGGCTCGAAACCTCAGTTTGGCCTGGGTCACCCGTCCGTAGAACCTCCAGAACGTTGGGCCGAACTCTCAGCCGGGCCAAATCTGAGAGAGGCGGCAGCTGACCAAGGTGCAAGACGAGGTCGACTTCTGGGAGGTGGCGCTGCACGTGCTCCGGGTCCACATTTCCGGAGACGATGAGAACAAGGGGAACGTGCGGCCCGAGCGTCTCGGCGAGCGCGATGCGACTCTCGAACAACCTCCTGCCCTTCATTGCCAGAAGGTGTTTCGAAACGTCCCCGGTCTTGACCTCTATGGCCAACGGGAAGGGTGCGATCAAGACGAAGTCAAACTCGTTCTTGAAGGCGGACTCCTCTCGACGAAACCTCGCAAGGGTTTCGGACGACAGAACTTGGGCCTCGTTCTCGATGAGCCATTCGCGGACCAAGACCCTTGCCGCGTGCGCCTCCGATCGGGGATCGGGAGCGTGGTCCGGCGGCTTTGCGCTCATGAGCGGTCCGTAGGGAAGCGGGGTAGAGCAACTAAGGTGAGCCGGCGTCTGTCGTTTCGCTCCGCGTAGCGGCGAGAACGGCCTCGAGAAGAGCTCCGTATCGCGTCAGCGTGGACACTTTCAGTCTTTCTCATTGCCCGGGGCGTGCGCAAGGGTGATGTGAGTGCCGTCCGGTGGTTCGAGGCACTTGGATGCTCGCCAGATGTAGCTCAGCGTGGGCCTACAGGGCGACCGAGCCCGATTTGAAGAGCAGTGCGCGTCGCCGTGAGCGGCCTGTGGGCGCCATTGGCACTTCCCAAGGAGAAAAAACGTCCGAAACATCGGGATAAGGGAATGGTGATGGATTCGCCGTTTGAGGCCGTCGGACGGACCATATCGCTCCCTCCGGCAGAATCAGACCCCTGATGCAGGCACCCAAGGGTGCCCAACGGAACAGCAATGACCTTGGAACGGCTGCGGGCCGCCATGGAAACTGGCGGTCAACACATCGGCGACCTCATTTGGTGGGCTCTCGCCGAAGCCCGAATCGACACAGCGATGCTGGAGAGCATCTGGGCCGGTGCTCAACTCGCTCCGGAGTACCTGCCGGATCCGCCCACGGCGGAGAAGGCCCTCAAGTCCGCGATCCGAGAGGCCGCACTTGGCCAGTCCGAGCGGCTCATTCGGCTCGGCAAAGAAGATGAGGCGGAGGTGATCTTCGCCGTGGTGAGGGAAACCAAGCACGAAGACGGATCGATCACCTATCAGCAGGAGACCCGCGTCATTCTCGACCGCCAGGTCGAGTCCGTCTCCTTTGACGTACCAGGCCACGACCTCGCAGGAGTCATCACGGCCAGATTCACAGAGCTTCGCTCTACCCACATGGCCGACGACGTCCGTCGATCCATGATGAAGGTTCTAGACGCCTGCGCCGCTGTGACCCTGCGCGACCACGGCGGAGTCTACTGGGTGCCCGCGCCATACGCGGAGACCGTCCGGCGCCTGCAGGGGGCCATTGAGAAGATCGGTAGTTCACGGGTGTACCTCCTCCCCGTCCACGCCTCTGCCGACGCCAGCAAGACCCTTGGGGAAGCCGCCAAGGTTGCCATCGAAGACGAGTTGGCTGCCCTCAAGGCCGAGGTCGAGGGCTTCATGGCATCGCCACCCGACAGGCCGTCGACGCTGGTCCGCAGGCTGGATGCGTTTGAAGGTCTTCAGGCAAGGGCCAACCTCTACCGGGACGTGCTCCAGGTCCATGTTCAAGACTTGGAGGTCACGCTTTCCGGCCTCACTACCACCGTCGAGAGCCTACTGAACCAGAAGGCGGCGGCGTAGCGGTACCAATCTCGACCCACCCCACCGATGGGCGGCACGGAGCGATCCTGTGCCGCCTTTTCACTTCTTGGAGGTCACCATGGCCGTCTCGCCATACCAGCTCGCCCGCGAACGGGCCGAGACCGAACACCTTCGTCAGGTCGGGGACGACGATCTGGTGCGCGTTGTCCTCGGCTCGGACGTGAAGCTCGCCGTTCCCATTTCCACGCTGTCCCGTGCGTCCTCGCACGAGATCGCAGGTCTGCTTGGCATCTCCAGGTCCAGGGCAGCGCGCCTGGTGACGGCGTTCGAACTGGGCCGTCGTGGGGCATGGACTCCTCCCCATCGAGGCGATCGCTGCCTCGACCCGGGGACCGTCTACACCCTCATGCGCGACCTGGCGCAGGAGGAGGCCGAGGAGTTCCACATCATCCTGCTCGACGTCCGGGGCAGGCTTCTGGGACGTCGTCTCATCTCCCGAGGGAGCCTGACCCAGTGTCCAGTTTCACCTCGGGATGTTCTGCGAGCGGTGATACGAGAAGGCGCCCACGGGGTCATCTACATCCACAATCATCCGTCCGGTGACTGCACCCCTAGTGAATCCGACCACGACCTCACCGAGAGGCTTCGGGCTGCCGCCGAGCTGGTCGGGGTGGTCGCAAGAGACCACGTGATCGTCGGCACGGACGGGTACTACAGCTTCGTCGAGGCTGGCCGCTGGCGGCGATGACACAAAACCAGCCCAGCGCTACGTCAAGCACACCCTGTGCGTTCGACTCTCACCCACGGCGACCCGCGACAACCGCCCTCACGAGCTTGGCGACTCGGTCCCTGTTCTCCATCCGAGCCTGAGAACTCAGATCCCGGGCCCGGTTCATGAAATCCGCGGGGATGCCCTTTGCCTGAACCATGTGGCCGACGCGGTCCCGCGCCCACTTGCCGACAAAGACCACGACGCTCGGCTGTAGGGCATCTAGCCAGGCCTGGAAGTGAAGGCTCCCGCATCTATCAGCCACCGAGGTGGGCGGTGGAGAGTTGGAGACGGTGCGGCATCTGACGACGTTGCAGTAGGCGATGTCATCGAGAGTCATGCCGCACTCCTCCAGTGGAAAGTAGGACCCACTGATCGGCCACGAAGGTACGAAGTCCCGCATCACTCCCAAGGCCCCTAGCAAGCTCTGCTTGGTCTGGTTGTCGCGGAGGGACCTAAGTGCCGCCGTGTACGCCTTGTCTCGGGCGGCGAGACCTACGGTCGGGACCCCGGGATTCTGCCCGACCAAGAATACCCCCGTCTCCCCGTAGCGGCGACCCACGAAGCCGGGTTGGGGAACGTTCTCGCCGGAGTCACGGAGCAGTTTTCCAACGGCCGAACATGCTTCGCACGACACAACCCGGGCGTAGTCGAGGACGGTCAGCATCCAGACACGATACGCGATGGACGGACAGTCGCCCCCCAGATCCGTCACGCCCCCCCACATACGCAAATCGGCCGGTCGCCCCACAGCAAGGGGTTGCCGCCGCTCTTCAAGGAGATCTACATGACCATCAACCCCCTCACGCAGCTTCGCACCGACCTCGCCACCAGGTTCCCGGAGAGGTCCAACGTCATCGACGGTGCGCTCGCCGCCGTACTCGCCGGGGAGCACGTCCTGCTCCTCGGCCCCCCGGGGACGGCAAAGTCGGCTCTCGCCCGCGCCATCGCCCAGGCCTTCGGTGGCAGCTACTTCGAGCGCCTGCTCACCAAGTTCAGCACCCCCGAGGAGCTCTTCGGGGCCATCTCCCTCAAGGCCCTGGAGCAGGATCGGTTCGCACGGGTCGTCACCGGCAAGCTGCCCGAGGCCGAGTTCGCGTTCGTGGATGAGGTCTTCAAGGCGAACTCCGCCATCCTGAACAGCCTGCTCGCCATCATCAACGAGCGGATCTTCCACAACGATGGGCAGCCCATCTCCTGTCCGTTGGTGACCATGTTCGGGGCATCCAACGAGTTGCCCGACGGGAAGGACCTGGAGGCGCTGTTCGACAGGTTCCTCCTCCGGTTCGACGTGGGCTACCTGCTCCGTCCCGCCAATCTCCGGCTCGTCCTCACCTCCCCCGAGCCCACGGCCTCCCAGGCCATGAAGATGGCGGACCTGCGCAAGGCCCAGGCCGACGTCGGGAAGGTCGCCATCACCGACGAGACCATCGACGCCCTCATCGAGATCCGCGACGCCTGCAAGGGCGAGGGGATCATCGCCAGCGACCGGCGCTGGAAGAAGGCACTCAAGATCGTCCAGGCGACGGCGTACATGTCCGGGGAGAAGAAGACCTCCCCCGAGGATCTGGCCATCCTCGTCGACTCCCTGTGGCGGGAGCCCAAGGACCGGCCCAAGGTTGCCCGGTTGGTGGGCAAGCTCGCCGATCCCGTCGGCGCCCAGGCGGCGGAAATTCTCGACGCCGCGAGAGAGACGGCCTCCAAGGTCGCGGCCCTGAAGGCTGGGGACCGCAAGGCCTACATCAGCCAGGCTGCCCAGGCCCTGGAGCAGTTCCAGGCGCAGCAGAAGAAGCTGGGGCAGCTCGCGAAGGGTGCTGGCCGGAGAGCGTCCAGCGTCATCCAGGACGCGAACGACGAGATCATCGCCATCCACACCGACCTGGCCAGGACGGTCAGCGTGGGCCTGGGGCTCCGGAGTACCCGATGAAGCGGGTCCTGTACGACGTGCCCCGGTGGCACGTGTACCTCCACCGGGATTCCCGTGGGCTTGAGAACGCCACGGAGAGAGACACCCCAGTCACGAAGTTCGAGGACGAGGTGTTCGACCGGCTCTACTCCGGGGAGTCGAGCCTGCTCTCCCCGAAGGAGCAGGACCCCCGGCTCAAGTCCTGGGCCGAAGGAGTTCACCGCGCCTGCGAGGAACTCCCCTCGTTCAAGCGCCTTGCGGACGAGTGCCTGGGCGAGCCCATGGGGGCTGGCATCGCCGTGGAGACGCTCATGACGGCGCTCCAGCCCCAGATGCCCAAGGAGAACGACGAGCAGCCGCCCGAGAACATCCGACGCACCGTCGGGGGAGCCTGCGAGAAGGCGTCCAAGGCCGTGGAGGAGATGCGGGACGCGGTGGACGGCCTGGCGGAGATCGGGCTCCTCGCCGGCAAGGGCACGGCAACAGGCAGACCCATGTCGGCTGGAGCGATACGCGCTCTCGCAGGGCGCCTCACGGCAGATCATCGCCTCAAGCAGATCGCCATGCTGGCAGGAAGGTTCAAGCGTATCGCGGCATCGAAGAGGCGTCAGAGGGTCAAGCACGGAGCTGACGAGGTCACCGACATCGAGATGGGCGCGGACCTGGGGCGGTTGTTGCCGTCCGAGCTGGTCAAACTCACCCACCGGACCCACCGGATGCTGGTCTTGAAGAATCTCCTCGAGCGCCAGGCGATGCAGTACCAGCTCGTCGGCAACGAGCCGTTGGGCAAGGGGCCCTTGGTGGTGTTGCTCGACAAGTCCGGCTCCATGGACGGCCCCCGGGACATCTGGGCGACGGCGCTCTCTCTGGCGCTACTCGACGAGGCGAGTCGAACCCGGCGGATGTTCGCCATGATCGCCTTCGACTACAGGGTGAAGTTCGAGGCAGTGGTGAAGCCTGGTGAATCTCTTCCCGAGGAAGCCCTCTTCACCGGCTGTGCCGGAGGAACTGAAATAGCTACCGCCATGGCACGGGGGCTGGAGTTGATCCGATCCAACCCTGGCGCCCTCCAGAAGGCCGATGTTGTCCTGGTGACGGACGGCGGCAGCGACGCTGGTCCAGCCCCCAAGCTCCGGGAGCAGGCCCAGGCCATGGGTGTGACCATCCTGGGGCTCGGCATCCGGGTGGAGCGCGAGTGGCTCGCACCCTGGTGCGACGAGATCCAGGTCGTGATGGATCTCCATCACATCGACGACACCAGCGCGGAGATCCTCTTCGCGTCGTAGCGGCCCGGTTGTACTCGGCGCCGCTCACCTCTCCCACTCCACCTTCGGCAGGCCTGCCGGACGGAGGGGTATCGTGGCACTCATCTCGCGGAAGTTCATCGAGAAGCTGCTACTCGCCGTGCTTGTAGCGATTGCGGAACTCATCGTCAGCGAGCTCACGAGGAAGAAGCGGTAGTCGGGGGGGACGCGTAGCCCGTGCCGGTGCGCGTCCCCGTTCTGGTCCAGAAGGCGAGGCCGCTTGTGGACCTACCTTTCCCCCTTACCTGCTCGCCACGCCGACCGCATGACGGACCGGGACATGGCAGCGGAGTGCGCGTAGGATTCTCCGCCCATGTGCCGCAAGAACAAGACCCAGTGCGTGCTGCTCGATCCGGACCCCGCCCGGTGGGACAAGTTTGCCCCTCTGACACCGGACCAGTCTCTGATCGACGGATTCGCGCCGTTCGAGATGGCCGTGAGGGCGGCCGCGAAGGGCCATCCCGAAGCAGCAACGTCGGAGCTTGCCAACGTCGATGGCGACGCGGTCAGAACCTGGTTCATCGAGCACGCGCAGGTCGCGGGCAATCGCAGATACAAGACTTTTGGGAAGCCACCCATCGGTACGTGGCGGGGCGAGGTTGATCCGATCGCCTATCCACGCGCAGCCGTCGTGATGGAGGTGTTCGCCGCAGATGCCTACCGGTGTAGGTACTGCCAGCGCCAGGTCGTTCACGTCGACTTGCTCAAGCATCTTCGTACGATCCTAGGCCGTGAAGTCTTCTCGCTCGGGCCAACCAACCTCGAAATGCACGGGTCCGCGGTCGCGCATCGTGGGGTCGTGGACCACCTGCTACCGCGGAAGCGTGGTGGCCGAACGGAGCCGGGCAACCTCGTCACCTCTTGCTACCCCTGCAACTACGGCAAGGCCCACTACACCCTGGATGACATCGCGCTCGCCGTCCCTCGACCGGTGAAGAACAACGGCTGGGACGGGCTGGTCAGCTTGATGCCAGCGCTCGCGGACGTGGCGCGCAGGGTAGCGAAGGCCTGATCCCCGGTTCACCGGGTCGCTCGACGGGTAGGTGTAAGCGCCTGCGGAGTCATCGCCGCTTGCAGTCCGGTCGTGCTCCAAATCAGCGGCCTCCGTGGGCATAAGCCTAGAGTGAAGCTCAACTTCACTCCGGGCTCAACTACGAGCCTCGGCCACCGGAGGCTACATGACCAACGCAGAGAAGAAGGCCATCTACGCGGCGCTCGCAGCGCCGTTCCCCGAGCACTGCATCCAGCGAACCGAGGGACGGTTGACTGGCCGTGGATACGACACCGTCGGATACGGCTACCAGTTCATCGCGAACCGGCTGAACGAGGTCCTGGGTGTCGGCGGCTGGCGTGCCCACCGGACCGTGACGGTGAAGGAGATCACCCGCTCGAACGGCCGCCCCGCGTTCGAGGCCATCTGCGACATCACCTTGGAACTCGGCGAGTGGATCGACGGGAGCTTCATGGTCTTCGCCGAGAGCCTCGCCGACGGCGGCCACGTTGCGAGCAGCGAGGCCGACGCCAGGAAGGGCGCCTACACGAACGCGTTCAAAAAGGCCGCGGCCTTCTTCGGCGTGGGGCGGCAGGCCTACGAGGGCAGCCTGGACGACGACAACCTCCCCGGCGAGCACGTCGTCGAGGTTGTCCAGCAGCACGTGCAGCGCGTTGTGCCTGCCCAGGCCCAGGCTCCGGTCCAGCTCATCCAGTCCACGCAGAACTCCCAGGTCACGCAGCCGGCCGCTCGGCCGGTGTCCACGCAGCCCAGGAACAGGCTGACCAGCAAGCAGCTCGGCGCCCTCCAGGCCATCTCTCGCAAGCTGGGCATGGACCACGGTGGCCTCCGCGCCATCTCCAAGCAGCGCTTCAACGCGCAGCCCGAGTTCCTGACCAGGGACCAGGCGTCGCAGCTCATCGCCAGCATGTCGGCGCAGTTGAACGGCAACGGCCAGGGGCACGGCGAGGCCCACGCCGACGAGCAGGGCGGGGTGGGATAGTCATGCCCAGGCCCAAGATGCCGGACGGGCTGTACGTCTCCGTCAGCCAGGTGAAGACCTGGCTCATGTGCCCGAGGAAGTACGAGCTCAAATACATCCGGGGAGTGGCGCCTGAGTTCGTGCCGGTGAACCTGGCGTTCGGCAGTGCGTTTCATGAGGCGCTCGCTGGCTACTACAACGAGATCAAGGTCTCCGGCGCGCCCCTGCGCCGGGACCTGGTCCTCGACACCTTCAGGGCTGCATGGGCGAAGGCCGCGGAGGGGGACGTTCCCCTCCAGGCCGACGATGACGACGACCCGGGCGTCATGATCGACAAGGGCGTGTCGATGCTGCACGCCTTCTACGAGCAGGCAGGTACACCCGAAGTCGAGTCCGTGGAGCACGGGTTCACCATCACGATCCATGACGTCGACACGGGCGACGCACTGGAGGAGCAGCTCGTCGGTTCGATGGACCTCCTCATCCGTGAGGAAGGTCGGATCGTCGTCGTTGAGCACAAGACGTCAGCACGTCGTTACACTGAAGATCAACTCAGGCACGACTTCCAGCTCAGCGCCTACCAGATTGCAAGTCGGGAGTCCGGCCTTGGCGATGTCGCGCTGAGGTATCAAATCGTCACGAAAACCAAGGTGCCGGCTGTGCAGATCGCTGACGTTCACCGTGACGAGCGCGACGAGCAGGACTTCCTCCGCACCGCCGGAGGGGTCCTGCGCGCCATCGACGCCGGAGTGAGCTACCCGCTGCGAGGCTGGCAGTGCCGGACCTGCCCGTTCCAGGGTCCGTGCGAGCAACGAGGATCCTCGTGAAGGTGGTCAGCGTCAGCGCCGAACTGACCGTCATCCAGCGTGCAACCGAGGGAGCCGCCCTGCTCGTCGAGGTCGGCAGGCAGGGCGGCATGGAGGGCGAGGACACCGGCGCGCTCGCCTCGGCCATCCTCGCACTCACGGCATGCCGGCTCCGCGACCTGGGTCGGGCCGTTCGCGGAACCCTGCCGGCGGACCTCCTCGTGGCAGCGCACAACGAGGCTGTTGAAGGAGCCGACGGCGAGGATCTTTTCCTCAGCGACAGGCGGCGACGTGTCGGCAGGAGGCGGAGGATGTAGGCGGCCCTAAGGCTTTCAAGTCCCGCCCGGGGCCGCCCCTACTTGGGGCGCCTGGGCTTCCTGAACAAGGAGCCCACAGGTTCGCCGAAGCCCTGGGCGAGCCGCACCAGGGTCACGAGTGTGACGTTCAGCTTGCCGGCCTCGACCTTCTGGAAGTGCTTCAGGTCAAGGTTTGCAGCTTCGGCGGCACCCTCCAGGGTCCACTTCCGCGCCAGCCGAAGCTGACGCACCCGAAGCCCCAGGGCCTTCGCCTCGGCTTTGAACCGTGGCGACTCACGGGCGACCTGGGAGGCGCGTGGAGCCATGCCCGCAACGTGGTCGACCTGCCCTCATCTGGGTACCTCACATGAGACGAACACTGTCCGTCGCCGTGATAGCGTCGTGTTGGTGGCGAACAGCTGAGAATCGCAATGAACATTCGCCATCAGTGAGGCTCCAGATGGCCGACGATGTCACACCAGCAAGCAAGGCCGAGATCAAGCGGGCCTTGATGGATGCGAAGGACGAGTTGCCGGAACTCGGGGGCCTCAAGGGCTTCACTTCAGGCGAATGGCTGCTCACACTCGTCCGGAAGGCGTTTCGCAACTACTGGAGCAAGGCCAACGCCGAGTACTTTCGCAACAAGTATCCGGCCAAGGACGACGAGTTCATCGTCAAGAGGTTGACGAAGGTTGCCGCGCGCAATGCTGGTCTCCTGGGCGCGGGGACGGGTGCCGTGGTGTCCACCGATGAGCTCGTGGCGATTTTTACGGGAGCGGGAGGCGGATTTGGTCTGCCGGCGAATATCGCCATCGCGGCAACGGCGATAGCAGCGGAGGGCGTTGCCCTGGTTCGCATTCACCTACAGTTGATTGCCAACATCGCGAAGCTCGTTGGCGCCCCACTGGACCCCGAAGACCCAGAAGACATCCTCACGATCCTGGCGTTCGCGCTCGGAGGGGCAGCAGCCGAAGGGGTCGGGAAATTCGGGGCGAAGGTCGGTGGGAGAATGGCAGGCGCTGCCACGAAGAGGGTCCTCTCGGGTGAAACCTTGAAGGCGCTCAAGGCGTTGGCTCTCAAGCTCCACTTCAGGATTCTTCAGCGCTCGGTCGTGAAGTACGCGGTCCCGATCGCGTCGATGGGCGTTGGCGCGGCGTGGAACTACGCGGCAACGAGGGCGGTTGGAAAGATCGCCTACAGGAATTGCCTGGGGCGGCTCCGGGACATGGGACCTGTACCGAACCCGAGCAGCGGAGGCCCAGTTCCGGCTTCGATCAGCGGTCAGTCAGCCCAGTGACCTTGAGCGCTGACTTTGTAGCTTCGCAGAGATCGTTACCGTGGGCGGCTGGGACGGAATCGGAAGGCAACGGACCCCGTACGCCGCGCCGAGAAAGGAGACCATCATGATCGAGACCTTCCTGTTTCTCCTCGGGATGGGCTGGCTCGCCCGAAAGGCCGTCGCCAACGGCGAGACCAAGTGGAAGAGCTTGGACGAGTACGATGCCGCCATCGCCAAGTCATGGGGCTACTCGTGGAAGCCGTGGAAGAAGTAGTAGGGCCCGGACAGGTTCACCACCGGGGCCCCGCCTTGACCGTTGGTGCATAGAGGGATGGCATGGGTATCCAGGAAGTGCGGGAGAGGTTCCTCGCGGCCTTGAAGGCCGATCCTCCCCCGGTCCCGAGGAAGTTCGAACTCACTGAGGAAAACCTCGGGCCCTGGCTGGCCGAGCACACTTCCGATGAGGACATGGAACAACTGGGGGAGCTGGAGAAGGCAGGCGGAGACGAGGCCGTGTGGCGGTTTCTTCACGGTCTGTTCGTAGAAGCTGGCCTGTGTCACCCGACGAGGCTGGTGAAGTGAAGGGACCTGGAGATCAACTCAGGCCGCCCCTTCGTCCTTTCGGATCTCGACGGGCAGGAGGCGAGGTTACGCTCCGCGCTCCGCTGGTCCCAGTGTCAGCCTGACAGGTTTATGTGGTCAGAAATGCCCGCCCGAGTTGGCCGCAAGAACTGGAACTACAAGCCATCGTGTCGCGAACGCACGGCCTTTCACGAGGCAGGGCACTGTGTTGCGCTCTTCCACGTTGGGTTTGACCTCTCGACGGCAAGCATCCGGAGCAGGGGGTTTTGCGGCGGGGGAGTTCGCGTGTCCAGGAAACAGTGCAGTCCGGCGATCAAGGAACTGCGCCGGACGCGCCGGGGTGAGAAGCAGGTCCTCGATCTCGAAATCATGGTCGCCCTTAGCGGCATGTTGGGTGAGCATGTTCGTGAGCTCTGGGCCGGGGAAGAGCTCCCGAAGGGGATCACCTGGTCGGAATATATCGAGAAGCACCACGGCCCGGGGGACTGGGCCTATGCGGTGCGCAAGGCTGCCGAAAAGCGTGACCCTCCGCGCAACGTCCTTCCATTCGCGTCCGACCTGGACCGGCTCAACCGTGACGTAAGGCGCCATCTGAGGCCCACACAGGAACGCATCTTCATCCACCCGCAGTACAGGGCGGGGCTGATCGCGGTCGCAAAGGGCCTACTTGCCCATACAACGCTCTCCGCCAATCAGGTGCGGGGTCGGCTCAAGAGGGCCATGGCGCGCCACGGTGGGCCACCTCCTGGTCACGGTACGCTTCGGGGGCTCGTCGGCAGGGCCCGGGCGCAGCGGGAAGGCCGTCGGAAGGGCTACCCGGCGACCTGAAGTGTTCGAAGTTTACGGTCAAGGCAGCTAGGAAGGACGTGAAGTAGGAAGGCACCCCCAGGGGACGGGCGGGAAGGCTCAGTCAGAACGAACCTCGCCCTTGGCTGTTTGCGGCCCTCCCTGCCAAGGCTTCAGGTCACCGTGCGCAGCCGCGCCCTGTACTTCCTGGCCTTCTCCTGCTCCATCTCGCCGGCTACGTTGCCGGCCGTGAGTTTGCGGAGTTGCTCCAGGGTGGTCAGCCTGCGTTCGCGGGGGACACGAGGTGCGAGGACTGCTGGAAGGAGATCCGCCGCACGTCCTGCTGTTGGGACGGTGAAGGGGCGCCGATGCCATAGAGGTCAGGCCAGGACGGTCGCTTGCGTTCTAAGATCCTGCACCCGACAGCCTCGGGGATTGCAACAACGGCGGGGGGGGGGGGGCGAAGCAATTGCGCTTAAGCGCCCTACCGCAGGGGGCCAACCTACTCCTCGATCACCAAGTTCTCGATACCAAGCTTCGCCTTGCAAGCCGTCAGAAAGGCGATGCGCGTGTTGACCGCCACCGTGAATAGCTTCTTTAGCTTCGGATCATCGGAGATCGCAAAGTCCATTGCCAATGGAACGATCCGGCCCTTCTCGTCGAGCTCTCGTTCCGTATGGAATGTGCTGCACTCCATTATCGCGATCACCTGCGCCATCTGGTAGGCCTTTAGCGCTCTTGCCGCAGGTAACCCATTCTTGGCTGCCTTCATGTTCTTGTTCGTCCGTGCACGCTTCCCGGCCATGGCTAGTCCCCTTGCTTGTCGGTTGGTTGAGGCACATCTTCCGTTAAAGGGAAGAACGCATCTTCGAAGATTTTGACCCTCGCCGCGTACGTGGGGTCGACGGTGGCCACCGCCATCGACCGCAACCGTTGGATGAGGAGCATCGCCTGGTCTCCCGAAGGTGGTTCGCTCAACAACCCCCGGGCGATCAGATAGGACGCGCCACCGAGTCGCACGGTTCCTGTTCCGAGCCTGAAGTTTCCTGAAGCCAGGACGGCCGTCTGGAGGTTGATGCGGGCACGCTCCAGAACCTCGGGAGGGCCTGTCAGCACAACCAGTCCTAGCCCAAGAAGAATCGAAAGCGCGGTCGGCGTCGGCACCTGTTCGCCCGAGAACCACCCCTCAGCGCTCCTTGGGTCCGCCCCGACCAGCGCAGCAAGTTGGTCGCGGGAGATGTCTAGTGGCTTGAGGATGAAGTCCCACGGCCCCGCCTTCGCCGTCTTGCCCTTGATGTTCTTCCTGGTGCGGCTACGAGTCGAGTCAGCCATGAGCGATTCTCTACTCATCATTGTGGTGCAATGCCACAACAAATTGCATTCATGATGATGGGCGAATGCTTAAACTACAAAGAAACATGTGTTATTATGACTACTTATGACAGGAAAGGCCCTTCTTGGGTGGGCGGTCGGCGCGCTCGGCGGCGACGAACCTGGGTCCACGTCCGAAAGCCCATCCTGGGGGCCCTATGAAACTCCTCTGTTGGAGGTGTTGGGGAGGGCAACATGCTTGAATCGTGGCTTCCAATTCTAAGGGACCTTGGAGTTGCGCCCAACATTCAGCACACGTCGGAAGACGAGTTCGTCGAGTTCTTCCTCGACGGAGATCCATTCGCCGTAATCGCGAGAATGGGGGCGCCGCAGATCTTTGTCCTGCAGTTGGAGCAGCCCCTGAACTTCGAAGTCAGCTGAAAGGACACCCTCGAACTAGAACACTGGGCCCACAGTTGGATGACGGGTGTGTGCCTCAGCATGAGTGAGACGCTCAGCGCCGCAGCCTGGAGATCCGACAGCCTACCGGATGATTCCTGCTCCGTAGCCCCTGCCGACCTAATCGCTGAGAAGGCCACGATCAGAATCTCCC
This sequence comes from uncultured Anaeromyxobacter sp., assembly GCA_903874275.1. Lineage (GTDB taxonomy): Bacteria > Myxococcota > Myxococcia > Myxococcales > Anaeromyxobacteraceae > CAIOAK01. The sequence continues at coordinate 65,833 of CAIQRS010000026.1, forward strand.
TGTTGGCGCCGGGCGGGGACGTAAGCCGCGGTCTAATCGATCTGGCGATAGCCACGCTCAGAGGAGCGCTAGACGATTTCAACGCGTGTCTCGCCGACAAATGGCCGCAGGGGCCTCCGCCGGCGGATGCCTAGAGCCCCCGGAGCTGGCAATGGAAGCAGGGCCTACCAGAACGAGATGAGCGCCAGGACTCGCGATACCCACAGGTCCCCATTCGATTTCTATCCGACCCCGACGTGGTGCGTTCAGCGCCTGGTGGAGGCCGTCGATTTGCCCGGTGGGCGCTGGCTCGAGCCAGCGGCAGGGGACGGGGCCATCATCAGGGCAATCGGTCGATTCGACGTCAAATGGACTGCGTGGGAGGTTCGCGAGGACGAAGGCCCCCGGCTCCGCCACCTCGACGCCCGCCCCCATGTCGTCATCGGTGACTTCCTCGGTAGCTGCGCCACGGACTCTGCATCGACGGCGAAATGCCAAGTGGCGATCACCAACCCGCCGTTCAGCCTGGCGATGCCATTCATCGAGGGCTGCCTGGCTCAGGCCGAGATCGTCGTGATGCTTCTGCCGCTGAACTTTCTGGCGTCTGAAGGCCGCTGGAAGTTCATGCGCGCCAACACCCCCGACGTTTACGTTCTCCCCAACCGGGCGTCCTTCAAAGGGGGCAACACGGACATTGCCGAGTACGGATGGTTCGTCTGGCGGGGCGGGCGGCGTTCGGCTGGCAAGATCCGCGTCCTGGGGCTGACTTCGCCGACCGATCGGGGCCGATGCCGACGTGTCGGCAACTTCCCGATGGCGCCACGCCAGGCGAGCCGCAGCAGGAACGGGCGCCCTGGCTCCCAGTTCAGGTGAAGAGGGGTGGGACTCCTTGCCAAATCACCTGGCAGGCAACCCCGCAGCCAGTCGGTTTTCCTATCGGCTGGGTCCAGCTCAAACCACGCCCCCCGAAAATCTGGGCCGCCCTCTCCTCGCGCCAGATCTCGAAGGGCCCGTAGGGGTCCCGCCCCTGTTGTTGAAGTGCCAGCGCCATAGCTGCCCGGGGAGTTCTCCCGCGGTAGCACCAGCGGGAGAACTGGGCCCTGGAGCAGGACATCAGGGGAGACTCCGCCGCGCCCGATCGAAAGGTCTGGAAGGGCATCTACCGCCCGATCCCCTGGGCGACATGTCCGGCTGAACCTGGACCCCCGGAAATCGGGGGGCGGGGGTGAGGCCGGGGGTGGGGTCGGGAGATGGCCTTTGGCGTCGTTGCCGTAGTTGATGTCGCCGATGTTGTAGATGGAGGCGTTGTTGTTGTACACGGCGGCGCCAATCGGGGGGCCAGCGGGAAATCTGCCGGAGCTGACGACCTCGACTCCCGGGAGACCCTCGACAGTGTGTACACCGGGGTCCCTCCTCTCCCAGGAATTCGGGTCGGCCGAAGCCCTAACGAAGGGCGAGGGTGGGCTTGCCGACCACCCGTAGTTCGACCTCTACGACCGAACCCGGGATGTCCCCCTCGGATCTTGCCATCTCTCGGACCAGACGGAGCAGCTTCAAGTTGCCTTCGAGTTCCCTATTGATACGCGACCGGTGGCGGTCGACTCGGCGGAGAAGATCCTCGTCCACCAGGGTGAGATCCTCGGCCAGCCGCTGACGGTGGGCTTCGAGTTCCTCCTCGGCGGCGTTGATGGCGCCGTCGAGCCAGGCGGCCACCTGACGGGCTTGCCGGGCAAGGGCGTGAAATGCTCCTGCGCCCACATCCTGGAAGGTGCCGATGATGACGCCGTCCATCGCCTCCCGTAACGCGACGAGCAGATCCATCGGCGCGTCGCTCCCCTCGGCCAGCTCCAGGACGCGTTTCATCGCTGGAGCCAACGTCCCGACCGCCTCGAAGGCGACCACTCCCTGGATGCCCTCCGTGGTCTCGGCGAGGGCCTGGAGCCCTTGGGCGGCGTCCCTGAGGCCGGCGATCTTGCCGTAGATGATCGACCTCTTGAGCTCGGCCTCTATACCTGCCTCTCTCGCCCGGTCGGCTGCCAGTTCAACCCGTTCGAGGCGCGCCATGCAGTCGGCGACCATGGCGACGATCATGGCCTCGCCCGGCGACATGGGCTGGAGCGTAGACACCCATGTGGCGAGCAGGGTGTGCCGGTCCTCCAGGGTTTCACCAGGCAAGAGTGCGCATCTAGTGGCGACTCCGTCACGAACTCCGTTTACGGCGGAGGCCATCTTGCCGGTGTCGGAGACGGGGCCTCGGCCTCGAGATCCGTTCGTTCTACTTGCTGCGACTTGGGCGAATGTGCGCGGTCGCTGGAGTGATGTGACGGCGACGGGGTCTGGGGCGGGAAACGGGATGCTATCCATGCGTTGTAAGCCTGACCCGGTGTCGGTTCGGTGGGAAGGGAGGACTTCCTTGGCCTTCGATCCCGCATCTTCTCGCGCCGCCAATGCCCAGCCACCTTGGGGAGGCGGTGAAACCGGCGAAGGTTCTGGAGAGCTTGGTAGACGGCGGGGCGCTTTCCAAATCGCTCGAGCGTCGCGATATGGAACCCAGGCATATCCTCCTCCCCGGTCGTCATTCCGGCGGCATTGACGCCGCGAGACTGAGCGAGGTTGGCCTTTACGGAGTCGGGAAGATGGTGGTTTAGGTGGGCGAGTGCAGCTTTGGAATCCTGGAAAAGCGCCAAGAGACAAACGAAAGAGGCTTCTTCCGGAAGACAGCCGCGCCGTATGGGCCGGACAACTGCATCTTTGGACTTCTTGTCGAGAAAGCTCGCGTCCGTGACGTTTCGCGGGATGGCCTTCTCCGAGATGCCGGCATACGCGACCTGAGCGTCTTTGAAGAAGAACTCGAAGTTGGCCGCAAGCGCTTCGCACAGAAGAGCATCTTCTTGCCGAGATGTTAGCCCCCTGGACTCGAACTCCTTACAATCTTGGCGCGCGGCCTGCGCATCCGCCATGACCTGCTCTGTCGAAGGGGGCTCCCTGGTCTTCGGCACCTGGACGCGCCAGAGATCGCCGAGACGAAGGCTCTTGTTGCGGCGCCGGTCGCGGGCATACATCTCGAGACGTCGATGCAAAGCGCGATGCTCGGCCGCAGTGAGAAGCTCCAGGTTCTCGATTCTGTTGTTGAAGGTCTTGAGATCTCGGTGATGAACTTCGTAGCCTTCCCTTCGCGGCGCAAAAGGACCGAGAACGATGTCGTAGGAGTAAAGGTGAAGGCGAAGTACTGGAGTGCCGTTCATCTGCTCGACCAGCACGTAGTCCCCGATGATTCGAAGCCTGAGCTTCCTCCGAGAGATGATCCCTAGAACCTCACGGTCCACCTCTGCCCAGGAGGTCCTGCCCTTTCGTCCCTCTACGGGAACCGTTCTGTAGGATCTGGTCGTCTTCATCCGATCATCTCCGTGGCGAGCGTCACGGGTCCCTATTCCGCCTTGGGAAGCTGCCGAGGAAGACAGACCCACAGGGTCAGGGTCCTCCGGAAGATGCAGGATTCCCAAGGCGCCGTGGGAGGCTGCATCTATCGCCGCGAGGCGAGTTTCATCTCGGAGCTACGGGCGGAGAGAGGATCTCGCCGCTGACTTGGACCGCCACCACCCGCCGCCACTCGCCCGCGCCAAGCCAAGCTTCCGCGCTCGAAGATGCGCTGTGCCCGAACATCAGGGGGAAACTTCGGGCACCCGGGCTTTCGTGCCGGCGACGGACTTGGCTTTGGGCGGCTATCCCCGCCGCCCACGAAGGTGCGGCCTGACGAAGGTCAGTGGGAAGGAGAAAGTTTAGAACCCGTCGCCCCTTGACGCGTCACCTTGGGAACACGTCAAGCCTGTGGAGGAAGGACGATGCTCTCGCTCCACGCGCCCAGGCCATACCGGGTCATCTCTGAAGCGCCCAGACACCAAGGGTAGAGTCTAGAGCTTGAAGTCTTCAGCAAGAAGAGGAGCATGGGTCAGTAGGCTGGGAAGATGTACTTGCAGCCCGACCCGTGGGGTTTCGCCATATGGGGCCGCCGCAATACAAGGGCCAAGGACAGCAAGAAGACCGGTGCATTCTCCTCTTGCAGGAGCTCGAAGACGCGCCCCAATTCTTCCTCGACGTAAAACTCCGCGACTGGCGGTCCACCTTTGCTCTAGCAAAGGTGTGGGTGTCGTTTGGCCCAGATCTCCAAGAAGCTTTTCAAGGAGAACTCGGCCAAGCCCTGGCCTCGAAACAAGAAGCAGCAGCCCTGACAGCTGCCCGTACTGCCATCCAGATCGCCATCCGAGCAGCCACCGGACCCGATTACTGGGTCCAGGATATCGATCTCAACCCCTTGGACGATCTTGCGGAAGAGGGAGAAGGCAACGAAGGGAAAGCCAAAGACGCCTTCGTCTACCTATGGCTGTTTGGAGAACCAGACAAGAAGACGCTCGAAAGAGCCAACAAGACATCAGGTGCCTTTGTCGGAAGGCGGCCGGAGGGGATGACCGCCAGCCAGGCCAAGAAGTTGGCTGAGGAGTCGGAAAGGTTGCTGGTAGGTGGCCGGCCGAGCTACGCCATCCGCGCACCCGGGTTCTATGACGACCCCTGGGGGGAATGGCTACCCCATCCCAAAGCGAAGAAGCTCATGGAGTTCTTATGCGCGAGCCCTCCGCACTCTTCCGCTGACGCAAAAGATCTTGCCAAGAAGTTGAACGAAAGGCCGCTAACGACGCTCAGCGGCAAGAAGTTCAGTGCGGCCTCGGTAAGAAGACTGGATGTCTGGGTCGAACTTCTTCTTGGAAACAAGAAGCCAGGCCCGTGACGAAACCCTCCAGCACGCCATGCTTGAGTCTCTCCGTGCACCCCTGCGCACTCTTGTGCAGGGAACCGCGGAGGCAACATGGATTCACCTTCACCGAACGAAGTCTTACCTGTCGGCACCCCAGCAGTAATCGAGCCTAAGGTCCCACCAGCGATAACCTCAGAAGGAGACAGACCGGCCCAACGGTTCATCGTTGTCCTGCCGTGGTGCGATGTCAGTGCCCGAAAGGCATACGTCTGGACGGCAAGGATCTGTGCGGCGTCACGAGACGACGTCCACGAACGGATCGATCTGCTTCTCAGCGGCGACCCCGCGATCCTTTTCGACCTTCTTTTCGGGTGGGGCACTTCACGCTGTCTGCAGGGACCGAACTATTTCGACGAACACGGCGTCGAGTTGGGTGAACCCGACGTCATCAGTATCGACGAGGACTTCAGGCCGGCCGAGACTGCGACATTGTCTGGCATCGACATCGTGGCCAACGCCGATCCCAGGGAGACGATCGAGTACGCCCAGCGCCTGTGGGCCTCACTCCTTCCGCCGAGCTCGCTTCTGCCCCCGCCACCTCATGGACAGATAAAGCAAGGTAGCGGGCCTGCCGGTTCGGAGGACGAGTCGTGAACAGGGCGCTGTCGCAGAGCATCGTGTGGCTCTCAGCCGATCAGGCGACCCAGCACCTTGCGCTGAAGTCCAGGAGAGCCCTCTATCAGGCGGTTCGGCGCGGTGTAGTTCCTGTCCATCGGCTGGGACGGCGCCTCCTTCGATTCGACAAAGCCGAACTCGACCGCGTCATTGCGCGGCCCAAGTAACTCCCTTCCGGCGATGAGTGTCGCCCCAGAGGAGTAGGATCTGAGGCGACGCCCATCTGCCCAAGAGAGGAGGTTGTCTTGGGCGTCACCAAGTACGTTTCTCGTGGCAAGACCTTCTGGCGGGTGGATGTCTGGCTCAAGTTACCCGATGGAAGGTTCAAGCGATTCCGTCAGAAGCGCATTCCGACGCAGGAACAGGCAAGAGCTCTTGAGGCTGAGAAGACCAGCGAGGCCTTCAACGGCAGGTTCTTCGACAAGCGGAAGACGAAGGACCTCACCGTCAAGCAACTCTGGAACCTGTATCAGCCGGCCAGCAAGGAGAAGAAGAGCTGGCAAAGCGATGTGGGACGGGCGAAGCACCTCTTGAATCACCTTGGGGACCTCGTGGCGATTTCGCTCAACGAATCGGACATCGTCACGTACCGCGGGGTACGACGGGAAGAGTTCACGAGAAGAGGGGGACCTCCGAGTCCGGCAACGCTCGACCTGGAACTCGCACTCCTGAAGCGAATGTGCAGCTACGCCGTTGGCTGCGAAAAGCTAGGTGCGAGCCCCGTCGTCAGAGTCCCACTCCTTCGAGAGCCAAACACTCGAGACGTAACGATCGACGAAGCCGGGCTCGCGAGGCTGGTCAGTGCTGCCGACCCCGCGTACAGGCCCATCTTGATCGTTGCCTACGATCAGGGAATGCGTGAGAGCGAAATCCTGAATCTTCGTTGGAAGCAGGTGGACCTGAAGGCGGGGACGTTTGAGCTCCCGTCTAACAGCACCAAAACGAAGAAGGCGCGGACGGTCTATCTGACCTCGCGCGTCATCGAGGCCATCAACGATCTGCCGCGCCGGCTTGGCTCGGAGTACGTGTTCGCGAGCCAGCGCACGGGCTCGAAGTGGGCGGAGTTGCGTCGGAAATTCAACCTGGCCAGGACGGCCATCGGTCGCGAGGACCTATGGTTTCACGATCTTCGCAGGAGCTTCGTCACCAACGCGCGCCGTCGCGGGGTGGCGGAATCCGTCGTCATGAAGCTATCGGGTCATCGAACCCGTGCCGTTTTCGACAGATACAACATCGTGAGCGATGAAGACGTCAGGAACGCAGTCAGAACTATCGAGGCCGGGATGCACCGCGACCTCGAATCGGCAGTGTAGCCCGAAGGGAGTAGGCAAGAATTGGACACTCTGGGGACGCCATTCACCAATAGAAAAGGCCCCATCAGGAAAAGCCTGATGGAGCCTGTGTTTGGCGCGCCCTACTGGATTTGAACCAGTGGCCTTCGGATTCGTAGTCCGACGCTCTATCCAACTGAGCTAAGGGCGCGTATCTCTTTCGTTCCCCGGACCATACCCCAGGTCCCCGGAAACAGGGCGCCGGTTATACGTCGGCCCGGCCCCCTGATCAAGGTCCGTGGCCCCGGGGGCCGTTCCCCTGCCGATTCCCCGCCCGCGCGAGGGGGCTACCGCTCCGTGCGGACGCAGGAGCCCCCCAGGTCGAGGACGTCACTTCAGATCGGAGAACTGGACCGCGTAGTTGAGCCCCAGCCCGGTGCTGTCGGCGCAGGTGAAGGTCGAGCTCATGTCGTCGAACGGGTAGGTGTAGCAGGTGGGGCAGGCCTGCTTCATCCACTCGATGGTGGGCAGCACGTAGGTGAGCCAGTTCGGGTTCACGGTCTGCACCGGCTGTGCGGGGGTGATGATGTTGAGCCCCGTGTTGGTCGGCTGCGGCATGTTCGGACCCGGGACCTCGGTCGCGCCCCACATGACGCCGCCGCAGGCCCAGGCCACGAACTGCTGGGCGCTCGTCGGCGAGTTCCAGTTGAGCGTGTAGGAGCTGTAGATGCTGACGGCCGGGGAGGTGCAGAGTTGCAGCTGTCCCACCGACGGGACCACGGTCGGCACCGGCAGTGGACTCGGCGGTGAGCTCGGCGTCAGGGTGAATCCGAAGGGCGTCGTCGTGGGGGTGTTCGTCTGGTTCGCCCCGAACATGCCGTCCGCCGTCGTCCAGCCGATCTTCGTCCCGCAGTATCGGGTGGTGAAGTCGAACGTGCCGTTGAGGTCGGTCGGGCGGAAGCCACAGGCATCCGTGGCGGTGGGGCAGATGCCGTTCGCCGGGCAAGTCTGGGTTGCCAGAGGCGAGACGAGCTGGAAGAAGGACGTGGGATCGCCACGCAGGTTCCCTGGGACGGGGAAGTTCGAGGACGAGACCACCTGGGTCCAGTTCGCGGCGGGCAACCCTCCGGCCTGCGCGCCCCCGCTCCCGGGAGAGCCGCAGATGTAACCGGTCCCGTTCACGCCCTGCGGGGCGAACTGCACGGCGAAGTTGGCGCCGTTGATGATCGAGACGTCGTAGTAGTCGGGCTGTCCATTCGTCTGGAAGGTGACCTCGGCGAGCGTGTTCGCTCCCGGCGAGGGCCCGGTGCCCGGCCCGCAGGCGAAGCCCGGGACCGCTCCGACGCAGGTGGCGTTCTGGCAGACCCCGATCTGGGTGGGGTCGGTCGTGTTGCAGCCCGTGCGTCCGTAGAAGTTGCCGGACCAGAGGATCCCGCTGGGCGAGACGCTGGAGCCAGAGATCTGGAACGTGGTGGAGTCGCCCGGGAGGAGCCCGTAGCTGGACAGCGTGCCCTGGTCGTAGAAGCAGTCGAACTCGCCGCCGGTGGTCAGATTCCTCCCGCCCTGGAGGCAGGTCGTGCCGAGGGGGCAGGCCGCCGCGTCGGGCGGGGTGGTGGACGGCCCGCACTGGGTGGTGCCTCCGATGGGGCGGCCGCCCGAGGTGCTGCCCGGCGCCCCGTAGGGCGTGTCCTCGTCCGACCAGGAGGTCGCCGCACCGCCGGTGATGCCCACCCACAGCGGCTGGGACGAGCCGTTCGTGAAGGTGACGGTCCGCGCGGCCGGCAACGCTGCTCCCACGGTGAGCGGGAGCGTCTGCGTCGGGTAGGTGTAGCCCCAGCTCCCGGATGCGGTGGCCGTGAGGGTCACCGGCTGGGACGCGGTGGCGCCATCGTTGGCGCGCAAGCCGTAGCCGCAGTGGAGGCTGCTGTCGGCTGCTCCGGTGAAGGTGAGCGTGCAGGTCTTCGTGGTGCCGATGTGCCGGGTCAGGTTGTCGCCCGGGTTGTACCAGTAGAAGGAAGCGCCTCCCGAGATGGCGAGGTTCACGGTCACCGTGCCGATCGTGGCCGGCCCGTCCCAGGTCACCCACAGCGGGGCGTTGAGGCCGATGGGGACCTGTGCGGTCTGGGTCGAGAGCTTGATGCTGCCGGGGCCGGGGGTGGTGTCCGGGGTGAGGTTCACGACGATGGAGTTGTACCCGCCGTACAGGGTGGTCACGGCGCCGGCCATCGTCACGTTCACCTGGTAGGTCTTCAGCGGAGAGGCGGACGGCAGGTTCACGATCATGACGCATTCGTTCTGCTCCGACGTCACCTGGCACTGCAGGGCCGCCGGAGGCGCGGACCCGGGGCCGAACGTGGCGCCGGTTGCGTTGTCGGCGAAGTTGATGAAAGCCTGCGTGCCGCTGGTGACCCCGCCGCTCTGGTAGAGGAGCCCCTTCAGCTTGATGGTGTAGGGGCCGGAGCCGACCGCGGTGTAGGGCAGGCTCACCGTCGCCGAGGTGACGGGCTGGCCGTTCACGAGGAGCGCGAGCTGCCCAAAGGACCGGGTCACGGTGACGTTGAGCGTCGCAGCGGCCGAGCCGGCGGAGTTGGACCCCGTCACCACGTAGTTGGCCGCGGCGGCAGGGGTGGAGGGCGTCCCGGAGACGACGCCGGTGGTGGGATTCAGGGTGAACCCGGCGGGCAGCGGAGGGGTGACCGACCAGGAGGTCGGCTGGCCGCCGGTGACGGTGGGCGCATTCTGCTGGATGGCCTGGCCGGCCGGATAGGAATGCGAGGGCATCGCGTAGGTGATCGATCCGGGCGCCGTGACCGACGACGTGACGGTGATGGAGAGCGTCACCTGCGCCGACCCGGCGGAGTTCGAGGCCGTGACCACGCAGGTGGCCGCGGTGACGGGGGTCGTGGGCGTCCCGGAGATCACCCCCGTCGTGGAGTTGAGGCTCAGCCCCGCGGGGAGCGCCCGATTCAAGGTGTAGCCGGTCGGCTGGCCGCCGGTGACGGTGGGCGCGTTCATCACGGGCGTCCCCACCACGTAGGACGGGGAGTTCGAGGTGTAGCGGAGGATCAAGGGCGGCTGGACGGCCGTCGAGACCGTGAAGACGAGCCCGACCGACGTGCTGCCGCCGGCGTTCGCGGCCTGGACCGTGTACGTGGTGAGGGCGGCCGCGGCCGTGGGCGTCCCGGTGATGATGCCGGTCGTGCCGGCCATCGAGAGGCCGGCGGGGAGGGCCGGCGTGACCGTGTACGAGGTCGGCTGCCCGCCGCTCGTCGTTGGCGTGTTGGGCGTGATGGCGGCCCCCACCGTGTAGACGACGCCGTTGCTCGAGTAGTGGAGTCCGGACGGCGGCGTGACCGCCGAGGTCACCGTGATGGCGAGGCCGGCCTTGGCGCTCCCCGCATCGTTCGCGGCCGTGACCGTGTACGTCAGGGTGGCCGCAGTGGCCGTCGGCGTGCCCTGGATCGTGCCCGTGGACGGATCGAGGCGCAGGCCCGCCGGGAGCGTCGGCGACACCGACCACGAAGAGACCGCGCCGCCGCCCACGCTCGGCACGTCGGGCGTGATGGGGGCGCTCACCGAGTAGGTGGGCGAATTGTTCGCGTAGTGAAGTCCGGACGGGGGCTGGAGGCCTCCCCCGGAACTGCTGCATCCGGCGAGGAGCGCGATCGGGGCGACGACGGCGAGGAGGGAGCCACGGACGATGCGGGCGGAGATCCTGAAAGGAGTCATGGCACCGTGAGGAAGGCACAACGAACCCCGCAGCGGAGAGCGCCGTTGGGGTTCGCCCCCGAAAGACCGAGGGCCGCGCCCCCTGCGGGATGCGGCCCCGATCACGACTGGCGGAGAGGGAGGGGTTCGAACCCTCGATACAGGTCACCCCGTATACTGGTTTAGCAAACCAGCGCCTTCGGCCTCTCGGCCACCTCTCCAGAACCCTTCCACTGATGTCTGTCCTTCTGGCGGAGGAGGAAGGATTCGAACCTTCGGAGGAGTTACCCCCTCAGCGGTTTTCAAGACCGCCGCCTTAGGCCGCTCGGCCACTCCTCCCGAGCCTCTTCCGCAACCCACTCCCCGGCCGTACCCGGCCCGGGGACCGACCTTTTAAGGCACGATGCCCTTCCGGATCAAGCGTTTCCGGTCCCGGCCCACCCGCCCCGGCCCCTCCAACCTCCCCGCTCGCCACCCCTCCACCCCTGTCCCCCGGATACACGACCGGACAGGTCCAAGTATGAGCGCGATCTCAGGCAGATGCGTGCTATCGCTCCCGCCGCCCACCCCAACGGCCGACTGCGTCAGACGGCCGACGGATGCTAGGCTCGACCGATCGCCATGCACATTCCCGCACTCCTCGTCGGGCTCGCGATCCTGGGCCCGCCGGCTCCCCCCGCGCCGAAGCCGGACGTCCAGGTCACCGCCCAGATCCTCCCCTCCGAGGCCGGCGACCCCTTCACCTTCGACCAGGCCATCGGCCTCGCCTCGCGGGCCCCGGCCGTCGCCGGAGCCGAGGCCGCCGCCGCCGAGCAGCGCAAGGTCGGTGACTCGGTCTCGTCGCTCATCGCCAACCCCACCCTGAACGTCCAGCCCGGCGCCGCCAAGGACCCGCTCGACGATCAGTGGAGGTACATGGGGGAGGCGACCTTGATGCAGGGCTGGAACCTCTCCGGCCTGCCCGGCGACCGCAAGGCATCCATCCGCGCCGAGGGCGACCAGCTCACCGCGGAGGCCCGCGCCGCCGCGCTCTCCCACCGGCTCGGCGCCGCCCAGGCCTGGCTCGACGCCTGGGCCGCGCGGCAGTCGCTCGCCGACGCGCTCAAGGAGTTCGAGCTGGCCCGCGACTTCTCGGCCAAGATGGCCCGGGCCGCCGAGGCCGCCGCCTTCACCCGCGCCGAGGCCGCCGACGCCGCCACCTACGCCGCCGAGGCCCACGTCCTCGCCATCTCCGCCGAGGGCGACGTGGTCGAGCGCGGCTACCAGCTCGCGGTCGCCATGGGGCAGCAGGCCGAGAAGCCGCCGCTCGCAGCCGGGCCGCTCCCCAGGCCGCCGTCGCCGTCCCGCACGGACTGGCCGTCGATCCTCGACGCCGCCGGAAAGCTGCCCGCCGTGGCCGCCCGCAAGCTCGCCTCCGACGCCGACCGCGCCCGCGAGGCCGAGCTCCGCTCCCTGAAGGGCTGGGGGCTCGGCACCGGCGTGAAGGGCACCCGCGACTACCTGGGAACCTGGGGCGCCCAGGCCGTGCTCGAGGTCTCCTTCCCCCTCTTCGACCGTGGCGAACGCGAGGCCGCCCCCATGGCCGCCGCCGCCGCCCGCGCCCAGGGCGAGTTCCAGCAGGCCCGCGCCGTCGCCGCCACCGAGATCGCCCGCGCTCTCCACGAGGTGGAGCACAGCGGCGAGGTGCTGGCCGCCGTGGAGGGGGAACTGGTCCCCGCCGCACGGGTGAACGCCGAGGCCCGCCAGGCCTCCCTGAGAGCCGGCGAGACCACCGTCCTCGAGGTCCTGGTGGCCCGCCGGGTCTTGACCTCCGCGCGCCAGAGGCTCACCCGCGCGCAGGCCGACCACGCCTGGGCCCGCGTGAAGGTCTGGATGCTGCTCGCCGACATGACGCCCGGAGGCGCCAAGTGAAGATCCCCTGGAACCGCACCCTGGCGCTCGCCGCCGCCCTCGCCCTCGCCGCCTGCTCGAAGGGCGGCCCGCCTCCCGAGGAGACCCCGCCCACCCCCAGCGCCCGTACACCCTGGGTGAAGGCACGCTCCAGCGAGGGCGTGCCCCTCCTGGAGGCCCCGGCCCAGGTGCTCCCCTCGCCCGAGGGGCAGGCCGCCGTGGTCCCGCCCTACCGGGCCCGCGTCCTCAAGGTCCTGGTCCGCCCCGGACAGAAGGTGACGAGGGGGCAGCCGCTCGTCGAGGTGGTGATGCCCGAGGTCTCCACCGCCGCCGGCGCCTACGCCGCCGCGACCACCCGGGTGGACGCCTACGGCCGCCGCAAGGCCCAGCTCGACGCACTCAAGGCCGACGGCCTGGTCCGGCTCGCCGACGTCCTCGAGGCCGAGACCAAGCTCGCCGAGGCCAAGGCCGACCAGCAGTCGGCCGCCGCGGCGCTGCGCACCTCCCAGATCGAGCCGTCCGAGGCCGCCGACATCGTCTCCGGGAAGAAGCCGGTGGTCCTGCGGAGCCCCATCCCCGGCGTGGTCGTCGCGGTCAGCGTGGGCGTCGGCGACAGCCGCGACCCCTCCGGCGAGCCGGTGGTCCGGGTGGCCGGGGAGGGCGACTCCCGCGTCGAGGCCCGCTTCGCGCGGCCGCCCGACGCGGTCAACTCCGCCTTCGAGCTCGTCACCTCCGGTGGCTCCCGGTACCCGCTCACCTTCGTGGCCCGCGCCCCGGTGATGGACCCGCGCGACGGCACCATCTCGGTATGGCTCGTGCCCGAGAAGGGAACGACCCTCCAGGCCGGACTCACCGGCCGCGTGGTGGTGACCCTGCCCGGGGTGGTGGGGGCGTCGGTGGTCCCGGCCCGGGCGGTGATCCTCACCGACGGGAAGACCTTCGTCGTGGCCCGCCGCGACGGCAAGGCCGTGAAGGTGGAGGTGGACGTCGTCGCCTCCTCCGGCGCGGAGGCGCTGGTCATCGGCGTCGCCGCCGACGAGGAGGTCGCCGCGGACGCCGGCCTGGCCGAGGTCGCGCCTTGATCCAGGGACTCGTCCAGTGGTCGGTCCGCCACCGGGTGCTGGTCGTCGGCACCACGCTGGCCCTCATGCTGGTGGGGGCCGCCGTCGGCATGTTCCTCAAGTTCGACGCGCTCCCCGACACCACCAACAACCAGGTGCTGGTCCTCACCCGCGCCCCCGGCCTCACCCCCGAGGAGGTGGAGCGGCTCGTCACCCGCCCCATCGAGGTGGGGATGGGCGGCCTGCCCGGCCTGGTCGAGCAGCGCAGCCTGTCGCGCTACGGCATCTCCTCGGTCACCGCCGTTTTCCAGGACGGCGTCGAGACCTACCGCGCCCGCCAGATGGTCCAGGAGCGGCTCAACAGCCTCTCCTTCCCGCCCGGCGTGGCCCCGCCCGAACTGGGCCCGATCACCGGTGGCCTGGGCGAGATCTTCCACTTCACCCTCGACTCACCGCGCCGCAGCCCCGCCGAGCTGCTCGAGATCGCCCAGTTCAAGGTGGCCCCCATGCTGCGCAGCGTGGCCGGCGTGGTCGAGGTCAACACCTGGGGCGGCAACCAGCGCGTCCTCGAGGTGAAGGTGGACCCGCTGCGCATGGCCGCCCGCGGCCTCACCCTCGAGGACGTGCGCCAGGCGCTCGAGCAGGCCACCGGGACGGCGCCGGGCGCCTCGCTGCCGGCCGGGTCGGGACAGACCTTGCTGCGCGCCGTGGCCCTGCCCAAGAACGCGGGCGACCTGGGGTACGCGCTGGTCTTCCACCGCGGCTCGGCAGTGAACCCGGTGCGCCTCTCCGACGTGGCCGAGATCTCCATGGGCTCGTCCACCCGCATCGGCGCGGCCACCGAGAACGGCAAGGGCGAGACCGTCTACGTCATGGCGCAGATGCTCCGGGGCGAGAACGCCCTCGACGTCATGCACCGCCTGAAGAGGCAGATGGTCGAGGTGCGCAAGGTCCTCCCCGAGGACGTCTACGTGGACGTGGTCTACGACCGCAGCAAGCTGGTCGAGGGCACGCTCCAGACCGTCTTCAAGAACCTGCTCGAGGGCGGCCTGCTGGTCATCGCCGTCCTCTTCCTCATGCTGGGCAGCTGGCGGGCCGGCCTGCTGGTGGCCGCCGCCATCCCCCTCTCCATGCTGGGCGCCACCGCCGCCATGGTGGCCCTGGACATCCCCGGCAACCTCATGTCTCTCGGCGCCCTCGACTTCGGCCTCATCGTGGACGGCGCGGTGGTCATGGTGGAGGCGGTCTTCCACGGGGTGAACCGCTCCGAGTACCCGCTCGGCGACAAGAAGGCCTCCCGCGCCATGTGGGTGCGCCACGTCGAGAAGGTCACCGGCACGGTGGCCCAGCCGGTCTTCTTCTCCGTGCTCATCATCCTGCTGGTCTACGTCCCGGTGCTCTCGCTCACCGGCGTGGACGGCAAGATGTTCCGCCCCATGGCGCTCACCGTGGTCTTCGCCCTGGCGGCCTCGCTGGTCCTCTCGCTCACCTTCATCCCGGCCGCCACCGCCCTCTTCCTCCGGCCCAAGGACGTGCCGGAGCGCGCCCCCTTCCTGGTCCGCTGGATCGAGAAGGGGTACCTGCCGGCCCTGCGCTCCTCGGCCGCCCGCCCCTGGGCCGTGGCCGTGGGCTCGGTGGTGCTGCTCGCGGTGGGCGGGATCTTCTTCGCCCGTGCCGGCAGCGAGTTCGTGCCGCAGCTCGACGAGGGTGACCTGGTGGTGCAGACCACCCGCGCCGCCGACATCTCCCTCGACACCGCCATCTCCGAGGCCGGCAAGCTCGAGGCGGTGATGATGGCCAAGGTGCCGGAGGTGAAGGAGGTGGTCTCCCGCATCGGCAGCCCGGCCGTGGCCACCGACATCATGGGGCTCGAGCAGGCCGACGTCTTCGTGCTGCTCAAGCCCAGGGAGGCCTGGCGCCCGGGCGTGGACAAGGACCGGGTCATCGCCGACATCGACCGGGCGGCGAAGTCGGTCAACGCCTCCGCCGAGGTGAGCTTCACCCAGCCCATCCAGATGCGCTTCAACGAGCTGCTGGGCGGGTCGGTGGCCGACGTCACCATCTCCATCTACGGCGACGACCTGGCCGAGCTCGACCGGGTCGCCGCCCGCACCGCCGAGGTGGCCGGGAAGATCCCCGGCGCCGTGGACACCCGGGTCATCGCGCCGCCGGCGGTCTCGCTGCTCGAGGTCCGCCCCCGGCCGCTCGACGCCTCGCGGGCCGGCTTCACGGTGAAGTCGCTGCTCGAGGCGGTGCAGGCGCTCCGCACCGGGATCGAGGTGGGCGCCACCTACGACGGGGCCCTGCGCGTTCCCATCCTGCTGCGGCTGGGCGGGGGCGCCAACGCATTCACCCTGGGTGACCTATCCATCCCCGGCCCGGCCGGCGGCCTGGTCCCGCTGGGGCGCGTCGCCGACGTGGAATTGACCACCTCCCCCAGCCTGGTCTCCCGCCAGAACGGGGAGCGGCGCATCGTGGTGGGCTTCAACGTCCGCGGCGCCGACCTGGGCACCGTGGTCGAGCAGGCCGAGAAGGCGGTGAGCGCACAGGTGAAGCTGCCGCGCGGCTACCGCTTCGAGTGGGGCGGGCAGTACGAGACCCTGGTGGACGCCAAGCGGCGGCTCGCCATCGTCATCCCGGCCGTCCTGGCCCTCATCGTGGCCGTGCTCCTCTTCGCCTTCCGCCGCCTCAAGCCGGCGCTGCTCATCTTCCTGAACGTCCCCTTCGCCTCGGTGGGCGGCATGATCGTGCTCGCCATGCGCGGCATGCCGGTCTCCATCTCGGCCGCGGTCGGGTTCATCGCCCTCTCCGGCATCGCCGTGCTGAACGGCGTGGTCCTCATGTCGCGCCTGCTCTCCCTCGAGGAGGAGGGGAAGGGTCCGGCCGAGGCCGCCCTCGACGCGGCCCGGGAGCGGGCCCGTCCCGTGCTCATGACCGCGCTGGTCGCCGCGCTGGGCTTCGTCCCCATGATGCTGGCCAGCGGCGTGGGGGCCGAGGTCCAGCGCCCGCTCGCCACGGTGGTGGTGGGTGGATTGGTGACATCGACGATCTTGACGCTGCTCGTGCTCCCCAGCCTGTATCCTTGGCTCTCCCGGATCGGGCTTCGAGGGGAGCCCGACGAGGACCAGGAAGAGGCCACGCCGTGAACGTGCTGCTGGTCGAGGACGACGAGAACCTCGGCAGGATCGTCTCCCGCGACCTGGCCGGGCGCGGGCACGTCGCGACCGTGGCCACGACCGGAGCCGGGGCCCTGGAGATGGCGAGGGCCGCCCACTTCGACGCGGCCATCCTCGACTGGGAGCTCCCCGACCAGGACGGGGTCTCCGTGCTGCGCACCTGGCGGGAGGGAGGGAACGCCCTGCCCGTGGTCATGCTCACCGGAAGGTCCGAACTCGACGACAAGGTCGCCGGGCTGCGGGCCGGAGCCGACGACTACCTGGTGAAGCCCTTCGCGTTCGAGGAGCTGCTGGCCCGGCTCGAGGCGGTGGTGCGGCGCGGGGGGCGCGACGGCCCCATCGAGGTCGGCCACGCCGTGGTGGACCCGCACAGGCGGACCGTCACCGTGGGTGAATCAAGCCTGAAGCTCACCGACCGCGAGGCCGAGCTGCTGCTGGAGCTCTTGCGCCACGCCAGCGAGCCGCTCTCCCGGTCGCACCTCATCGAGGCGGTCTGGCGGGGCGATCCGGTCAACCCCAACGTGGTGGACGTCTACGTGGGCTACCTGCGCGCCAAGCTCGGCATCCTGCCCGACACGGGCCTGGTCATCTCGTCGGTGCGCAAGGTGGGCTTCATGCTCGAGGTCGCCGCGTAGCCGGCGCGGCACTCACCGCTCCACGCCCCGCGGGAACCGCTCCGGCACGATGCGCTCGAGGCCGCCCATGTACGGGCGCAGGGCCTCCGGCACCACCACCGTCCCGTCGGCCTGCTGCCACTGCTCCAGGATGGCCACCACCGTGCGGCCGATGGCCACGCCGCTGCCGTTCAGCGTGTGGGCGAGCCGCGGCTTGCCCCCCTCGCCGCGGTAGCGGACGCGGATGCGCCGGGCCTGGAAGTCATCGCAACTGGAGCAGGAGCTTATTTCCCGGTAGGCGTCCTGGCCGGGCAGCCACACCTCGAGGTCGTAGGTCTTCACCGCCGAGAAGCCCATGTCGCCGGCGCAGAGCTGCACCACGCGGTGGTGCAGGCCGAGCCGCCGCAGCACCTCCTGGGCGTCCTCCACCATCTTCTCGAGCTCGGCCTGGCTCTCCTCGGCCCGGGCGAACTTCACCAGCTCCACCTTGTGGAACTGGTGCTGCCGGATGAGCCCGCGGGTGTCCTTGCCGGCGGCCCCGGCCTCGGCCCGGAAGCACGGACTCCACGCACAGTACGAGATGGGCAGATCGCTCCCCTCGAAGATCTCGTCCCGGTGCATGTTGGTGACCGGGACCTCGGCGGTGGGGATGAGGTAGAGCGGCGTCTCCCCCTGGGTCCGGAAGAGGTCCTCCTCGAACTTGGGCAGCTGCCCGGTGCCGGTCATGGTCTCGGCGGTGACGAGATACGGTGGCAGCACCTCGCGGTAGCCGCGCGAGACGTGCACGTCCACGAAGAATGCGGCCAGCGCCCGCTCCATGCGCGCCGCGGCCCCCTTGGAGATGGTGAAGCGGGCCCCGGAGATCTTGGCGGCCTGGGGCCACTCCAGGATGCCCAGCGCCTCGCCCAGCTCCCAGTGGGGCCTCGGCGCGAACTCGAGCTTCGGCTTCTCGCCCCAGGTCCGGACCACCACGTTGTCCTTCTCGTCCTTGCCGTCCGGGACCGAGTCGTGGGGCAGGTTGGGGACGAGGAGCAGCACCTTCTCGATGGCCGCCTCGACCTGCCGCAACTCCTCCTCGGCCGCCTTCACCTGGTCGGAGACGGCCCGGGCCTCGGCGCGGGCCGCCTCGCCGGCCGCCTTGTCGGTGCGCATGAGCTGGCCGACCCGGGCGTTGGCCTCCGACTGCCGCTTCTTCATGCCCTCCATGGCCACGTTGAGCTCGCGGCGGCGTGCCGCCATCTCCCGCACCGGCCGGAGCGCGGCCACGGCCCCCTCGCCCCGGCGGGCCAGCTTGCGCTCCACGCCGTCGAAATCCTGGACCACCGACCTGAGATCGAGCATGGAAAGGGCATTAGCCTTTAACCTCCGGACGGGCAAGGGGCGGTGAGCCGCCCGGGGGCGGATCGCGCTAGACTGCCCCTCCACGGGAGGCAGGATGGCGAGCAGAAGGGGAAAGAAGGAGCGGCCCGAGCCGCGGACCGGCGGGTACGAGGGGCCGGAGGTGCTCACGGCGCTGCTGGCCCGGGCCGGTTCCCCGCACGACGCCGACGAGGTGGCCGAGCACTTCCGCACCGCCACCGCCGCGGGTGAACCGCGCGCAGACGTCATCCCATCGCTCTTCCCGGAGGAGCCGCGCTTCGAGTCTCCCGAAGCGGCCCGCCGCCTCTACGCGAACCTCTTCGGCCTCTGGGACCGGGTTTCCGCCGGCCTCGGCGTCGAGGCCGACGAGCCGGTGCTGGTCGAGTCGCCGCCCCCCGCCCCGGACCGCGGGTCGGTGGACGGGCGCGTGCTGCCGCCCGAGTTCGTGGAGCAGGCCTGGCGCCACCTGGCCGCGCTCCCGGAGCGGGAGCTCTCGCGCCTGCGCGACCAGTTCCAGAACGTGCAGCCCGACATCGACGCCTGGCTCAACGAGGTGGAGCTCCCGGAGGTGGGAGGGCTGGCCGCGCAGGACCTGGTCTTCGAGGCCTGGACCATGTTCGACCGAGCCTTCGACGACCGGCTCGGCGACGTGGACTGGCGGGAACTGCGGGAGCTGGAGGCCGAGCCTCCGGCGCTGGAGAGCGTCCAGCCGGCGCTGGCGGCCTACGTGGCCGAGCAGCTCGACAACCTCCAGGACGAGGAGCCGGACTTCGGCGCGCCGCAGCGGGCCCAGGTGGAGCGGGTCTTGGCAGCGGCTGCGGCAGCACTCACGAAGGTGATCGCCGAGTAACCACAGCGGCCGCTTCAGCGGCCGCAAGAACCCCGCTGCTACTTTGGCAACCCCGCCACAAAACCAAGCAGTACCCTGTCGAACTCCGCCGGATTCTCGATGTTCGGCAGATGCCCCGCCCCGGAAATGCGCACCAGCCTCGCCCCCTTGATCCCGGCCGCCATCTTCTCGGCCTCGGCCGGCGGGGTGAGCGTGTCCTCCGCCCCCACCACCACCAGCGTGGGACAGGTGATCGCCCCCAGCGTGGCGGTCGAGTCCACCCGCTTCGCCATCCCGCGCTGCGCCGCGGCCACACCCGCCGGCGTGCCCTGGCCGATGAGGTGACGGACCTCCTTCACCGCCGCCGCGTCGGGCTGCGGACGGAGCAGCTTCGGCGTCATCTCGTCGGCCACCCAGTGAAGCCCCTTCTCGAGCGCGTTCTTGGCGAAGGCCTCGCGCCCCGCCGCGCCCTCGACGGTGTCCGCTCCCGGCTTGGTGTCGCAGAGGGCCAGCCCGCGGAAGAGCCCGGGGCGACGCCGGTAGATCTCGAAGGCCAGGTAGCCGCCCATCGAGAGCCCGGCCACCACGGCCCGATCGATCCGCAGGCTGTCGAGCACGCCCAGCACCTGCTCGGCGAGCGCCTCCATGGTGGACGGCTCCGGGCGCGGCGTGCTCTTGCCGAGGCCGGGATAGTCGGGGGCGATGACGCGGAACCGCGGGGAGAGGGCCGCGACCTGGCGCGACCACATCCCGGAGTGGAGCGGAAACGCGTGCAGCAGGAGGAAGACCTCCTTCCCGTTGCCCGTGTCCTGAAAATTGGTCTTCGCGCCGCTCTGATCGGTGGTGGGCATGATGGGGGGGATCCTCCGCGGAACCCCCGCATCATGGCCACGCCCCGCTCCGCGGAGCAAACCCGACGCGCGACTTACTTCGCCTTCGGCTCGACCACCTTCACCACCGCCGTGGAGCCGGGCACCTTGCCGCCCTCGGGGAGCGGCTCGACCCGGCCGCCCAGGCAGGCGCCCAGGAAGGCCTCGGCGCGGGCGTTGAAGTCGATGCGGTTCTCGGGGCGGGCGAAGCCGTGCCCCTCGTCCGGGTAGAGGACGTAGGTCACGCCGCCGCCGTTCTTCTCGATGGCGGCCACGATCTGCTCCGACTCGGCCTGCTTCACCCGCGGGTCGTTGGCGCCCTGCCCGATGAGCAGCGGCACCTTGATCTTCTCGGCCGAGAAGAGGGGCGAGGCGGCCCGGAGCAGCGCCTCGTCGGTCTTGGGGTCGCCCATGCGCTGGTGGAACTCGGCCAGGAACGTCGCCCAGTAGGGCGGGATGGAGGCGAGCAGCGTGAAGAGGTTGGACGGGCCGACGATGTCCACCGCGCACTTGAAGACGTCGGGCGTGAAGGTCACGCCGGCCAGCGCCGAGTATCCGCCGTAGGAGCCGCCCATGATGGCGACCTTCTTCGCGTCCACCCAGCCCTGCTTGACCGTCCACTCGACCGCGTCGAGCAGGTCGGTGTGCATGGCCTTGCCCCACTGCTTGTTGGCGGCGTTGAGGAACTTCTTCCCGTAGCCGGTGGAGCCGCGGAAGTTCACCTGCATGACGGCGTAGCCGCGGTTGGCGAGCCACTGGGCGTACGGGTTGTAGCCCCAGCTGTCGCGGGCCCAGGGACCGCCGTGGACGAAGAGCACGAGCGGGAGGCCGGCGGTCTTCACACCCACCGGGAGCGTCAGGTAGCCGTTCAGCACGAGCCCGTCGCGGGCCGGGAAGGACACCGCGCGCATCTGGGCCAGCGGCAACCCCTCCAGCTTGGGCTGGTGCACGAAGAGGAAGGTGCCCTTCTTGGTCTCGCGGTCCCACGCGTAGTAGCGCACCGGGCCGCGGTCCTCGGTGAAGCCCACCAGCCAGGTCTTGTCGTCGCGGTCGCGGTTCACGACGCTGAAGTCGCCGTCGCGCAGCTTCCAGATCCCCTCGAAGTCCCCCTTCACGAGCGGGTCGATGACCGTCCAGGCCTGGCGTCCGGCCGGGAAGTCCACCGCCTGCACGACGTGCTTCACCGGGTGGATCATGACCGCGCCGGCATCGACGTTCGGGTTCTCGGCGATGACCGTCTCGGTGCCGGTGGCGATATCCTTGCGGATCACCCGGTTGGTGTTGGCGTTGAGAGAGGACTCGATGAGCAGGGCGCCGCCATCCGCGGTGATGTCGAGGACCCCGATGCTCTCGCCGAAGGGGGCAGTGAGCAGGGTCTTCCACGGAGCCGCAGCGTTGTCGCGGACCCGGATCTCGGTGCTGGCGTCGGGCTTCCTCACGAACGCCACCCTCACCTCGAGGTCGTCGTTCGCCGTCCAGTCGTCCACGTCCCCGGGGTTCTCGGCCACGAGCTTCACGGCGCCGGTCTCGAGGTTGACCTCGTGGACGTCGAAGAGGCGCCGGTCGCGCAGGTTCATGTTGACCAGGATGCGGTCGCGGACCTTCTGGCTCACCATCATCGGTGCAGCGCGAACGCCCTGGAAGGGAGTGAGATCGCGCACGTTGCCCGAGACCAGGTCCACGCCGAAGAGGTGGAAGTTCTCGTCGCCGTCCGCGTCCTGCAGGTAGAGCAGCGTCCGGTCGTCCTCAGCCCAGAAGTACTGCCGGATCCCGCGCTTCTTGTCGGCGGTGACCTTCTTGCCGTCCTCCTGCCCGACCGTCTTCACCCAGACCTGGAGGACGTTCTTCTCGTCGGGCGCGATCCAGGCGAACTTCTTGCCGTCGGGGGAGAGCTTGGGGCCCGTTCGCTCGGGGTTCCCGAAGAGGATGTCGCGGGAGATGACCGGGACGGGGGCCGGGTCGGCGGCCAGGGCGGGGGTGAAGGGGGCGGCGAGAGCCAGGAGCAGGGCGGCGACGGCCACCCGGCGGGACGGGAAGTGCATGGATCCTCCTCCGAAAAGTCAGGTCCAACGGGAACCGCCTGCATATATTTCGAATTCCCGCCGGTTCAAGGGCGTTTCCAGGGCAAGACAGGAGCAGGGATGTCATCGGAAGCAGGCGCCGCGCGCGCCGGTATCGGCTGGTTCGATCGGTTCGGCGTGACGGAGCGGACGCTCCGGGAGGCCCTCTCTGCGGCGCTGTCGCGGGGGGGCGACTTCGCCGACCTCTTCTTCCAGCACCGCGTCGAGACCGACCTGGCGCTGGAGGACGGGGCGGTGAACCGGGGCCACGCGTCGGTCGAGCTGGGCGTGGGCGTCCGGGTGGTGAAGGGGGACCAGACCGGGTACGGCTACACCGAGGACCTCTCGCTCCCGGCCATCCTGGCGGCGGCCCGCACCGCGGCGGCCATCGCCGACGGGGCCTCGCGCGATGCGCCGGCCCGGATGCACCTGCTCTCCCGTCCGGGCGGGCGCTACCCGTCGCTGGCGCCGGGGGAGGGGGAGGGCGCCGCGGCCCGGCTGCCGGTCCTCGAGGCGGTGAACGCGCGGCTCCTCGCCGCCGACCCGTCGGTACGCAAGGTGAACGTCCACCTCCACGACGAGCAGAGCGCGGTCCTCATCGCCGACTCGAGCGGGCGGGTGGTCGAGGACATGCAGCCCATGGCGCTGCTCTCGGCCTCGGTGCTGGCCGAGCGGGACGGCCGGCGCGAGCAGAACGGCTACAACGTGGCCGGCCGCGCCGGGGGCGACTTCTACTCGAAGGAGCGCATCGAGCGGCTCTGCACGGAGGCCTGGGCCCGCACCTCCATCCTCTTCGAGGCCGGACAGCCCCCCGCCGGCGAGATGCCGGTGGTGCTGGCCGCCGGGTCCTCGGGGATCCTGCTCCACGAGGCCATCGGCCACGGCATGGAGGCCGACTTCAACCGCAAGGGCACCTCCATCTACGCCGACAAGCTGGGCAAGGTCGTGGCCGCCCCGTTCGTCTCCATCGTGGACGACGGCACCGGCGTGGCCGCGCGCGGCTCGATCCACGTGGACGACGAGGGCAACCCGGCCGGCCGCACCGTGCTGGTGGAGAACGGCGTGCTCGCCTCCTACCTGCACGACGCCATCTCGGCCCGCCACTACAAGGTGGCCCCCACCGGCAACGGGAGGCGCGAGAGCTACCGTCACCCGCCGCTGCCGCGCATGCGCTCCACCTACATGCTCCCCGGCCCGCACGACCGGGAGGAGATCATCCGCTCGGTGAAGAGGGGGATCTACTGCCAGACCTTCTCCAACGGGCAGGTGCAGATCGGCGCCGGCGACTTCACCTTCTTCGTGAAGAACGGCTGGCTCATCGAGGACGGCAAGCTCACCCGGCCCATCAAGGACGTGAACCTCATCGGCAACGGGCCCAAGGCGCTGGAGATGGTGGACATGGTGGCCTCCGACCTGGCCGTGGACGAGGGGGGCTGGACCTGCGGCAAGGACGGGCAGAGCGTGCCGGTCTCGCAGGGGCTGCCCACGGTGCGGGTCTCCTCCATGACGGTGGGTGGGCGGGGTGCTCCGTGAGTGAAGAGCTGAAGGAGGCCGCCCGGGCCGCGGTGACGCTGGCGCTGCGCCACGGGGCCCGGGACGCCGCCGCCTCGGCCAGCCGGGCCCGGCAGGTGGAGCTCTCCTGGCGCGACGGGCGGGTGGAGACGGCCAGCGAGGCCACCACCCGTGGCCTGGGCATCGACCTCTACGTCGACGGGCGCTACGCATCGGTCTCCACGAGCGACCTGCGCCCGGAGGCCATCGAGCGGCTGGTGGTGGACGGCGTGGCGCTCACCCGCACGCTGGCCCCCGATCCGTTCCGGCTGCTCCCCGACCCGGCGCTCTACGCCGGCCGGGCAGACGTGGACCTGGAACTCGCCGATCCGGCCTACGACCGGCTCGACGCCCAGGCGCGGCGCAGGGCAGCGGAGGCCATGGAGGAGGCGGCCCGCTCGGTTCCGGGCGCCGGGCGCATCCTCTCGGTCTCGGCCGGCGTGGGGGACACCTTCGCAGAGCGGGTCTTCGTCACCTCCAACGGCTTCGAGGGGGCGCGGCGCGGCACCGACCACGGGATGTCGGCGCAGGTGAGCGTGGCCGACCCCGACGGGCGCCGCCCGGAGGACTGGGACGCCGCCACGGCCCGCTTCCTGTCGGACCTCCCCGCCCCCACCGACATCGGGCGCGGCGCGGCGGAACGCGCCCTGGCCCGCGTCGGATCGGAGAAGGGCGAGTCGGCGGTGACACCGGTGCTGGTGGACGCCCGGGCCGCCGGAAGGCTGGTGGGCGCGCTCTTCGGACCCCTCTCCGGATCGTCGCTCCAGCAGAAGCGCTCCTTCCTGGAGGGCAAGCTCGGGGAGCCCATCGGCAGCGAGTGGCTCGACGTGGTGGACGACCCCTTCGTGGTGCGCGGCCTGGGCTCGCGCCTCTGGGACGGGGAGGGCATCGCCGCCCGGAAGTTCCCGGTCGTCGAGAAGGGGGTGCTCCGGACCTACTACGTGGACACCTACTACGGCCGGAAGCTCGGCATGCCCCCCACCACCTCGCGGGTCTCCAACCTGGCCTGGCGGCTCGGGACGGATGACCGCGACGCGCTGCTCGCCCGGATGGGCGACGGCCTTCTCGTCACCGGCTTCCTGGGGGGCAACTCCAATTCCACCACCGGCGACTTCTCGCTCGGCGTGCAGGGCTTCCGGGTCCGCGGCGGCCTCCTGGCCGGGCCGGTCGGGGAGATGAACGCCTCCGGGAACCACCGCGACCTCTGGACCCGCCTGGCGGGCGTCGGGAACGACCCCTACCGCTACTCG
>CAIQRS010000027.1 GCA_903874275.1 uncultured Anaeromyxobacter sp.
CCGGCGTGGAAGCCCAGGTCGCCGGTGTCGAGCCACCCTTCGCGCAGCGCGAGCGCGGTGGCGGCGGCGTCGCCCAGGTAGCCCTGCATGAGCGAGGGGCCGCGCACGTGGATGCGGCCGGGGCGCCGCTCCGGGAGCGCGACCCCGTCCTCCCCGCGCACCTCCACTTCCACTCCGGGTATGGGCAGGCCCACCGAGACCGCACCACCCTCGACGCGTGGCGGCCGCCCGGGCGGGGAGAAGGTCACGGCCAGCGCCGCCTCGGAGAGCCCGTAGACCGGCATGAGGGCCCCGGGATCGAGCCCCACGGGGGCGAAGCGCTCGGCGAAGCGCAGCAGCGCGCCGGTGGTGACCGGCTCGGCGCCGTCGAGGGCGATGCGCCAGGAGGCGAGCGAGAGTCCGGCCAGGTCCGCGTCCTGCACCCGGTCGGCGGCGAAGGCGTAGGCGAAGTGGGGCGCCGCCGAGATGGTCCCGCGGTGGCGGGCCACCGCGCGCAGCCAGAGGGCCGGACGGGCCAGGAAGTGCTCGGGCGGGATGAGCACCAGCGGCCCCGGGTAGGAGACCGCGCCGAGCAGGCAGCCGATGAGCCCCATGTCGTGGTAGAGCGGCAGCCAGGAGACCAGCACGTCCCCTGCCGTCGGTTTCACGAGGACCACGAGTGAATCGACCTGGGCCACCAGGGCGGCGTGGCAGAGGGCCACCGGCTTGGGATCCACCGTCGATCCGGAGGAGAACTGGACCAGCGCCAGGTCGCCGCCGGCGCGGGGCACCGAGGCCAGCGGGCCTTCGCCGAGGGTTGACGCGTCCACCACCCCGAGATCCAGCCCGGGCCCGGCCGCGGCCACGGCCCGGCCGATGACCCTGGCCACGCCCCCCGAGGTGATCAGCGCCCGCGCCCCCGACACCCGCAGCATGCGCGCGGTGGCCTCGACGTACTCGTCCATCCGCCCGAGCCGCACCGGCGGGTAGAGGGGGACCGGCACCGCCCCGGCGTGCAGCGCGCCGAAGAAGGCGTCGAGGAAGGCGGGCTCGGTGCGGAGCACGATGGCCACCCGGTCGCCTTCGCGGACGCCGCGGGCGATGAGCACCCCGGCTGCGCGGCGGGCCCGTGCGTCCACCTCGGCCCAGGAGAGGCGGGTCTCCTCCTCGCGCAGCCCCACGAAGGTCACGCCGGAGGGGTGGCGGGCCGCCGCCGAGAGCATCGCGGCCACGCCCTGGTGGCGCGGGACGGGCGCGGGAGGGCCCCGCAGCCGGTTCACGGCGCCACCTGCTCCGGGGCGCGCGCGGCGACGATCCGCGCCAGGTCGGAGAGCGAGCGGGCCTGGGCGGCGTCCTCGTCGGTGAGCAGGATGCGGAAACGGTCCTCGACCGCGACCACGAGCGAGAGCAGCTCCAGCGAGTCGAGGCGGGAGGCCAGCTCCTCGTCGTCGCCGAACTCGGTCCGCGCGTGCAGCTGCTCCCGGACGATGCGCCGGATCTCCGCGGCCACCTCCTTCTCGCGCGGGGTCGGGCCGGGCGGCGCGGTCACGGGACGAACCTCCCCTTCCCCTGGAAGGCGCGGCTCCATTCCGGGCCGAGCGCCCGCTCCTCCTCGCGGATGCGGAAGTACAGGATGGCCGCGTTCCCCAGGGTGAACAGGATGGCCAGGCGCCACATGCCCCAGGCCAGCGGCAGGCAGGCCATCTCCACGATCACCGCCAGGTAGTTGGGGTGGCGCAGGAAGCGGTAGGGGCCGCCGGTGACCGGCTTGGCCTTCGGGAGCACGATGACCCGGGTGCTCCAGCGGTCGCCCAGCGTGCGAACCGCCCACCAGCGCAGCCCCTGGGCGGCGAAGGCCCCGGCCACGGCGAGGAGGGCCCAGGCGGACGGGGGCTCCCGGTAGGCGATGGCGGTGAGCGCCAGCACCGGGAGGAAGAGGGCGTGGAAGGCCACCATCACCCGGTAGAGCCGCTGGCCGCTCTCCTTCCCACCGCGGGAGAGCAGGGCACGGGCGTTGCGGCTCGAGACCGAGAGCTCCGCCCCCCGCTCGGCCGCCACGAGACCGAGGAGCGCCAGGTAGGCCCAGAGTGCGGTCACGTGCCGGTCCCTCTCACCACCGGAGGAGTACCATCTCCGCGCAGAATCCGGGCCCCATGGCGACGACCAGCCCAAGATCCCCGGGCCTGGGCTCGCCCGAATCGAGGAGGTCGCCGAGCACGAAGAGCACCGAGGCCGAGGAGAGGTTTCCCACCTCCTCGAGCGACGTCCAGGAGCGGCGCAGCGCCCCGTCGGGCAGCGCCAGGGCGGACTGGAAGGCCTCGAGCACCCTGGGCCCCCCGGTGTGGGCGATCCAGTGGCGCACGTCCCCGCGCCCGAGCCCGTGCGACGCCAGGAACCCGTCCACGTCGCCGGCGATGTTCTCGCGGGTGATGCGGGGGACCTCGGCGGAGAGCACCACCTGGAAGCCGGTGTCGCGGAAGTCCCAGCCCATCACCCACTCGGTGTCGGGGTAGAAGGCGGCCCGGGTGGCCACCACGCGCGGGCGCGGGGAAGCTTTCACTTCTCGTGAACCCCCGGCCAGGACCACCGCCGCCGCGCCGTCGCCGAAGATCCCCGAGGCCACCGCGTTCGCCACCGAGAGGTCGTCGCGCTGCAGGGTGAGCGAGCAGAGCTCCACCGAGAGGAGGACCCCGACCCCTCCCGGAGAGCTGGACATGAGATCGGAGAGGCGCGCCAGGCCGGCGGCGCCGGCCACGCAGCCCAGCCCGAAGATGGGAAGCCGCTTCACGTCACGCCGCAACCCGAGCCGGTTCACCAGCTTGGCGTCGATGGAGGGCGTTGCCAGGCCGGTGACGGTCACGAAGACGAGCTGGTCCACGTCGGCCGGCCGGAGCCCGGCGTCGTCGAGGGCCCGCATCACCGCCTCGGCGCCCAGCTCCTCGGCCACCCGGATCCAGGCGTCGTTCGACTTCTTGAAGGTGTCGAGGGGCGGGTAGGCGGCGAGCGGCAGGGCGAGGTGGCGCCCCTTCACCTTGACCGCCCGGTGCAGCTCCTCGAGCCGGTCGGCGTTGAAGTGCTGCGCGGCCCAGTGGGCGCGGAGTGCCGCGGTCAGGGTCTCCTGGTCGGCGTAGTTCCCGGGGAGGGCGCGACCCATGGAGAGGACCACTGGCCGTGCTTCGCTCGTCCTGGATGGGTCGTTCACCCTCGACCCCTAATGGCCCGGGACGGCACTTGCCATGCATGCCCGAGGTCTTACGCTTCCGGGATATGCGAACCGACAAGCTCACCGTGAAGGCCCAGGAAGCCCTGCAGGAGGCCCAGGCCGAGGCCCGCAAGCGCGAGCACCAGGCCATCGACCTCGAGCACCTGCTCCTCGCCCTGCTCCACCAGCAGGACGGCGTGGCCAGGCCCCTGCTCGAGCGCATCGGCGCCAACCCCGGCCAGGTCGAGAGCCGGCTCGAGGACGAGCTGCGCTCGATCCCGAAGGTGCACGGCGGCGGCGAGCCCTACTTCGGCAACCGCTTGCAGAAGCTTCTCGAGCGGGCCGAGGGCGAGGCGAAGAGGCTCAAGGACGAGTACGTCTCCACCGAGCACCTGCTCGCGGCGGCCGCCGAGGACAAGAGCCCGCCCGGCGAGGCCCTGCGCTCGGCCGGCGCCAGCGCCGACCGCATCCGCGGTGCGGTGAAGGACATGCGCGCCGGCGCGCGGGTCACGAGCCCCGAGGCGGAGAGCCAGTACCGCGCCCTGGAGAAGTACACCAAGGACCTCACCGAGCTGGCCCGCAAGGGCAAGCTCGACCCGGTGGTGGGACGCGACGAGGAGATCCGGCGCACCATCCAGATCCTCTCCCGCCGCACCAAGAACAACCCGGTGCTGGTGGGCGATCCGGGCGTGGGCAAGACCGCCATCGTCGAGGGGCTGGCCCGCCGCATCGTGGACGGCGACGTGCCCGAGGGGCTGAAGGGGAAGAAGATCCTCTCCCTCGACATGGGCTCGCTCGTCGCCGGCGCCAAGTTCCGCGGGGAGTTCGAGGAGCGGCTCAAGGCGGTGATGAAGGAGGTCATCGCCGCCGAGGGGCAGATCGTCCTCTTCATCGACGAGATGCACACCATCGTGGGGGCGGGCGCGGCCGAGGGGGCCATGGACGCCGGCAACCTGCTCAAGCCGGCGCTGGCCCGCGGCGAACTCCACGCCATCGGCGCCACCACGGTGAACGAGTACCGCAAGCACGTCGAGAAGGACCCGGCCCTGGAGCGTCGCTTCCAGCCGATCTTCGTGGGCGAGCCCTCGGTGGAGGACACCGTCTCCATCCTGCGCGGCCTGAAGGAGCGCTACGAGGTCCACCACAAGGTCCGCATCCAGGACGCGGCACTGGTGGACGCGGCGCGCCTCTCCAACCGCTACATCACCGACCGCTTCCTGCCCGACAAGGCCATCGACCTCATGGACGAGGCTTCCAGCCGGCTGCGCATCGAGATCGACTCGATGCCCACCGAGGTGGACGAGATCCGCCGCCGCATCGCCCAGCTGGAGATCGAGAAGCAGGGGCTGAAGAAGGAGAAGGACGACGCCTCGCGCCGCCGCCTCGGCGACGTCGAGAAGGAGATCGCCGGCCTGAACGAGACCTTCGCCGGGCTGAAGGCCCGCTGGGACCGGGAGAAGGGGCTCATCCAGAAGCTCTCCACCCTGCGCGCCGACCTCGAGACGGTGAAGACCGAGCAGGCCGACGCCGAGCGCAAGGCCGACTTCAACCGGGCCGCCGAGGTGAAGTTCGGCAGGCTCCCCGCCATCCAGGCCGAGATCGACAAGGTGCAGAAGGATCTCGCGGAGGCCCAGAAGGCCGGCGCCATGCTGCGGGAGGAGGTCACGCCCGAGGAGATCGCCGAGGTGGTCTCCAAGTGGACCGGCATCCCGGTCTCCAAGCTCATGGAGGGGCAGAAGGAGAAGCTGCTCTCCATGGAGAAGCGGCTGGCCGAGCGGGTCGTCGGCCAGGCGCTGGCCGTGGAGGTGGTGTCGGCTGCGGTGCGCCGCTCCCGCTCCGGCATGCAGGATCCCAACCGCCCCATCGGCTCCTTCATCTTCCTCGGCCCCACCGGCGTGGGGAAGACCGAGACCGCCCGTGCGCTGGCCGAGTTCCTCTTCGACGACGACGACGCGATGATCCGCATCGACATGTCGGAGTACGGGGAGAAGCACTCCGTCTCCCGGCTCATCGGCGCGCCCCCCGGCTACGTGGGGTACGAGGAGGGCGGCCAGCTCACCGAGGCGGTCCGGCGCCGCCCCTACGCGGTGGTGCTCTTCGACGAAATCGAGAAGGCCCACCGGGACGTCTTCAACGTCTTCCTCCAGATCCTCGACGACGGGCGGCTCACCGACGGGCAGGGGCGCACCGTGGACTTCCGCAACGCCGTGCTCATCATGACCTCCAACGTCGGCTCCGATCACATCATGCGGTTGGGGGCGCGCCCGGACGCCGGCCAGGAGATGCGCGACGCGGCCATGGAGGCCTTGCGCGCCGAGTTCAAGCCCGAGTTCCTGAACCGGGTGGACGACGTGGTGGTCTTCCGCCCGCTCTCCCGTGAGGACCTCTCCCACATCGTGGAGATCCAGCTCGGCCGGCTGCGCAAGCTGCTCGCCGAGAGGCAGATGACGCTCGAGCTCGGCGAGAAGGGGCGCGAGGCCATCGCCGACGCCGGGTACGACCCGGTCTACGGGGCGCGCCCGCTCAAGCGGGCCATCCAGCGCATGATCCAGGACCCGCTCGCCACCAAGCTCCTCTCCGGCGACTTCGTCCCCGGCGACCACATCCTGGTGGACGAGGGAAAGGACGGCGGGCTCTCCTTCACGAAGGGGACCCGGCCGGCCGATCCCCCGAAGAAGGGCGCGCCGCGAAAGGGAAAGTAGGGGCGTGGGGAAATGGGGCGAGCCTCCTCCCACTGCCCCGATTCTCCCCGACCCCTGCACGGGTTTCGTGCAGGTACATTTTTCAACCTGCTGAAATCATTTGCGTTCCTGGAAATGGAACTTCGGAACGGGGCTTGCTCCTGGATCCGGAAAACGATTCCCAAGGAGGCCAGGTAGACGCGAGCCCTCTCATAAGACCCAAGACCTTCGGGGCCGGTGGCGAGAGCCGCCGGCCTCGTCGTTTCCGGCGGAGGCGATTCGAGGGAGAATCCGCGCCACCGTCGGAGGGTTCACCGGAAGGGGCCAGGGAGCGCACATGGAATCGGAGAGACCGAAGACCTCGATTCGCCCGCCCAGCGCGGCTCCGCTGGTTCTCGCCGGGCTCGGGGTGGTCGTTGCCGCCGCGGGCGGGCTCTGGTGGTTCCTCGGTGGGAACCCGCCTCCAACCGCCCCCGGGGCGTCGGCCCCTCCCGCCATCGTGGCTCCTGCCGGTGCGACCGGCCCGGCGGTGGACCCGGCCCGGCAGCTCTCCCTCCTCGAGGCCGTCTCGGCGAACCCCGTGCTCCGCGGGCTCCTCGTCGCGCCCGACGTGGCGCGCCGCTGGGCGGTGGCCGTCGAGAACCTGGCCAACGACGTGGTGCCGCGCAAGCAGCTCGAGCGGCTCGCGCCCACCGGCGCCTTCGCGGTGGTGCGCCGGGACGGGAAGGTCTCCATTGACCCGCAGTCCTACACCCGCTTCGACGCGGTGGGAGACGCGGTGGCCTCGGTGAACGTGGACGCGTTCGTCATCGCCTACGCCGCGCTGCGCCCGGCGCTGGAGGCCGCCTACCGCGCCCTCGGCTACCCGGACGGCTCGATCGACAAGGCGGCGGCGCGGGCGCTCCACCGCATCGAGGTCTCCCCGGTCCGCGACGGAGGGGTCGCGGTGGTGGAGGGAACGGGCGCCACCTGGGCCTTCGCCGATCCGACGCTGGAGGGGCTCGGCGACGTCGAGAAGCAGATCCTGCGGATGGGGCCGCGCAACGCCCGCATCCTCCAGGCCAAGGCCCGGGAGATCTCCCAGGCGCTGGGAATGGGCGCGCCGGCCAGGTGAGGGGGGGGCCCCTCCTCACTCGTCGTAGAAGACCCGGTCGAGCACGAGCCCCTGCGGCGGGGCGGTCCTGCCGGCCAGCTTCCGGTCGCGGCTCCGCAGCACGTCGGCCATCGACCCGGCGCTCCGGGCGCCCAGGCCGACCTCGACCAGCGTCCCCACCACATTTCGCACCATGTGCTTCAGGAAGGCGGTCGCCTCGGCCACCACCTCGATGCGCCCCTCCGGGCCGTCCTGGACCTCGAGCCGTCGCAGCTCGCGCACCGCGTGTGCGGCGTCGCAGTCGGCGGCCCGGAAGGCTCCGAAGTCGTGGCGGCCCAGGAGCGGCGCGGCGGCGGCCCGCATGGCGGCGACGTCGAGGGGCCGGAAGACCTGCCAGGCCTGCAGCCTGCCCAGCGGATGGCGCGTGGGGAGGTTCTCGATCCGGTACCGGTAGCGCTTGCCCCGCGCGTCGCGCCGCGCGTCGAAGGGCGACCCGCGGACCTCGGCCTCGCGAACCGCGATGTCCTCCGGCAGGTGGGCGTTCATCCCCTTCACGTAGGCCGGCACCGGAATGGGGCGCTCCACCGCGAAGCTCACCACCTGGCCGAGGGCGTGGACGCCGGAGTCGGTTCGCCCGGCCGCGGTCACGCGCACCGTCTCCTTGTGGAGGACGGCCAGCGCCCGCTCCACCTCGGCCTGGATCGACGGCCCGTTGGCCTGGAGCTGCCAGCCCACGTAGCGGGTGCCGTCGTAGGAGAGGACGAGCTTGACCCAGGACACGGGACGACCGTAGCACGCCGGCGCGGCGGCTTCAGGGCCGCAGGGTGAGCGTGAGCCCCAGGGCCACGTCGGGGGCGTTGGTGTCGTGGAACCAGGTCGGCCCCAGCCCCGGCACGTGTCCAATGGTGAAGTCCTCCTGGAACCAGAAGGTGACGGGTCCGTAGCGCACGCCGCCGGTGATCTGGTTCTGGGGCAGGGTCACCGCGGTGAAGGCGCTCGACTGCAGAGTCCACTCCGGGTCCACCTCGACGAAGCCCCAGCCGGCCTGGAAGGGGGCCGAGGACCAGCGGTCCTCGAGCAGGAGCGACCACCCGCCCAGGAGGACCGCCAGCGAGAGCCCGGCGCTGCCCTGCCAGGTGCGCGGCTGCAGGGGCAGGTCGCCCGCCATGGGCGACCAGAGCGATCCGGTGACGATGGCGTGCCCGACCAGCCAGGAGGTGGCCTGCCAGGTGCCGAGCAGGCCGAGCCCGACGTCCCAGCCCCCCGAGCCGCCCATGCGCGGGAGCGACCCGGTGGGGATCTTCACGTCGAGTCGCAGGGAGACCCCGGCCCGCGCCCCCGGCCCGTCGCGGAGCGGATCCCCGCCCTCCCAGAGGAGCAGCTGGTTGCGCAGCACCACGTCGCCGAAGGCGAAGGTGGCCTGGCGGATGTCCACCGGAGCCGTTCCCAGGGCGGGGTGGAGCGCCAGGTGGATCTCGTTCGAGGGGAAGGCGGGCCGGGCGAAGTCGTTGTAGGCGAAGACCCGGTGCCAGGCGTCGATGACCGGGTCGCTCCACCCTCCCCAGTGCACGGTCCCCCGGATCTCGAGCGCGGTCGCGAGCCGTCGCAGGAACGACCCCTCCGGCGACCCCAGGACCACTCCCCAGGGCACGCGGAGCGAGGCGGTGAGCGAGTCGGCCTGCTCGTCGAGCCGCACCTGCACGACCTGCCCGTCCCGGGTGAGCGTGGTGGGCGTGCTCCAGTCGTTGGCCATGGCCCATCCCACGTCGAGCCGGAGCGCGGGGACGGCGCGCGCATCCCACTGCACCACGTCGAGGAAGAGGTCGCGGAGCGAGCCCGGGGTGCGGACGCCGAGCGGCCCCTGATCCGGCGACGCCGCCGCGCTCCCGCAGGCGGCGAGCAGCAGGACGGCGGTCATTCGTCGGACGCGA
The DNA here is from genome assembly GCA_903874275.1 of uncultured Anaeromyxobacter sp. Classification (GTDB taxonomy): domain Bacteria; phylum Myxococcota; class Myxococcia; order Myxococcales; family Anaeromyxobacteraceae; genus CAIOAK01. Next base: position 8,887 of record CAIQRS010000027.1, read on the forward strand.
TCGGACAGCGCGGGACCTCCCTGGGCAGGCGAGGTCATGCTATATCGCGCCGTCAGTGGCGAACGACAACGTGATCCGCGAGCAGCTGGAGGACGCCGCCCGGCGCGGCGCCCGGCCAGAGAAGGCCCAGGCCGCTCTCGCGCAGGTCCCCCGCCTCTTCGACGAGCTCGGCGCGCTGGAGGTGCAGCTCACCCGGGCCACCGCCGACGCAGAAGCCACGCTCCAGTCGGCCGCCCGCCACCAGGTGGCGGCCGGGGGCAAGCGCATCCGCCCCACGGTGGCGCTCCTCGCCTGCGGCGCCAGCGGCGGCGAGATGTCGGCCGCGGTCCCCTTCGGCGTGGCCGCCGAGCTGACCCACTCCGCCACGCTGCTCCACGACGACGTGATCGACGACGGTCCGCTGCGGCGCGGCATGCCCGCCTCGCGCGTCATCTGGGGGAACACCGTCTCGGTGCTGGCCGGCGACTGGCTCCTCACCCGCTCCCTCGAGATCACCGCGGGCCACCCCGCCGCGGCCCGGGCGCTGCCCGCCCTTCTCGCCACCATGCGACGGCTCGTGGAGGGGGAGGTGAAGCAGCTCTCGCTCCGCGGCGGCTTCCGCGCCACCGAGCAGGACTACTTCCAGGTCATCGAGGGCAAGACCGCCTCGCTCTTCGGCTGGGCCTGCGCCGCGGGCGGCTGGGCCGCCGGCCAGGAGGGCGCCATCCCGGCCGCGCTCTCCCGGTTCGGCGAGGGCATCGGCACCGCCTTCCAGCTGGTGGACGACGCCCTCGACTACGCCGCCGACCCCGAGAAGCTCGGCAAGCGGCTGGGCGCCGACCTGGTGGAGGGCAAGGCCACGCTGCCCCTCATCCGCGCCCTCCTCGCCGAGCCCGGCCTGCACGCCCGGCTCGCCCCCATCGCCGACGGCGCCGATCCCACCGACGAGGTGTGCCTCGAGGTGATCGCCGCGGTGAAGCGCACCGGCGGCGTCGAGGCGGCGCGCGCGCTGGCCCGCGAGCACACCCGGGGAGCGCTTTCGGCCCTCGAGACATTGCCCGACGGCGTGCACCGACGCGCGCTGGTCGAGGCCGCCGTGATGCTCACCGAACGGGCGTTCTAGCCCCATTCGGGTCGTGATAGTTTCGGGGGCATGCGCCTTCTCCCCGGATTCCGCATCGCAGCAGCGCTCTCCCTCCTCCTCTCCGCCTCCCCGGCCCTCGCCTTCAACAGCAAGGTGAAGGGGAAGCCGGTGCCCTACCAGGGCTACTCGGCGCAGGGCCCCTCGGGCCTGCGGGTCGTGGCCTACGAGATCCCGGTCTCGCCGCGGGCCACGGTCGGCGTCTCCTACCGGGCCGGTTCCTCCGACGACCCGCCGGGCAAGGAGGGGCTGGCGCACCTGGCGGAGCACCTGGCCTTCCGCGGACGCCCGGGCGGCGGGCTCCGCATCTGGGACCGGCTCGAGGCCGCCGGCGTCGAGTTCAACGCCTTCACCACCCACGACCACACCACCTACTACTCGGCCGGTCGCACCGACCAGCTCATCGAGATGGCCGCCGCCGAGGTGGCGCGGCTGCGCGATCCGCTGGCCGGGATCGACGAGCAGGAGTTCCTGACCGAGCGGGAGGTGGTGCTCTCCGAGATCCGGCAGCGGCAGGACCACTCCCCCGACGTCGTGCAGCTGGAGTGGCTGGCCGCGATGGGGATGGGGGGCCACCCGTACGGCCGGTCGATCGCCGGGACCGAGGCGTCGCTCCGGAGCATCAGCCTCGCCGACGTCCGCGCCTGGATGAAGGTGCACTACACGCCGGACCGGGCCATCGCCGTCCTCTGCTCCCCGCTCCCGGCCAAGGAAGCCGCCCAGGCCTTCGCGACCCGGTTCGACGACCTCTTCTTCGGGAGTGGCCCCTCACCCACCCGCGTGACCCCGGCGCCCCGTTCGCCTCCGCCGGCGCCGAAGCTCCCGGACGCCGTCGCCCTGCAGACCCGGAGCGGCCCCGTCGAGCGGCCGACCCTCTGGGTGGGATGGATCGTGCCCGGGCAGTTCGCCGGCCAGCGCGCCCGGGCCATCGCCGCGACGAACTACGTCTCCTCGCTCGCCGGCGGCTCGATCCGGGCCCTCAAGACCGGGGACGGCGAGCGCTACGTCGATGGTGTGAGCGCCGGGATCTGGGAGCTGGACGCCGCGACGCTGGTCTACGCGCGCATCGAGCTGCGCAACGAGGCCGACGCGCAGTGGGTCCTCGACAAGGTGAAGGGCTCCCTCTTCCAGGCCCGCGACAGCTTCGGCGTCATGGGGCAGCTCTCCCGCGACACGCTGCTCGTCGATCACTACACGGCGCTCGAGGAGAACGGCGCGGTCGGCGAGATCGCCCAGCACCTGCGCCTCCACGGCGACCCGGACTACCTGGGTGGCTGGCAGCGGCAGATCGGCGCCCAGCTCACCGAGGGGATCGACGAGTACGTCCGGGAGCACTTCCAGGGGGATCGCACCCTCGGCCTGCTCGTCCTGCCCGACAAGAATCCCCGCCTGGCCGGCTCATCGGGCGTAGCCGGGGGCGACCTCCCTCCCGCGTCGCTCGACGGCGCCTGGAAGGCGCCCTCCCGCAGCATCCTCGAGGTGGCCCGGGCGCCCGGGCTCGACAAGGTGCAGCGGCGCCGCCTGGCGAACGGCCTCGAGGTCGTCGTGGCGCGGCGCGGGGCCGCGCCGGTGGCGGAGGTGAAGGTCGCCTTCCGCACGGATCTCGACGGGTCGCCGGCCTTCCCATCGGGCACGATGGCGCTGTCGCTCGCCTCCCTGAGCTCCGCCGACCTGGCCCTCGAGAAGGTGCAGTACGGGATCCTGGCCAGGACCTACCGGGCCCCGGGCCAGGTGATCCGCACCGAGCGGGGATCTGCTGGCAACCTCGACAAGATCCTGGAGTTCACCGGACGCTGGGTCCGGAACCTGTCGGTGGGCGACCGGCTGGGGCGGATGAAGGACGAGCTCGTCCGCAGCCTCGCCATCAACCGCCAGCGCCCGGCCCGGCTCGGGGAGGACGCCCTCATGGCCGGTCTCTTCCCGGGAAGTCCGCTCGGCACCAGTCCCACCGAGGACTCGGTGCGCTCGGTGACCGGGGCGCAGGTCGATGCCTGGACCGAGGCGAGCCTCAGGCCGGAGCGGGCCACGCTCGTCGTGGTGAGCAGCATGGAACCGGACGCCGAGATGTGGGAGGCCATCGAGAGCGAGTTCGGCGGCTGGAAGGGCTCCGGCAAGGCGCGGGAGCCGGAGGCGGCGATCCCCGCGGCTCCGGCCGGCCGCACGCTCGTGCTGGTGGACCAGCCGGGAGCCACCCAGCCGCTCCTCCGGATCGGCGTCGCGTCACCGCAGCAGGGCGGGCGCGACGACACGGCCCGGGACACGCTCGCCGAGTACCTCTCCTGGACGCTCCAGCGCCACCTCCGCATGGAGAACGGCGTGACCTACGGGATCTCGGCGCGGTGGCGGGAGCTCGAGCCCGCCGACCCGCTGATCGTGCAGATGGCGGTCGCCGACGGCGCGCTCGTCCCCTCCCTGCGCGCCATCCTCGACGCCCTGGCCGACGTCGCGGCGAAGCCGGCGCCCGACCTCGACGTCCAGCGGGCGCGCTGGAATGTGGCGCGGGGCCTCACCCTCGGCTTCGACACCGTCCGGGCCTCGGCCGCCGAGCTCGCCGACATGTCGCTGCGCAAGCGCCCCCCCGACTACTGGGAGCGCTACCCGGCCTCGCTGGCGTCGGTGGACCCGGCGCGCGTCCAGGCCGCCGCGAAGGGGCTCGCGGTGGGCAAGGAGGTCGTGGTGATCGTGGGCGACGCCGCGCGGCTCCGCCCGCTCATCGAGAAGGCCGGGTTCCGGGTGGACCGGGTGGTGACGGCGAAGCGCTGATCGACTGGCGAGCCTCGCGTACGTCCGGTTCCTGGATCTGCTACGTACGGGAAGGGGAGGCATCGGATGGGTGGTGACTTGCAAGATTGGCGCGTCCTCCTGTGCGCGGCGCTCCTCCTTGGCTTCACCGGCAGCCCGGCGCCGGCCGTCGCGCAGGCTCCCCGGAACCTGTTTCCCGTGAAGCCGGTGGTCTGGGACCCCGCGCCGCCGGACCGCAGCCTCGGCATCGGCAACGGCCGTTTCTTCTCCTACGCCCTCCCGCCGGGCTGGCGCGTCGGGGAGGACGGCCAGTACGCCTTGACCCTTGCCGCGCCGGACAGCAGGGCCTTCACGGTGATGGTGGGCAACGCGGGGCTCCCCCTCGACCATCCGTGCGGCCGGTTCGTCCACGACAAGCTCTCGGCACTGAAGCCGGAGAACCTCCAGATCGGGCAGCCCCGGAAGGCGGCTCCGATCGCCGGCTTCGCCCACGCCTACCAGTTCGACGTCACCTACTCCATCCGCGGCGTGGCCTGCCGCGGGACCGTCAAGTGTCACGTCGCCCCGGCCTACGACACCGTGGTGATGGCGATGACCGCGGCACTTTCCGAGGCCAGCCAGTGGCCGGGGTACGCTTCCTGGCTGCCCCTGGTCGCCGAGCAGATCTCCGCCACCAGTGGCGCCGCCTTCGGAAGGCGCGGGATCATGGCCCAGAATCTGAAGGACTCCGCCGCGTACGCCGAGGCGGCTCGCCAGTACCGCGACTGGTCCCGGCGCACCTGGCAGCAGGTGGCCGACGACAGGAACGCCTCCCAGGACCGCAAGGCGTACCAGGTGCGGGAGAACCTCGGCGCCGTCCAGACCTACGTGAATCCCTTCGGGACGGGCGCGCCGGTGCAGCTGCCCACGACCTACAAGTACTACTGGAGCGACGACCAGGGCGGCTTTCTCGGGAGCAACGACCCGAGCGCCAACCCCAACCTGGGCTCCACCACCGAATGGAAACGGATGGCGCCGTACAATCCGTGAAGTCGGCAGGGGGGAGCAGCCATGTCGAAGTCCATCGGTTTCACCTTGCTCTTCCGGTCGATGGTCGGCGGCGCACTCGCGGCAGCGGTCGCACTTCCGCTGGCGGCCTGCTCGTCGGGGCAGGCCGATGCGGCCCCGGCAGGATACGAGGTCGTCCGCGCCATCGACTCCGGCAAGGCGCTGTCCAGGCGCGTCCCGCAGGCCAAGACGGTTCGTGACGCCCTGCGAACGACCTTGGCGGATCTGGAACGGTACTTCGGCTCGAAGGTGCACCTGCGAGGAGCCTACGAGGACACCCGGGATCACCTGGCCGGCGGCGCCGGGTTCCAGGGGCAATTCGGGGGGCGGCCGATCCAGGGCATCATCTCCTGCCGGGTCGGCCCGGACGGCGCCTTCGTCGTCGTGGTCTATGCAAATGGCGACGCGCCCCGGAGCGAATGGGCGCAGCTCCTCGCGGCCTCGCCCAGCGAGGGCTCCAGGCCGGATTCCCGGACCGCGGAGGCGGCCAGCTCCCCACCAGGGGCGGCGTCCTTGAAGCCCTACAAGTTCCCCGATGGAACCGGGATGATGGGCATCGCCGACGGCTGGCGCACCAGCGCCCAGTCGTGTGCCGGCCCGGTTCTGGTGCAGGGCCCAGCCGATCAGTCCGTCGGGATGGGACTCAGCTGGAGCGTGAGCACCCCCGATTCACTGGCGGTTCAGAACCATCGGCAGATGGTGGCGACCGCGCGGCAGCTCGGCTCCCCGCCTCCCCGGTTCGAGATGCTGGTGGCGCCCTTCTCCGGGCCGCTGGATGCGATCAAGAACCTCGCGCCGCAGCTGAGCGAGATGGCGGCTCGCACGGGCGGACGGCCCTTCCAGATCGACAAGCCGGCTCTCGGTCAGGAGATGCGCCCGAGCGTCGCAGGCGGCAGGGCGGCGATGGTCACCTACGGCTTGTCGGAGAAGGGTGCCGACGGGCGCGTCCGGCACTACCGGGCCGAGGCCTACCTCGAAACGAGCCCTCTCGGACAGGGAGCCTGGATGATGCAGGGGGTCATCATCCGAGCCCCCGACGCCTCCTTCGAGCGCGACCTGCCGACGATGCGGGCGATGGTGTACTCGCTGAGGGAGGATGCCCAGGTCATCCAGCAGAAGACGCAGCAGGCCTTGAACGCCCAGAACCAGTGGTTCCAGGCGCAGCAGCAGGCTCATCGGCAGCAGGTCGAGGGGTTCGAGCGCCAGCAGCAGGCGCACCGGGAGGCGACGAAGGCCCGCGACCGACAGAACAAGGACTGGGAGAAGAACCAGAACGCGACGTCGCGAACGCACGACGACTACGACGAGGTGCTCCGCGGTTACCGGACGGTCGAGGACACGCGCAGCGGGGTCAAGACCAGCGTCGATCTGGGAAACGTGGACGTCATCGTGGACAAGCTGAACGAGGCTGACCCCGGCCGGTATCGACAGATCCCCCTGCGCGACGAGATGAACCCCCTTCCCGGACGGTAGGCGCGGCCTGGCGTCTACTCCGGACGCAGCTGCAGGCGGGCCTGCGACTTGAACGTGGGCTGCAGGTCGGTCCCGTCCGCGCCGGAGACCCGTCCGAACTCCAGGTCCACGGTGAGCAGGTGGGGTGGCTTTCCCAGCAAGAGGTGGCCGGAGATTCGAACGTAGGCCTGGCCGTCGCTGGCCCGGCCGGTGCGCATCCCCTCGAAGGAGACCCGGTCGCCGTCGCGCGTGGCCCGCACGGTCATGGGAAAGAAGCCGGGTGACTGGTTCGCGGGCGCGAAGGTGAACGAGTCCCGCGGTCCCAGGTACCACTTCGCCTCGCCCACGAGGGAGCGGCCGTGCCCGCGAGCCTCGGGACTTCCGAGGTACTGGTTGAAGGCCAGGACCTCGGCCGTCGCGAAGGCGAGGCGCTGCTCGGCGGGTTTCGGGGGAGCGTGGTCCGTGCGCGCGGGCTCGGCCGTGGCCACCGCCGCGGGCGGCGAATGGGGCACCTTCGCCGGCGCCGGGGCCCTCGACGGGGGCGAGCCGTTCCCGGGCGGCGGGCGGGCGGGGGCCTTCACCGGGGATGGCTTCGGCGGGGCGACGGCCGCCGAGGGAACGGCCACCGGCGAGGCATGAGCGGTGGATTCAGGGGGCGCGGCAGGCGCGACGGGCCCGCCCGACTTCCCCACCGGAATCGTCGCTGCAGGAGGCGCGGTGGCTGCGGGGGGAGCGTCGGGTCTTCCCTCCCGGAGGGTCAGGACCGCGACGACGCCCCCGATCGTGGCGAGAATGGCGGCTGCCGCGAGCCCGACCCAGAGCCGCCTGCGAGAACCCGACCCGGACTGGCCGACCCTTCTCTTCAGGGTCTCGACGAGCTGCGAGACGTTGTGGTCCCAGTCCTGCTCGGTGAGCTGGAGGCATTGCCGGCTCAGCAGGCCGTTCAGCGACTCGGGGAGGTCGTCCTCGGCAGGGAGCGCCGCTCCTCCGACGAGCACGGGGATCACGAGGACGTCCGGGCGGCGCAGCGCCGTCCCGATCTCCAGGGCCACCACGTCCCGCGGGTCCTTGAGCCGGCGCCTCCCCGCGGCGTCCGTCACCCCCGCCCACGCCTTCCCGATGAGGACCAGGACCACCTTGCAGCTCCCCACCGTGTGCTCGATCTCCTCCAGGTAGTTCACGCCTGGTGCGAGCCCCTTCACGTCCATGAAGACCTGGCCGGGGAAGGCGCGCTCCAGCGCGTAGAGCAGCGCGCGGGCCTGGCCGCCGCTGTCCTCGCGCCGGTAGTTGACGAAGATGGCGCGGCTGGGATCGGAACGCTCCCCGTGCCTCGCCTCCCCGGTCCCCTGGCTCACCGCGCCCCTCCCTTCCCGGACGGACCGTGGATGCCGAAGCCGAGCGCACAGAGGGCCTTCAGGGTCTCGCCCACCGCGATGCGGTCGTACTTCTTCTCCTCCTCGGGGAGTTCCTCGTAGGGCACCAGGCTGGGGTGGAGCCTGGCCGCCTCGTCGCGGTGCGGACCCCACCGCCACCCGTCCGAGAGCCGCTCCAGGGCCCAGGCCTCGTGGGCGTTGCGGGCGAGCAGTTCCAGGACGGCCGCCACCTCGGCGGGCAACCGCACCGTCGCGGTGTCCAGGGGTGCGGGTTGATATCGTTTGGACGGCATGACCGGACCCAACTCTCGCGCACCTCTGGTGGAATTTCACAATGCCTCGTTCATGGTAGCTTCGAGGGACCCATATGGGCGGGGACGAGGGGGCAGCGATCGGGCACTCTCGGGCTCCATCGACGGGGGGCGCACGATGAAGCGACTTTGCGTGGTGTTGTTCCTGGCCGTGGGGATCCTCTCCGCGGGGCGCGCGTCGGCGCAACAGGGGGTTGACCCGTTCCTCAAGTCGGCGCCCCCGGGGCCACCCGAGAGCGGCGTCTCCATCGGGTTGAGCGTCGGGTACGCGCTGCCCATGGGCAACGTCAGCGGCTCCCAGCCGATGAGCGACCTCTTCAGCGGGGCCCTCCCGCTCCAGCTCGACGTGGGGTGGCGCTTCACGCCGAATCTCTACGCGGGAGCCTTCTTCCAGTACTCGTTCGGCTTCCTCAGCTCCTTGCAGAACGCGGCGTGCACCGCAAACGGCTGGACGAGCTGCACTGGTGGTGACATGCAGTTCGGCCTGGACTTCGTCTACACCTTCCTGCCCTACGCGACGTTCGCGCCCTACGTGGGGCTGGGCGTGGGCTGGGAGATCGCGACCCTCAGCTACTCGGGCTCGAACCAGTCCATCTCGGAGTCGGTCTCGGGATTCCAGTTCGCGCGCATCCTCGTGGGCGGGGACTTCCGGGTGGGGTCGGCCTTCCGGGTCGGGCCCTTCGTGAACTTCTCCTTGGGCCAGTTCAGCAGCCTGAGCTCCCCGGACCCGGCCGCCAACGGCACGATCGCCAACAAGGCGCTCCACGAGTGGCTCCAGTTCGGGATCAAGGGCACCGTCGACCTGTGACCGGGGGCGTGCAGACCGGGCCCCCCTCGTTCGACGCCTACCCCGGCCTGTACGTCGCGGCCGACGCCGCCGCGGTCTCGCTGCAGCGCCAGCACTTCCTGGGCGAGGCGGTGCTTCTGGTCCTGAACCCGCTCAGCGCGGCGCTGGTCCTGGCCATCGCGCTCGGCGTGGTGCGCTTGCAGTTCGCCGTGCTCACCGCCTTCTCCACGACGCTGCTCGTCCTCGTGCTCTGGGTGGTGCGTGCCAGCCGATGGCAGAACCAGTGGTACGACTGCCGCAGCGCCGCGGAGGACCTGAAGCGGATCACCTGGCGCTACCTCATGCAGCTCGATCCGTTCCCGCCCGGCGCGCCTGCTCCGGACGCGAGCTTCGTCCGCGCCATGGAGGAGGCGGTGCGCGACCATCCCGACGTCCTTCGCGCGCTGGGCAGGCGCGCCCACGTCCTCGCGCCTCCGGTCACCCCCGAGATGCAGCGGATCCGGCGGGCCAGCGCGTCCGAGCGCGCCGAGATCTACCTCGCCTCCCGCCTTCGCCCCGAGGCGGCCTGGTACGCAGCCAAGGCGGAGCGCTTCGCCGCCGCGGACCGGAGGTGGTTCGCCGGACTGATCCTCGTGCAGGTCGCGGCGGTGGTCTCGGCCATCGTCCTGGCAGCGCGGGTCCAGGGAGGGGGAGCCGGGAGCGCCGCCGCGGACAGCTGGGTCCCCATGCTCACGGCCTTCGGGACCGCGCTCATGGGCTGGCAGCGCTCCAAGCGCCATGCGGACCTGACGATGTCCTACTCCGCCACGGCGCAGAAGCTGGCCGGATTCGAGTCCAGCCGGCCGCCGCTCGCGGAGCCGGCCGCCTACCTTTCCTGGGTCGAGCGGGTGGAGGCGACGCTCGCACAGGAGCACGAGGCCTGGCGGCACATGACGTAGCGCCGCCAGGTCGGGTGGACGGTCAGAAGAGCCGGTATCCGGCGAAGGCCTGGACCATGAACGCGAAGGCCGCCGAGGAGTTCTTGGCCGTGGGGATCATCACGCCGAAGCGGGTGTTCAGGCCGATGGCGATGTTCGGATCGTCGAAGTGGTACTCGACGTAGGGGCCTGCCCAGGGGCCGATGACGAAGTTCACCGGGTCGGTGACGTTGAGCGCCAGGTTGAGATCGAGTCCGCCGCCGATCTCGAGGTTGTGCGCCACCGGGAAGCCTCCCACCACGCCCGCCGGGAAGGTGAAGGCGAACAGGGTCTTGCTCGTGTCGTAGCAGAAGCTGGTTCCGGCCACGCAGGTGCTGCCCGAGAAGTAGAGCCGGACCCCCGGATCGACGTGGAACACGAGGTTGAACTTTTCCCCCTTGATGAACTGGAAGCGCAGCGGCGCCCAGAGCCCGAGGCCGAACTGGGTGTAGGTCGTGCCCTCGAGGCCGTAGAGGAGGCCGAAGCGGATGCCCATGTCGGACGCCTTGCCCAGGTTGAACGTGTAGCCGAAGTTGACGTTCGGCCAGCCAGCCTGGACGTCCTCGAATGGCTTGCCGGTATTGATCTCGCTGCCGACGACGCTCCAGTCCCCCAGCCCCTTGCCATGCTGGGAACGCTGGGCGTGCACGGCGACGGGGGCGATGGCGAGTGCGACGGCGACGGCCAGCATCGGGAATCTCATCGGTTGCTCCTCCGGGTTGGGGCCATGGACGGACAGCGAGCCCAATGGAGAATTCGATCGTCGAGGGGCCCTGTCAAGCAGGGTTCGGGCAGCGCCCCATCGAGCCTTGACTCAAGGTCAACCTTTCGGGGCAGCACCCATCCGGGGCGTGCCGGTCACGGCGCTCCTCGAGGCGGCGAGGCGCCGCCGCACCTCATCCGCCCCTCCAGCGCCTTCGCGTTCAGCGGGTCGCGCCGGAGGGCATCGTCGTAGGCCTTGATGGCGAGCTTGCAGTTGCCCTTGGCCCGCTCCTGGTCGCCCATCTTCACGTAGCGCGCCGCGCTCCCGCCACCCACCTCGTTGGGAAAAGCGGCCCGCTCCGGGTTCACGATGCGGTCCACCGCCGCCTGGTCGAGCTCGCCGAGCAGGAGGCGCACCCGCGCCCGGACGATCTCGCAGGAACGCAGCCGCTGGTAGGGCTCGACCGCGTGGACCTTCCCCTTCGCGTCCACGATGACGATGACCGGGTGCTGCCGCAGCTCCAGCCGGCCGTAGACCCGGTCCCCCTCGTCGAGCAGGATCGGCGACTTCACCCCCGACCCGGCCACCATCGCCTGGACCTGGTCGCGCGGCGCGCCCGCCGACACCACGCCCACCGTGTGGACCGGCTTGCCGGCGAAGAGGGGCTCGCACTGGGCGAGTCTTCGCAGGGTGTCCGCCGAACGATCCTGCTCGGGGCGGAAGAAGACCACCAGGTTGACCTGCCCCGGGACGATCAGCGCGTGGCGGCCGCCCGCCAGGGTCGCGAGCTCGGCGCCCTCCACGAGGGTCCCGGCCTCGACGTGGCCCCTGGCCGCGGCCGGCGCCCCGAGCAGCGCGACCGCCAGCGCGACCAGCAAGCCAGCATTCGCCGTCATCTCTTCCCCTCGCAGCCACGCCTGCCCTCGGCGGCCGATGCGCTCCCCGGGTCGATCTTCAGCGCCTGGTCGAAGGCGGGCAGCGCCTGGCGGCACTTCCCCTGCCCGGCCAGCGCCTGGCCCATGAGGACGTGGGCCGCGGCCAGCCCGGGCTCCTTCTCCAGCGCGATCCGCGCCTGCTCGGCGGCCTTGGACCACTGCCTGGATTCCAGGAACATCTCGCCGAGCTTCACGCGCCGCCCGGCCACGGCGCCCGGCACCGCGTTGGGGAAGAGGGCCTTCTGCGGCTGGTCCACCCGCTCGACCGCCGCCAGGTCCACCTCGTGGAGCGCGTGGCGGATCCGCACCCGGATCATGTCGCAGTAGTTGATCCGGTGGTACGGCACGTAGTCGAGCAGCGCCCCCTTTTCGTCGGCGATGCCGATCACCGGGTGCAACCGCACGCCCAGCTTGCCGTAGAGCGCGTCCCCCTCGTCGAGCAGCACCGGCATCTGGATGCCGGACGCGATCACGAACGCCCTCAGCTCGTCGCGCGCGTGGCTCCCGGAGACGACCGCCACCCAGCGCACCGGCTTGGCCGTGAACTCCTTCTCGCAGACGGCCATCGCCTTCAGCGTGTCGAGCGACCGATCGTGGCCGGGCCGGAAGAAGACCAGGACGTTGGCGAGCGCCTTCCCGGACAGGAGCATCTCCCGGCGTCCGTCGAGGGTGGCCAGTTCCACGTTCTCGACCCGCTGCCCCACCTCGACGTTGGCGAAGGCCGAGCCGGTGAGCGGCCAGAGCACGCCGGAGAGCGCCCCCCCGAGGACCCCCAGGATCAGCCGTCGCCTCGCCTGCTCGCCCATCCGCCGCTACCTCTCGTAGCTCTTGGTGTCGTGGCAGGTCCGGGCGCACTGCCCGCCGGTGGGGGTCTTCAGGTAGTTGATCTTGAGGACCCAGCCGGTCGGGCCGTAGGGGACGCCGTCGCGGACGTGTCGGGGTTGCCGGGAGGCGTGCACCTCGTGGCAGGCCCGGCAGGCGCGGCCGCGGTCGGCCTTGTTCACGTGCAGGAAGTGCAGGTTGCGGGAGCCGTCGCGGAAGTTGGTGAGGGTGCGCGTCTCCGGCTCGCTCACCACCTTCTCGTTGTGGCAACTGAAGCACAGCGCGTAGTTCTTGCGGTCGTACGCCGAGTAGAATGTGGCCGGGTACTCGGCGATCAGCAGGCGGAAGTTCTCGCCGCCGTGCGTCCGGTGGCAGGCGGAGCAGTCCTTGGCCTGGACCGGCGCGTGCTTGACCTTGTTCTCGTCCAGCCACTTCTTGTAGTTCGTGAGGACGACACCCTCGTGGTCCTTCATGTCGTCCACGGCGTGGCAGCTCACGCACTGGTCGTAGGGCAGCTGGATGAGCAGCTTCTCCACCGAGGTTCCGTGGGGGTTGTGGCAGTTGGCGCACTTCGCGCCCTGGTCCAGGGCGCCGTGCTTCACCTTCGACGTCTCGGCGATCTCCTTGACCTGCCGGTGGCAGTCCTTGCAGCCCGTGGCCAGCTCGGTGTGGAGGAGCCCTCGCTCCCGGGAGTTGTGCGCGTTGTGGCAGTTGAGGCAGCTCTCCACCGCCGGCGGGTGCTGGTACGGGCGCTTCATGATCTCCTGGAACTCGTCGTGGCAGGAGTAGCAGAGCGCGTTGCCGCTGGTCGTGACCGGCCCGGGCTTCCTTGGATCCGCGCTGGCGTGGCAGATGGAGCAATCGCCCGCCTCGTAGGGCGCGTGGCTCCAGGCCGTCTTCTCCCTGGCGGGCAGGGGGCCCGGGTTCACCTTGAAGGTGTGCTTGCGGAGCGCCTTCGGCTCCGTGGACGGCGCGCCCGCCGCCGGGCCAGGCAGCGCCAGCGCCGCGGCGCAGGCCACCGACACGAGGATCTTCGCCCACGCCATTCGTGCCGTCCTCCACGCGTCGAGACGCGACCAGGGTTGCATGGCAGCTTTCTCACGGTCCGCACGGCCCGGCAAGGTTCCGTGGCCGATCGGGCGCGAGAAAGTTCACTGTAGGTCTAAGTGGGAACGGGTGGGCGCGGAGGACCCGGGCCATTCGACCGACAGTAAATGCTCGCTGACCGCCTTGCTACGTCCTTCCGCACGAACGTAGGATGGCGCCGTGCGATTCACCTGCGGCAACTGCGGCCGGGCCTACGTGGCGGACGACCGGATCCAGGGTCGCTCCTTCAAGATGCCGTGCCGGCGCTGCGGCCAGATCATCTCGGTGGAGGGGACGCCCCCGCCGCCGCCAGCCCCGACGGAACCCGGGGCGGCCGCCGGTCCGGAGCCTGCCCGCGAGCCCCCGGTCGTCGTCGAGCCCCCTCCCGCCCCCCGGAAGCGCGGGGCGGCGCCGCTGCTCCTCGTGGGCGTGGTCATCCTCGCCGCGATCGGCGGGGTCGCCTGGTACCTCGCCACCTCCCCGAGCCGCGGCGTGCCCCCGCAGGCGGCGCGCCCCCCCGAGATCCCGCCCGCGCCCGTCCCGGCGATCCCTGCACCCGCGGAACCACCGGCCCCGGTCGTGGCGGCGCCCGCCGCGCCGGTGGAGGCGGCCGCCGCGCCCGTGGAGGCGCCGCCCAGGGACGCAAAGAAGCGCGCGCCCCCGCCGGCTGCTGCCGCGGCTCCCGCGAAGACCCCCCCGGCTCCCGCGCCGGTGAGCAAGGCCGCACCGCAGGCGGCGGCCGCGGCGCCCGCGGCACCCCGACCCGACCTCCCTCCCCGCGACGAGCAGCAGATCCAGGCCACGCTCGCTGCGCACGCCGGGAGCTTCGACGGCTGCGTGGCGGACGCGCGCCGCGACGAGCCGGACCTGCTCGCGAGCCCCCGGCCGATCCTGGTGACCATGACGGTCCGCCCGACCGGCAAGGTGATCTATCCCACCCTCGACGACGCCCAGCTCAACGGGACCGCCCTGGGCACCTGCGTGAAGGAGCAAGCCACGCGGATGGTCTTCCCGGAGAGCGGGGGCGAGCCGGTCCGCGTGCGGATGCCCGTGACCCTGGGCAGGTGAGCGTCGGGCTACGCCGCGAACCTCGCCGCCCAGCGTGCCAGCTCCTCGAGCAGCTTCCCCAGGAACTTGCGCGTTCCCTCGTCGGTGAACACGCCCGCGGCGTCCCGCTTCTGGTGCGCCTGCGCCACCAGCACCTCGGGTGAAGGGACGACCAGGGCGCCCATGGCGGCGAGGATGCGCCGAAGGTCCATCTGGGCGCGGGCCGTGCCGAGCACCCCGGGCGACGCTCCGGTGATGGCGACGACCTTGCCGCGGAAGGGCGACTTGCCCGGCGGGCGCGCCGCCCAGTCGAGCGCGTTCTTGAGGACACCGGGCACGGACTGGCTGTACTCGGGCGTGATCACCAGCACCGCCCCGGCGCGCTGGATCTCCTCGTTCATCGAGGCGACCGGGCCGGGGAGGCCCTTCTCCTCGAGGTCACCGTCGTAGAACGGGAGGGTCCCGATCCCTTCCCATGCGCGGACCGCCATCCCGGGCGGCGCGATCTCCCGGGCCAGGCGCAGGAGGGCGCGGTTGTGGGAGCCCGCGCGCAGGCTCCCTGCGATTCCGATGACGTCGAGGTCGGCCATGATCCGCCTGCCTAACCGGCCCGGTCTTCCCCGTCCACCGGCGGCGCGTAGACCGGCACCGGGAAGACCGCCTGCGCCCGGGCTCCGCCCCGCCCCTGCACCCGGAGCTCCCAGCGGCGGGCCTCGGGGGCGCGGAGCGCGGTGCCGAGGTCCCGCTCGACGGCGGGGAGCTCGAAGGTGATCTCCGTCTCCGCCGCCGGGAGGATCACCTGGGAGGTCCGGTAGACCTCCACCTCGGGCCAGGCGGCCGGGCCGTCCTCGCGCCTCCGCTCCAGGCAGGCCAGCGTCACCTCCACCGCGCCCCTGCCCTCGTCCACCGCGTCGAGCGCCAGCACCGCCTCGAAGGGCTCGCCGAGGAAGAAGGGGAAGCGGTCGAAGCGGAGCCGGGGCGCGCCGCTGCTGCGCCAGGACCGGCGCATCCAGGCGCCTCGCAGGAGCAGCGCCGCCGGGACCAGGTCGGCCACCGCCACCACCCCGGGCCAGAGCAGGTCGGGGCGCCCCGCCGAGAGCGCGTTCCAGGGGAGCAGCACCGCCGCCGAGGCGAGCCCCCACCAGAGCACCCGGCGCCCCCGCCGATCCAGGTCTCCGGGCTCGCCAGCCGGGTCCCAGGGACGGTCGCTGCGCCAGGGCTGGGCGAGGTCGAGGGCCGGCAAGGGATCAGCGCTCCTGGAACTCCGGGGTCACGCGCGGGACGAGGCCCAGGTCGGCGGCCTCGGAGAGGAAGCGGCGCACCGCCTCCTTCCCCCTGGGTCCGGCGTCGCGGGTCCACTCGTTCACGTACATCCCCACGAACCGGTCGGCCTTCTCGCGGTCCAGGTCGCGGGCGAAGCCCATGGCGTAGTCGAGGGCCTCCTTGCGGTGGTCGAGCCCCCAGGCCACGGTCTCGGCCATGACCCTGGCGAGCGTGCGGCGCAGGGGATCGGGCAGGTCGCGCCGCAGCGCGTTCATGCCGAGCGGCAGCGGCAGGCCGGTGCGCTCCTTCCAGCTCGCCCCCAGGTCCTCGAGCACGCGGAACCCGTCCTCGCGGGCGGTGAGCTGCCCCTCGTGGATCACCAGCCCGGCCTCGGCCTTGCCCATCTTCACCATGCGCCCCACGTCCTTGAAGTCCACGAACATGGGGTCGAAGCCGGGGATGCGCATGCGCAGCGCCAGGTAGGCGCTGGTCCACTCGCCGGGCACGGCGATGCGGGCCTGGCCGAGCTCCTCCAGCCGGAGGAAGCGGGAGGTGGGGCTCACGATCACTGTGGGGCCGTAGCCGTCGCCGAAGGAGGCCCCGGCGTCGAGCAGCACGTACCGGTCGTGAACGTGGGCGTAGGCGGCCACGGAGATGGCGGTGATGTCGTGGGTGGCGTTGCGGGCCTCGTGGTTCAGCGACTCGATGTCGCCGGTCTGCTGGACGAAGGCCAGGCCGTCGGCCCCCACGGCTCCGTTGAAGAGACCGCAGAACATGAACGCGTCGTCGGAATCGGGGCTGTGGGCCACCCGGATCGTCTGCGGCATGGGCGCACTCATATCTTTCAGCAATCGTTGAAACAAGGGATGGATGGGAGTAGATCCCGGCTCCCCATGGCTTACCGGTCCCTGCGCGATTTCCTCGATCGACTGGAGCGGGCCGGCGAGCTCGTCCGCGTCCGCGAACCCGTCGACCTGAAGCTCGACATGGCGGCGCTCGCCGACCGCGCCGCCAAGCAGCAGGGGCCCGCCCTCCTCTTCGAGAAGCCCTCCTCCGGCGCCATGCCGGTGGCCATGAACCTCTTCGGCACCCGGCGGCGCGCCGCCTGGGCGCTCTCCTGCGAGGACCTCGACGAGCCGGCCAGCGAGCTCCGGGCGCTGCTCAAGATGGCGCCTCCGCAGGGGCTCTGGGACAAGCTCAAGATGATCCCGAAGCTCGGGAAGCTGGCCTCGCTCCCCCCGAAGCACGTCTCCTCGGGGCCGGTACAGGAGATCGTGGAACGCGAGCCGGACCTGGCCTCGATCCCGGTGCTCACCACCTGGCCGCACGACGGCGGCCCGTTCATCACCCTGCCGCAGGTCATCACCCGCGACCCGGAGACCGGCATCCGCAACGTGGGGATGTACCGCTGCCAGGTGATGGGACCGCGCCAGGTCGGGCTCCACTGGCAGCTCCACAAGACCGCCAACGCCCAGTGGCGCGCCTACCGGAAGCGCGGCGAGCGCATGCCGGTGGCCATCGCGCTGGGCGGCGACCCTGCGCTCACCTACTGCGCCTCGGCCCCGCTCCCGCCGGGCATCGACGAGTACCTCTTCGCCGGCTTCCTGCGGAAGGAGTCGGTGCACATGGTGAAGGGCGTCACCGTGGACCTCGAGGTTCCCGCCGACGCCGACGTGGTCATCGAGGGCTACGTTTCCGACCAGGGAGTGGTTCGCGAGGGGCCCTTCGGCGACCACACCGGCTACTACTCGCTGGCCGACGACTACCCCTTCCTCGAGGTCACCGCCATCACGCGCCGCCGGGACGCCGTCTACCCGGCCACCGTGGTGGGGCCGCCGCCCATGGAGGACTACTGGATGGGCACCGCCACCGAGCGGCTCTTCCTGCCCATGCTCCAGCTGGTCTTCCCCGAGGTGGTGGACATGGCCTTCCCGCCCGAGGGGGTCTTCCACAACCTCTGCTTCCTCTCCATCCGGAAGGACTTCCCCGGCCACGCGCGCAAGGTCATGCACGGCCTGTGGGGCTCGGGACAGATGTCGGCCACCAAGACGCTGGTGGTCTTCGACGAGGACGTGGACATCCACGACTTCTCCCAGTGCGCCTGGCGCGCCTTCGCCAACGTGGACGCCAAGCGCGACATGGTGGTGGTGGACGGCCCGGTGGACGTGCTCGACCACGCCTCCACCGCCTTCGGCCTGGGCGCCAAGGTGGGCATCGACGCCACCAGGAAGTTCGTCGAGGAGGGCGGGCGGGAGTGGCCCGAGCCCTGCGTCCACCCGCCCGAGGTGCTGGCCCGCATGGACGCCCTCTACGAGACGCTGGTGCCCGGGGCGCCGAAACCGTCGCGCCCCCGCATCGCGCCGCCGCCGGCGGCCAGCTGGATCCCGCGCCGCGGAGGCGGGGCGTGAGCGGCGTCCCCCTGCCCGGGCAGGGCGAACGGGCCCAGGCGGTGCGCGCCATGTTCGACCGCATCGCCCCCACCTACGACCTGCTCAACCGGGTCATGACGCTGCGGGTGGACCAGCTCTGGCGCAGGCGGGCGGTCCGCACCCTGCGGCTCGCACCGGGCGAGCGGCTCCTCGACGTCTGCGCCGGCACCATGGACGTGGCCGCCGAGGCCAGGCGCCAGTACCCGGAGGCGGTGGTCCTGGGGAGCGACTTCTCCATCCCCATGCTCTCGCGCGGGGCCGCCAAGACCGGGCTTCCCGCCGCCACCGCCGACGCGCTCCACCTCCCCTTCCGCACCGGCTCGGTGGACGCCGTCACCGTGGCGTTCGGCGTGCGCAACCTCGACAGCCACGAGGTGGGGCTCTCCGAGATGGCCCGGGTCATGAAGCCGGGCGCCCGGCTCGCCATCCTGGAGTTCTTCCGCCCCGAGTCCACCGGCACGCGCGCCTTTCACGGTGCGTACAACCGGCTGGCACTCCCGGTGATGGGGCGGCTGCTCTCGGCCGACGCCGGGGCCTACCGCTACCTGGTCGAGTCGATGGAGCGCTTCGCCTCCCTGCCCGAGTTCCTCGACGCGGCCGGGCGGGCCGGCTTCCGCGACGTGAAGGGGGAGCTGCTCTTCCCCGGGGTCTGCGGGCTGGTGACGGGGGTGCGCGCGTGAAGCTGGTCGTCGCAGTGGGCGGAGCCTCCGGCTCCCCGTACGCGAAGCGGCTCCTCGACTTCCTGGCCCGGGAGGGGCCGTCGGCCGGCGTGTCTGTGGACCTGGTCTTCACCACCACGGCCCGCCAGATCTGGACCCACGAGATCGGCTCCCCCCCCGACTACCCGTTCAAGGTCTGGAAGAACCAGGACCTGACCGCCCCGTTCTCCTCGGGCAGCGCCGGCTACGACGCCATGGCCATCGTGCCCTGCTCGGCG
The DNA here is from genome assembly GCA_903874275.1 of uncultured Anaeromyxobacter sp. GTDB lineage: Bacteria > Myxococcota > Myxococcia > Myxococcales > Anaeromyxobacteraceae > CAIOAK01. The sequence continues at coordinate 27,897 of CAIQRS010000027.1, forward strand.
GCCGGACTGGCCCGCGTGGCCTACGGCGTCTCCACCGACCTGGTGGGGCGGGCCGCCGACGTGATGCTGAAGGAGCGCAAGCGGCTCGTCCTCCTGCTCCGCGAGACACCCATCTCCCTCATCCACGCCCGCGCCATCGCGCAGGTGGTGGAGGCCGGCGCCTTCGTCATGCCGGCCTCGCCCAGCTTCTACTCGAAGCCCAGGACCATCGACGCGCTGGTGGACACGGTGGTGTCCCGCGTCCTCGACCGGCTCGGGATCCCCAACGAGCTGATGCGCCGATGGGACGGGATCTCCCCCCACGGCTGCGGCGAACCCACGGAGGAATGATGCTCTCACCCCTGGCACACCGCGCCCTGGAGCGCGACGGGCTCGGCGCCATCCGCGACCGGGTGCTGGCAGGCCAGCGCCTGGGCGAGGCCGAGGCCCTCTCGCTCTTCGAGGCCAGCGACCTGGCCGCGCTGGGCGCGCTGGCGAACCACGTGCGCGAGGCCCGGCACGGCGATCTCACCTTCTACAACCGCAACGTCCACCTGAACCCCACCAACGTCTGCGTGGCCACCTGCAAGTTCTGCTCGTTCGCGCGCCCCGACGACAAGCACGCCAGCGAGGGCTACACCATGTCCCTCGACCAGGCCGTGCAGCACGTGGTGTCGAAGCGGGCGCTGGGGATCACCGAGGTGCACATCGTCTCCGGCCTGCACCCCGATCTTCCCTGGGAGTACTACCTCGAGACCGTGCGGCGGATCCGGCAGGCCTGGCCCGAGCTGCACATCAAGGGCTACACGGCGGTGGAGCTGCACTTCTTCGCCGAGAAGTTCGGGAAGTCGCTCGAGCAGGTGCTGCGCGAGCTCATCGAGGCCGGCCTCACCACCATCCCCGGCGGCGGCGCGGAGATCTTCGCCGCGCGGGTGCGCCGGAAGATCTGCGACGACAAGGCCACCGCCGAGCAGTGGCTCGAGGTGCACCGCACCGCGCACCTGCTGGGCTTGAAGTCGAACGCCACCATGCTCTACGGCCACATCGAGACGCTGGCCGAGCGGGTGGACCACATGGCCCGGCTGCGCGACCTCCAGGACGAGACCCACGGCTTCCAGGTCTTCATCCCGCTGGCCTTCCACCCCGAGCACAACATGATCGGGAAGGCCTTCCCCAAGCCCACCGGCTACGACGGCCTGCGCACCTTCGCGGTGGCCCGCCTCTTCCTCGACAACTTCGACCACGTGAAGGCCTACTGGGTCTCGCTGGGCGAGCGGCTGGCCCAGGTCTCGCTGTCGTTCGGCGTGGACGACGTGGACGGCACGGTGCTCGAGGAGCGCATCTACCACATGGCCGGGGCCACCACGCCGCAGGCCCTCTCGGAGGCCCAGCTCCACCGCATGATCCGCTTCGCCGGGCGCGTGCCCGTGGAGCGGGACAGCCTCTACAACGTGCTTCGCGTCCACGACGCGCCCGCCTCCGCCACCGCCGTCTCCGGGGGTCTCCGATGAAGCTCCGCGCCGCCGCCGTCTCCTTCCTGAACGCGCGCCCGCTCACGGCTGGGCTCTCGGGAAGCCCGCTCATCGACCTGGTGCTGGCCGAGCCCTCCCTGTGCGCCTCGATGCTCGAGGCCGGCGACGTGGACCTGGCCCTGCTCCCGGTGGGGGCGCTGCCGGGGCGCGACTGGGAGGTGGTGCCCGGCATCGGCATCGGCGCCGACGGGCCGGTGGAGACCGTGGTGCTGGCCGGCGAGGAGCCGCCCGAGACCTGGGACGAGGTCTTCCTCGACACCGCCTCGCGCACCTCGCAGATCCTGGCCCAGCTCGTGCTCCGCGAGCGGGGGATCACTCCCCGTTACACGCACCTCCCGGCGCTGGAGGGGCTGGCCCGCGCGGTGGGCACGAAGGGGGCGCTGGTCATCGGCGACCGGGCCTTCGAGGTGAAGCGCAAGGTGGTCCTCGACCTGGGGCGCGAGTGGAACCGGCTGACCAAGCTCCCCATGGTCTTCGCGGTCTGGGCGGCCCGCCCCGGCCTGCTCCGCCCCGAGGACGTGCAGGAGCTGGCCCGCGGCGCCCAGGTGGGGCTGGGGATGCGCACCGAGCTGGCCCAGCAGTTCGCCCGCGAGGCCGGCGGCGACCCCGAGCACTACCGGCGCTACCTGACCCGGAAGATCCGCTACGGCCTGGGTCCGCACGAGCTGGAGGGTCTGGAGACCTTCCTCTCGCGCGCCGCCGGGGCCGGGCTCGTGCCCCCCTCCCGGCTGCGCTTCGCCGACGACGTGGTGCGCAGCCGCCGCATCCGGCGCTCCGTGTCGCTCGACACCGCGCTCCAGAAGGGCGCCGACGGCGAGCGGCTCGACGCCGACGAGGCCGAGGCCCTCGACGAGAAGGCGCCGCTGCTCGAGCTGGGGCTGGCCGCCGACATGCGCCGCCGCGCCCTGCACCCCGACGGCGTGGTCACCTACATCGTGTCGCGCAACATGAACTACACGAACGTCTGCACGACCGCCTGCTCCTTCTGCGCCTTCTACCGCCCCCGCGGCCACGGCGAGGCCTACGTGCTCGACCGCGGCCAGATGGCCAGGAAGATCGAGGAGACGCTGGCGCTGGGCGGCATCGAGGTCCTGCTGCAGGGCGGTCTCCACCCCGACCTGGGGATCGAGTGGTACGAGGAGCTCTTCCGCTGGGTGAAGACCACCTACCCGGCCATCAACCTGCACGCCCTCTCCCCCGAGGAGATCTGGCACATCGCCCGCACCAGCCAGCTCTCGCTGGACGCCACCGTGGACCGGCTGGTGGCCTCCGGCCTCGACAGCATCCCGGGGGGCGGCGCCGAGGTGCTCGACGACGAGGTGCGCCGGCGCATCGCGCCCCTCAAGTGCTCCACCGACGAGTGGCTGACGGTGATGCGGGCCGCACACGTGAAGGGTCTGCGGAGCACCGCCACGCTGATGTTCGGGGTGGGCGAGGAGGCGCAGCACCGGGTCAACCACTTCCTCCGGCTGCGCGAGCTGCAGGACGAGACCAGGGGGTTCACCGCCTTCATCTGCTGGACCTTCCAGCCGGAGAACACCCGGCTCGAGCCGTCCGACAACAGCGCCCACGCCTACCTGCGCGTCAACGCCCTGGCCCGCCTGGTCCTCGACAACGTCCCCAACTTCCAGGCCTCCTGGGTCACCATGGGCGGAGGGGTGGCCCAGGCCGCCCTCCACATGGGGTGCAACGACTTCGGCAGCGTGATGATCGAGGAGAACGTGGTCAGCGCCGCCGGCACCACCTTCCAGATGGACGCCGACGAGGTCGAGCGGCACATCCGCGACGCCGGCTTCCGCGCCGCCCGGCGCAACATGCGCTACCAGCTGGTCGGCCAGGCGGCCTAGGACGCGCCGTGACGGTCCGCGTCGCCGCAGCCACCTGGGTGCTCTCCGGACCGGACGCCCCTCCGGTGCGGGACGGCGCCGTGGCGCTCGACGGCGACGTGGTGGTCGAGGTCGGGCCCCGCGCGGAGGTCGAGGCGCGCCACGGTCCGGCCGGGGTGCGGCAGGCGGTGATCCTGCCGGCGCTCGTGAACGCACACCTGCACCTCGAGCTCTCCCACCTGGCCGGAGAGGTCCCCGGCGGCCGTGGCCTGGTCCCCTGGATCGAGACGCTGGTGGCCCGGCGCGCGCTGGGTGGCTCGGTCGAGGAGGGCATGGCCCGGGGCGCCGCGGCGCTGCGGGAGGCCGGCGTCGCCGCGGTGGGAGAGGTGACCAACGGCCTCGGCTCCGCCCCCCACCTGGCCCGCGAGGGGATTGCCGGCACCCTCTTCCACGAGATCTACGGCTTCACCGAGAGGCGCGCGGCCGAGGCGATGCGGGCCGCCGCCGGAGTGCGCGACCGGGCCGGCGACTCCGGCCCGGGGCTGCGCGTGGCCCCGTGCCCGCACGCCGTCTACTCGACCTTCCTGGGCGCGGCCGCGGAGTTGCTCGGCGCCGGCCCCTCGTCGATCCACCTGGCCGAGGTCCCGGAGGAGCGCTCCTTCGTGGCCGGAGCGACCGGCCCCTTCGCCGACCTCGTCCTCCGGCTCGGGCTCGAGCCGGGCGCGCTCCGCCCCTTCGCCCGCTCCGCCGTGGACGCCGTGGCCCCCTGGCTCGGGCCGGAGACCCTGGTGATCCACGCGGTGGACCTCGACGCCCTGGACGTGGCGGCGCTGCGCCGTTCCGGGGCCACGGTGGTCCTCTGTCCGCGCTCCAACCGGCACGTCTCCGGGCTGCTCCCCGACCTCCCCCGGCTCCTCGAGGCGGGCATCCCCCTGGCCGTGGGCACCGATTCGCTGGCCTCCTCGCCGTCGCTCTCCCCGCTGGAGGAGCTCGCCGTCCTGCGAAGGGCCTTCCCGGCGGTCGCGCCCTCGCGGCTCCTCGCGCTGGCCTGGAACGGCGCCGCGGTGGGGGCTCCGTCGGTGGGGCGTCTCGCCCCGGGTTCGGCTCCCGGGGTCCTCTCCTGCCCGCTCGGGTCCGTGATCCCCGAGGACCCCTTCGCCTGGCTGCTCGAGGAAGGGCTGGCCCGGCCGCTCGAGTGGCTGGCCCGGCACCGGCCGGAGGTTGGCGCATGACCATCGGCGCCGTTGCACGGATGGTGAAGTTCTCCCACTCCCTCTTCGCCCTGCCCTTCGCGGTCTCGGCGGTGGTGCTGGTGACCGGGCAGGCCCGGCTCGACACCGGGCGGCTCCTCCTGGTCGCCGCCGCGGTGGTGGCGGCCCGCACCGCAGCCATGGCCATGAACCGCATCGCCGATCGCTCCTTCGACGCGGAGAACCCCCGCACCGCGGCGCGCGAGCTGGTCACCGGCGAGGTCTCCCCCGCGGCGGCCTGGGCGCTGCTGGCCGGCTCCAGCCTGGGCTTCGTGGCCGCGGCGGCCCTCATCTCGCCGCTGACCGGCTGGCTCTCCTTCCCGGTCCTCGCCATCCTGCTCGGCTACTCCTACGCCAAGCGCTTCACGTGGGGCTGCCACCTCTGGCTCGGGGTCGCCCAGGCGCTCGGCCCCATCGGCGTGGCCATCGCGCTCACCGGAACGGCTCCGGCCTCGGCGCTGCTCCTCGGCCTGGGCGTGGGCGCCTGGATCGCCGGCTTCGACGTCTTCTACTCCATGCAGGACATGGAGTTCGACCGCTCCCGCGGCCTCCGCTCCATCCCGGCCCGCTTCGGCGTCGGGGGCGCGCTGGCCTGGGCGCGGGGGCTCCACGTGCTCGCCGTCGCCGCCATCTACGGCGCGGGGATCTCGGGCCGGCAGGGGCCGGCCTGGTTCCTCGGCACCTCCATCCTGGCGGCCGTGCTGCTGGCCGAGCACCTCTACGTCGCCCCGAACGGGGAGCTCCGGCCCGAGCGCATCGGCAAGGCCTTCTTCGACTTCAACGCCTTCGCCTCGGTGGCCTTCGCCCTCTGCGCCATCGCCGGGATCTTCATCGGGGGGGGCAGGTGAGCGGACCGGGCAACGCGGCCGCTCCGCTCGGGCCTCCCACCTCCGCGCTGCGCCGGGCCGAGGGCCGGGCCGCCGACGCGGTGGGCGCGCTCCTCGTCCTCTGGGGCTTCAAGCGGCAGATGGGGCGGGTCTGGACGGTGCTCTACCTCTCCGAGCGGCCGCTCACCGCGGCCGAGGCCTGCGAGCGGCTCTCCATCTCCACCGGGCTCCTCTCCATGACCCTCGCGGATCTCCGGTCCTGGGGCGCCGTGCGGACGGTCACCGTCCCCGGCGAGCGGCGCGAGCGTTACCAGGCCGAGGTGCAGGTCTGGAGGATGGTGTTGCGGGTGCTCGGGAGCCGGGAGCGGGGAGCGCTCGACGAGGCGGTCCGCGCCTTCGAGGGTGCTCTCGAGGAGGCGCGCGCGTCGCTCGTGGACCCCGACCCCGCCGTCCGCGCCGCGGCGCGGTTCCGGGCCGAGCGGCTCGCCCGGCTCGTGGCCCATGCCCGCGGTGCGGTCGGGCTGCTGCGGATCCTCACCGAGGCCATCGCGGGGCGCAGGCGCGGGTAGCCGGTCGGCGCGCTCAGTCGGCCAGCGCCCTTCGCGCCGCCTCGACCGCCTTCGCCGACACCTCGACCGGATCCACCCCCAGCGCCACTCCCTCGCGGAGGCGCACCTCCCCGGCCACGATGACCCAGGATGCGGGAGCGCCGGCCCAGAGCGCTGCCGCGTTCCCGCCCCGCCCCTCCGGCTCCACCCCGGACGGGCGCCAGTCCAGGATGACGAGGTCGGCGCAGGCTCCCTCCTGCACCGCTCCGAGCCGGGCACCGAGGAGCTGGCTCGCCAGCGCGGCGCTGGTCGGCCAGGCCGACTCGTCGAGGAACTCCGATCCGGGGGATGGTGCGGAGCGGCGGCCGCGCAGGTGTCCGGCGAGTTCCACCGCCTCGCCGGCCAGGTCGGGGAAGAGGCCGTCGGTCCCGAGCGCGATCGGGACCTCCGCCGCCGCAACGAGGCGGAGGCCGGCCGGCTCGACGCCCCAGTGGCGCGCCGCCCGGAGCGGCACCACGAGCACGGCGTCGGCCGCGCGGATCGCCTCGGCCTCCGGAGTGGAGAGGGTGCTCCCGTGGGCGACGATGGTGGAGCGTCCCAGGAGGGCGGAGTCGTCGAGGAGCTGCACCGGCCACTTCTGATCGAGCCCCCAGGAGCGGTCGAGGTCCGAGCCGTCCTCGCCCACCGAGGCGTGGATGCCGAAGCGGGCAGCCGGCTCGGCGAGCGCGTCGAGGGTCTCTCGGGTGGTGGCGTGGAGCCCGTCGAGACCGGCCATCCCGCGCACCAGCGGGTCCCCGGCGCGCGGGGCGGCGAACTCCACGGCAGCCCGGGCCGAGGCACGTCCACGGTCGGCGCCGCCCAGGTCGCTCGCGCCGTGGGCCAGGATCGCCCGGATGCCGACCGCCCGCACCGCCCGCTCGGCCGCCTCGAGGGTGGCGAGCTCCTCGCCGGGCATGGCCCGCTCCAGCGCGATGACGGTGGTCGTCCCGGACCGGAGCGCGGCCAGCGCCGCGGCCCTGGCGAGCGCCTCCACGTCGGCTGGGGCGAGCCGCTCCTCCACGGGGCGCCTGAAGCCCTGGCGCAGCGCCCGCGGTGAACCGGGGTAGCGCCCGGGAAGCCCGGCGAAGCGGAGCAGCGCGCCCACGGCCAGGTGGGTGTGGGCGTCCACGCATCCGGGAACGAGAAGGCGCCCGTCGGCGTCGATCTCCCAGTCGCCCGGCTCCGCGGCGACCGGCTCCCCTGGGAGCGCCACCCTGGTGATCCGGCCTCCCTCGACGACCACGGTGGCGCCGTCGGCGGGGGGGTCGCGGACCAGCCGGGCCCTGCGGATCACGAGTCGCGTGGACACGCGCGCCATCCTCGCCCGACCCCTTCTCCCCGTAAAGGCTAGGGATTCCATAAATGACCCATCCGGGACTTGCCGATTGGTATCGAAATGATATCAATTCGACATCACCTCAGGAGAACCAAAATGATCCGCGAAAAGGAACTGCACCCCCCCTCCGGCATCGCCGTCCTGCTCTTCCTGGTCCCCGCCCTGCTGGGCTCCGTGGCGATGCTCGTCATCTCCATCGGCATCGGCCACCCGGTGCTCATCCTGGTCTGCGGCCTCGTGGTCGCCTTCATCGCCTTCCTGTTCGGCGGGCTGTTCGTGGTGAACCCGAACGAGGCCAAGGTGCTCCAGCTCTTCGGCAAGTACGTGGGCTCGGCTCGCGAACCGGGCCTTCGCTGGGCGAACCCCTTCTACATGAAGAAGAAGGTCTCGCTCCGGGTCGTGTCCTTCGAGTCGGGCAAGCTCAAGGTGAACGACCTCGACGGCAACCCGGTGGAGATCGCCGCCATCGTGGTCTGGAAGGTCGTGGACAGCGCGGAGGCGGTCTTCCAGGTGGACGATTACGCGGAGTACGTGCGGGTGCAGAGCGAGGCGGCGCTGCGCGGGCTGGCGACGCGCTACCCGTACGACGCCCACGACGAGGAGAAGACCTCGCTGCGCGGCTCGACGGCGCTGGTCGCCGAGCAGCTCCAGAAGGAGGTCCAGGAACGGGTGGATGCGGCCGGTGTCCAGGTGCTCGAGGCCCGCATCAGCCACCTGGCCTACGCCCCCGAGATCGCCCAGGCCATGCTGCAGCGGCAGCAGGCCGCCGCCATCATCGCAGCCCGGACCCGGATCGTGGAGGGCGCGGTGAGCATGGTGGAGATGGCGCTCGAGCGGCTTCTCAAGAACGGCACCGTCCACCTCGACGAGGAGCGCAAGGCCGCCATGGTCTCGAACCTGCTCGTGGTGCTCTGCGGCGACCGCTCCGCCCACCCGGTCATCAACGCCGGCACCATCTACTAGGCGGCGCGCGTGGCCGAGCGGAAGCCCTTCCTGCTGCGCATGGACCCCCGGGTCCTGGAGGCGCTGCAGCGCTGGGCCGACGACGACCTGCGCAGCCTGAACGGGGAGATCGAGTACCTGCTCCGGCGCGCGCTCCACGACGCGGGGCGCGCGCCCCGGGCCGAGGGCGAGGGCGGTCCGGTGTTGCCCCCCGCTCCCGCCGGGGGTAAGTAACCGCTCCCATGCTGTCGCCCGAGGTCCTCCAGAAGCTCGAATCGATCGAGCGCCGCTTCGAGGAGCTGACGCACCACCTCTCCGATCCGGCCGTGGCCTCCTCCGGCGAGCGCTTCAAGAAGGTCTCCAAGGAGCGGGCCGGGCTCGAGCCCACCGTGCTCGCGCTGCGCGCCTGGCGCGACCTCCAGCGGGAGATCGGCGACAACGAGGCCATGCTCGCCGAGAAGGACGAGGGCATCCGGGAGATGGCCAAGGAGGAGCTGGCCGTGCTCCGCCCCCGGGTGGACCCGGCCGAGGAGCAGCTCAAGCTCTTCCTCATCCCCCGCGACCCCAGCGACGACAAGGACGTCATCGTGGAGATCCGGGCCGGCGCCGGCGGCGACGAGGCCGGCCTCTTCGCGGCCGAGCTGCTCCGCATGTACCTGCGCTACGGCGAGCGGCGCGGCTGGCGCTGCGAGATGCTCGACGTCTCGGGCGGCACGCTGGGCGGCGTGAAGGACGCCACCCTCACCATCTCCGGCGACCAGGTCTACTCCTGGATGAAGTTCGAGTCGGGCGTGCACCGGGTGCAGCGGGTGCCGGCCACCGAGGCCCAGGGGCGCATCCACACCTCCACCGCCACCGTCACGGTCATGCCCGAGGCGGAGGACATCGACATCCAGATCAACCCGGCCGACCTGGAGACCGACGTCTTCCGCTCCACCGGCTCGGGCGGACAGAGCGTGAACACCACCGACTCGGCGGTCCGCATCACCCACAAGCCGTCCGGACTCGTGGTGAAGTGCCAGCAGGAGAAGAGCCAGACCAAGAACCGGGCCCAGGCCATGAAGATGCTGCGCGCCAAGCTCTTCGAGATCGAGACCGAGAAGCAGCAGAGCGCCCGCGACGCCACCCGCAAGAGCCAGGTGGGCACCGGCGACCGCTCCGAGAAGATCCGCACCTACAACTTCCCGCAGGACCGGCTCACCGACCACCGCATCAACTACACCCGCCACAACCTGCCCGCCGTGATGGACGGCGACGTGCAGGACGTCATCGACGCCTGCCGCACCCACTTCGCGGCCGAGGCCCTGAAGGAGGCCTCGCGCAGCGACGCGTCGCGCGCGGCCGGGCAGCGGGCGTGAAGTCGGCGCGATGAGGGCGCCTTGACCGACGAGCCCTGGACCCCGCTCCGGCTCATCTCCTGGACGCAGGGCTTCTTCGCCAAGGGGGGCGTGGACGCGCCCCGGCTCACCGCCGAGATCCTGCTGGCCCACGCGCTCTCCTGCGACCGGGTGCGGCTCTACCTCGACTTCGACAAGCCCATGGGTGCGCCGGAGCTGGCCGCCTTCCGGGAGCTGGTGCGGCGGCGGGCCGCAGGCGAGCCCACGGCCTGGCTGACCGGGCGGCGGGCCTTCCTCGGGCACGACTTCCGGGTCGGGCCCGCGGTGCTGGTGCCCAGGCCGGAGACGGAGCTGGTCGTCGAGGCGGCGCTGGCGGCCCTGCCGCAGGGGGGCGCGCTGCTCGACCTGTGCACCGGGTCCGGGTGCATCGCCGTGTCGGTGGCGCTGGCGCGCCCCGACGCCCGGGTGGTGGCGACCGAGATCTCGCCGGAGGCGCTTTCGGTGGCCCGGGAGAACGCGGGGGTGCTTGGGGCGACGGTGGAGTTGCTGGAAGGGGACCTGGACCAGCCCGTCCCTGCGGGGGAGAGGTTCGACGTGATCGTCGCCAATCCGCCCTATATCCCTTCCGGCGAGATCGCGGGGCTTGCGCGGGAGGTGCGGAGGGAGCCCGTGATTGCGCTGGACGGGGGGGTGGATGGATTGGAAGTCTTGCGTCGCATCGTGTCCTGCGCGCCCTCCAGGCTCCGCCCGGAGGGCTTGCTGTATTTGGAAATCCACGAGAGCCATGCAACGGCGCTGCCGGCGCTGTGCCTGGCCGCCGGCTTCACCACGGCCGAGGTCGGGCGCGACCTGGCCGGCCTCCCGCGCTGGGTGGTGGCGCGCCTCCCCGCCCCGTCCTAGAATCGACGCCCTCCGAGAACCATCACCGATGGACAAGATCCTCATCGAGGGCGGCGCCCCGCTCCGCGGCACGGTGCACGTCTCCGGCGCCAAGAACGCCGCGCTCCCCGTGGTGGCCGCCGCTCTGCTGGCCGAGGGGGACCACGTCGTCCGCAACGTCCCCGACCTGGCCGACGTCCGCACCATGGGGCGGCTGCTGGCCCACGCCGGATGCACCTTCGAGCGGGTGGCCGGATCGCCCTCGGCGGTGGCCGTGCGCACTCCACGGACAGTGAACCCCGAGGCCCCCTACGACCTGGTCCGCACCATGCGCGCCAGCGTGGTGGTGCTGGGGCCTCTGCTTGCCCGCTGGGGCCAGGCCCGGGTCTCGCTCCCGGGCGGCTGCGCCATCGGCGCCCGCCCCATCGACCAGCACCTGAAGGCGCTGGCCGCGCTGGGGGCCGAGCTCACCCTCGAGCACGGCTACGTGCTGGGGCGCGTCCCCGGCGGGCGGCTGCGCGGCACGACCTTCACCTTCGACAAGGAGACGGTCACCGGCACCGAGAACGTGATGATGGCGGCCACCCTCGCCGAGGGTCGCACGGTGCTCGAGAACTGCGCGCGCGAGCCCGAGGTGGTCGACCTGGCCGCGGCGCTCGTCCGCATGGGCGCGCGCATCGAGGGGGTCGGGACCCACCAGATCCGCATCGACGGCGTGGACGCGCTCCGCCCCCTCGACCACGACGTCATCCCCGACCGCATCGAGGCCGGCACCTTCCTGGTGGCCGGCGCGCTCCCCGGGAACGACGTGACCGTGTCGGGCGCCCTCCCCGCCCACATGGAGTCGCTCGTGGAGAAGCTGCGCGCCACCGGCGCCACGGTGACCGAGGTCCCGGGAGGATTGCGGGTGGTGGGCGACGGCCGCCCCCGGCCGGTGGACGTCCGGACCGCCCCGTTCCCGGGATTCGCCACCGACATGCAGGCCCAGATGATGGTATTGCTCGCCCTCGCCGACGGTTCGTCGGTGATCACGGAGACCGTCTTCGAGAACCGCTTCATGCACGTGCTCGAGCTGCAGCGCCTGGGCGCCGAGATCGCCGTCGACGGGAAGGTCGCGGTGGTGAAGGGCGTGCCCTGCCTCTCCGGGGCGCCGGTGATGGCGAGCGACCTGCGCGCCTCCGCGGCGCTGGTGCTGGCCGGCCTCTCCGCCCAGGGCGTGACCGAGGTCCGCCGCGTCTACCACCTCGATCGCGGCTACGAGCGCATCGAGTCCAAGCTCCAGCCGCTGGGCGCCCGCATCCGCCGGGAGGTCGCGTGAGCCGCGCGGCCGCCGCGAAGGCCGCCCCGGAGGGCGGACTCATCTCCGTCGCCATCCCCAAGGGGCGGCTCCTGGGGGAGGCCTCCCTGCTCTTCGAGCGCGCGCTCGGCGTCTCCCCCAAGCGGCTGCTCGAGAACACCCGCAAGCTCGCCGCCGACTCGCCCGAGCACGGCCTGCGCTTCATCTCCATCCGGGCCGCCGACGTGGCGAGCTACGTGGAGCACGGGGCCGCCGACGTGGGCGTGGCCGGCCTCGACGTCCTGCGCGAGGAGCCCCGCGACCTCTACGAGCCGCTCGACCTGGGCATCGGCCGCTGCCAGGTGATCGTGGGGCGGCCCCGCAACGCGCGCCCCCTGCCCCGCGGCGTGGCCCCGCGCGTGGCCACCAAGTACGTGAACCTGGCCGCCCGCCACTTCGCCCGGAAGGGCATCCCCGCCGAGATCATCCCGCTGCACGGATCGATCGAGGTGGCCCCGTCGCTGGGGCTCGCCGACCTGATCGTGGACATCACCGAGACCGGCGAGACCCTGCGCGCCAACGGCCTCGTCGTCGAGGAGACGGTCCTCGAGGTCTCGGCCCGGCTGATCGTCAACCGGGTGGCCCTGAAGCTCCACGCCGAGCGGCTCCGCCGCCTGGTCGAGGCCCTCCGATCGGTCGCGGAGGCCTGACCGACCTCCACGGACGTTGATCCGCGGCCGTTCTTGTCGTTATCATCCGCAAAGCGCTTCCCGACGAGCCAGATCCCACCCCACCCGAATGCGGAGCCCGGTCCTGGAGGAGGACCAATTCTCATGGATTGCCCACGTTGCAGTGTCGAGATGACGGAGATCCCCGGTGACGACAGCGTCATGCAGAGGTGCTCCGACTGCGGTGGGCTCTGGTTGGAGAACGGCGACGTCAACCGCTTCCTGGTCCACGGCAACCTCCCCGCCCTCACCTCCATCGGCGGCTTCCTGAACACCGAGGAGATGGCCGGCCTCTGCCCGGCCTGCCAGGTGGACCTGGTCGAGGTCGAGGGGGGCGAGAAGAAGTCGCTCCACTACGACACCTGCGAGGCCTGCGGGGGCATCTGGGTGGAGGGGCCGGAGGAGGGAGACATCCCCGAGACCCTCGACCGGAAGGGCGCCGCCGCGCAGGTGGTCGAGTTCTACCGGCGCTTCGCCAAGAAGTAGCGGCGCCGTCGCTGCTCACCAGTCCCGGTCGTCCCGCCACGGCCAGGCCGTGTTGGAGTAGCCCCGGATCTCCCAGTAGCCGCGCCGGTCGTGGGGCATGAACTCCACGCGGCGCACCCACTTGGCCCCCTTCCACGCCCAGAGCTGCGGCGTCACCACCCGGACCGGGCCGCCGTGCTCGGTGGGCAGGGGCTCGCCGTCCACCCGGTGGGCCAGGATCACGTCGGACTTGAGCGCCTCCTCGAGCGGCAGGTTGGTGGAGTAGCCGTCGTAGGAGTGGAACATGACGTGGGTGGCGGCGAGCGTCGGGCGCGCCAGCGCGGCCAGCGTCTCGAAGCGAACCCCCTCCCAGCGCATGTCGAGCTTGCTCCAGCCGGTCACGCAGTGGAAGTCGGAGACGTCCTCGGCCTGCGGGAGCGCCAGGAAGCCGGCCCAGTCGAGCCGCAGCGGCTCCTCGACCTCCCCCTCGACGCGCAGCTCCCAGCGCTCGGTCCCGACGACCGGCTGGTCGGCGCAGTCGAGGACCGGCCAGCTCGCGAGGACGTTCTGGCGGGGCGGGACCTGGGGCATGCCGTGCCGGTTCTTCGGCCCCTCGCCCTGGGGGGTGGCGTCGGAGAGCGACGGAGTGCCCTGCATGGCGGCGCCGAAGCGCTGCCGGAGCGCCGCGCGCCCTTCCTCGATCCGCTTCTGGATGTCGGTCACGCCCGGAGTCTAGCGCCGGGCTGGTGCGCCCGCCGCCGGCCTTTCGGATGCCATGCGCCGGGCCACGTCGGCCACCCGGGTGAAGCCCTGCAGCGGCGGCCCCAGCGTCTCCCGCATCTCGAAGCGCAGGTCGGAGGTGTCCATGTGGACCCCGGCCCCGATCTGGCGCGCCACCGCCGGGTTCACCGGTCGAAGCGCCACGGCGAGGAATCGCATGAGCGGGAGCGGCACGTGCTTCCTCGCGGCGGGGCGCCCGGCCTCCCGCTCGAAGATGGCGACCACCTCGGTCATGGTCAGGTTCTCCGGCCCGCCCACCTCGAAGGTGCGCCCGACCGCGCGGGGATCCTCGAGCGCGAGCAGCGTGTAGGCCGCCACGTCGTCCACCGAGACGAAGTTGATGGGGTTCCGCCCCCGACCGAAGAGGGTGACCTTTCCGTCGCGCAGCACGGGTTCCCCGACCATCGCCGCCCAGAACTCCATGAAGGCGGTGGCCCGGACGATGGTGAAGGGCATGCCCCCCTGGCGCACCGCCTCCTCCGCTCCGTGCTTGCAGCGGAACAGGTCCACCGGGTGATCGGGGCGGGCGCCCACCGCGGACGCGAGCACGAAGTGGCGCACCCCTGCGGCGCGCGCGGCCCGGACCAGGTCCTGGTTGCCCTTGAGATCCACCGCCAGGGGCACGTTGCCGTCCTTCCCGTCGAAGCCGTGCGCGGCGGAGAGCACCTTCTCGACGCCCCGGCAGGCGCGCTCGAGCGAGGACGGATCGCGCAGGTCGCCCGCCACCACCTCGACCCCGAGCGCCGCCAGGTCGGCGGCTCGCCCCGGGTCGCGGGTGAGCGCGCGGACCGGCGTGCCATGGCTGCGGAGCGCAGCGACCACCCGTCGCCCCAGGCTCCCGGTCGCACCCACGGCGAGGATCATGGCTTCGCCCTCCTCTCGCCGTCGCGGACCCGGCGCAACCCGGCGGCCGCCGCGCGGATCTCCACGAGGTCGCGCTTCATCTCGCTCCAGCCCTGCCAGAGCGCGTGATCGGGGCTGTTGTGAAACGCTCCCTGGAAGGCCTTCATCCGGTGCTCCATGAACATCGCGAAGAGCCGGAGCTCGACGGGGCTCCCCGAGTCGTGGAACTGCAGCACGTTCGGGTAGTCGAAGCGCTGCTCCTTCCCCTTCTTCAAGAGCCCGTCGCGGTAGAGCCCGGCCACGATCTCGATGGCCTCGGCCATGAGCCGGTCGGCCTCCCGGAGCGTCTGATCGCCGCGCTTCAGCTGCGACCGGACGAACCCCTCGGCGTGGCACTCCTTGCAGGCGACGATCATCCGGTCGCGCTGCGCCTGCCACTCCTCGTTGGTGAGGCGCGCCACCTTGGCCCCCTTCACCACCTCCAGGAAGGTGGTGGGCTTGCCCGACGGGTCGAGGACGCCGAGGGCCTTCAAGATGGTGGTCTGGTCGGCCTTCCACTGCGGGTCATCGGGGAGCGGCAGGCGCACCCCCAGGAACCCCCAGCCGGTCATGACGCCGTGGTCCCCCTTCTGCATGTGGCAGGTCTGGCAGGTGGGGGCGGAGGCGGTGGAAGGCAGCGCGCCCAGCTTCACGAGCTCGTGCCGGACGCCGTGCTTGGAGGCGTCGTACATCTCCCACTGCGCGTGGTCGAACCCCATGTGGCAGCTCTTGCACGCCTGCGGCTCGCGGGCCTCCTTCACCGAGAAGGTGTGGCGGGTGTGGCAGGAGTCGCAGCTTCCCGCGCCGTAGTCGCGCCCGGACTCCCTGGAGATGGCCCTCTGGTCGGCCGGCTCCCGGAGGCCGATGGCGTGGCATCCGCCGCAGCCCTTGAGGCCGTCGGTGAGCACCGCCGGCTGGTAGTGGAAGGTGGGCATGGCCATCATGGCGGCCCAGGCCAGCGCGTGCTTCGACCCCTGGTACTGCTTCACCTGGGTGGCGTGGCAGCGGGCGCAGGTGTCCGGGCCGGGAAGCCTCGCCTTGGCCGCGTCGGCGGCCCCCTTGTGCTCCGTTCCGTGACAGTCGGCGCAGGCCACGGAGACCGCGGCGTGGCGGGAGAGCCTCCAGTCGGAGACGATCCCGGGCGTGCTCGTCGCGTGGCACTCGACGCAGGCGACGCTGGCCTTGGGGGGTGACGTGAACGAGGCGCCCAGGAGCAGGGCTGCGACTGCGGGAAGGGCGGCGGTCGTCATCGCGAGGGGCTCCTATCGGCTGATGGGCTTGTACCGCAGCCTGTGGGGCTTCGCCCCCTCCTCGCCCAGCCGCCGCCGCTTGTCCTCCTCGTACTCCTGGTAGTTGCCGGTGAAGAAGGCCCACTTCGAGTCCCCCTCGCAGGCCAGGATGTGGGTGGCCACGCGGTCGAGGAACCAGCGGTCGTGGGAGATCACGAGCACGCTGCCGGCGTACTCGAGGAGCGCGTCCTCCAGAGCGCGCAGGGTCTCCACGTCGAGGTCGTTGGACGGCTCGTCGAGGAGCAGGACGTTGGCCCCCTGCATCAGGGTCTTGGCCAGGTGGAGCCGGCCGCGCTCGCCGCCGGAGAGGGTCCCAACCACCTTCTGCTGGTCGCCCCCCTTGAAGTTGAACCGGCCGATGTAGGCGCGGCTCGGCATCTCGTAGCGGCCGACCTGCATGAGGTCGTTGCCGCCGGAGAGCTCCTCGAAGACGGTCTTGCCCGACGAGAGGTTCTCGCGGCTCTGGTCCACGAAGGCGAGCTTCACCGACTTGCCCACGACCACCTTGCCGGCATCGGGCTGCTCCACGCCGGTGATCATCTTGAAGAGCGTGGACTTGCCGGCGCCGTTGGGGCCGATGATGCCCACGATGGCGCCGGGCGGGATGCTGAAGGTCAGGTCGTCGATGAGCAGCCGGTCGCCGAAGCCCTTCGACACCCCGTGAAACTCGATCACCTGCTCGCCGAGCCGCTCGGCCACCGGGATGAAGATCTCCTGGGTCTCGTTGCGCTTCTGGTACTCGACCGAGGAGAGCTCCTCGAAGCGGGAGAGCCTCGCCTTGCTCTTCGCCTGGCGCGCCTTGGGGTTCTGGCGAACCCACTCCAGCTCCATCTTCATGGCCTTGATGCGGGCGCTCTCCTGCTTGGCCTCCACCTCGAGCCGCTGCTCCTTCTGCTCGAGCCAGGAGGAGTAGTTGCCCTTCCAGGGGATGCCCCGGCCGCGATCCAGCTCCAGGATCCACTCGGCGGCGTTGTCGAGGAAGTAGCGGTCGTGGGTGATGGCCACCACCGTGCCGGGGAAGCGGGTGAGGAACTGCTCGAGCCACTCCACCGACTCGGCGTCGAGGTGGTTGGTGGGCTCGTCGAGGAGCAGCATGTCGGGCTTGCCGAGGAGCAGCTTGCAGAGGGCCACCCGGCGCTTCTCGCCGCCGGAGAGGTGACCCACGCTGGCGTCCCAGGGGGGCAGGCGCAGCGCGTCGGCGGCGATCTCGAGGGCGTTGCCGGTGTCGGCGCCGGCGTTCTCGATGACGGCCTCGAGCCGGGCCTGCTCCTCGGCCAGCTTCTCCATGTCGGCTTCGGGGTCGCTGTAGGCGGCGTAGACCTCCTCGAGCCGCTTCTGCGCGGCCGCCACCTCGCCCTGGGCCGACTCGACCTCCTCGCGGACGGTCTTGGTGGGGTCGAGCACCGGCTCCTGCGGCAGGTAGCCGATGCGGAGCCCCGACTCGTGGGAGAGCTCCCCGTCGAACTCGGCGTCCCGGCCCGCCATGATGCGCAGCACCGTGGACTTGCCCGAGCCGTTCAGGCCGAGCAGCCCGATCTTGGCACCGGGGAAGAAGGAGAGGGAAATGTCCTTGATGATCTGCCGCTTGGGCGGGACCACCTTGCTCACCTTGAACATCGACATCACGTACTGGGCCATGGAGGGGCCGGAACTTTCCACGAAGGCGGACCGGCCGCAAGGGCCGGGGGCGCCCCGCTTCCGATCGGGGGAAGGATCCGCTAGTTTCCGGGGTTTCCGGGATTCGGGGAGCGGAATGGGACTCTGGGACTCGCTGGGAATGGGCCGGAAGGGAGAGGGCGCGGTCGACGCCCCCGGCCGCCCTGCGCCGTCCACCGGCAGTTCCGCGCCGGCCCACGGCGCGCACGGCGGGGTCTCCTGGGCGCCCAACATCGAGGCCGGGGCCTGCCGCGGCTGCGGCACCTGCCTCGACGAGTGCCCGACCGGCGTCTTCGCCATGGGGCGGCACGACAAGGGCGCCCGGGTGGCCCGGCCGCAGGACTGCCGCGACACCTGCGCGAAGTGCGCGGCGCGCTGCCCCGAGGAAGGGATCACCTTCCCCGGACGGCAGCCTTGAGCCGGGTCGATCCAGCCTACGCCGAGGCCCCCTCGAGCAGCGCCCGGTTCTTCCGGAAGGCCACCCAGCCCCAGGCCAGGAAGGCCAGCTCCACCAGGGCGGTGATGAGCATCCACATCACCACGGGTGAATCACCCATGCCGTAGGAGTGCATGCCGGTGGTGAGGACGAAGTTCACGCCCAGGTAGGTGAAGAGGATGGTCTGGAAGGCGGCGATGCTGATGGCGGCCACCCCGAACTGGCCGATCATCTTGTCCACCTTGGCGTGGAGGATGGCCATGTAGCAGAGGAAGGCCACCAGCGACCAGACCTCCTTGGGATCCCAGCCCCAGTAGCGCCCCCAGGAGGAGGCGGCCCACATCGAGCCGGTCAGGATCCCGGCGATGAGCAGGATCGAGCCGACGAACATGTACCAGTAGAGCAGGTCGTACATGCGGTCGATCACCTCGACCTTGCGGGGCGCGAAGATGGTGAACCCGATCTGCATGTGGGCCACGACGAGGCCCAGCGCCAGGACCGCGTAGCCCACCATGATGATGGGCACGTGGATGGCGAGCCAGGGGGTGCCGGCCAGCACCGGCGCGATGGGGTGGATGAACCGGTCGATGGGGAGCAGGTCGGTGAGCGCCATGGTGAGCGCGGCCATGACCGCCGCGTTCAGCACCACCACCTTGTTGCGCATGAAGGCGTAGGCGATCACGGCGAAGAAGCCGACGCCCCAGGCCAGGAAGAGCATCGACTCGTACATGTTGGCGGCCGGGATCCGGTCGCCCGAGTCCCAGCGGAGCAGGATGCCCCAGCTCATCATGACGAAGCCGGCCACGAGCAGGCCGAAGGCGGCCCAGTCGAGGAGCTTGCTGCCGCGGACCATGGCCACGATCGAGACCACCAGCGACAGGAGCAGGATGATCCAGGAGAGCCGGACCGGGTTCACCTGGTTGTAGCGGATCTCGGTCTCGATCTGGTCCGGCGCGGGCCATCCGGGCAGGCGGGGCCCGGCGGCGATGGTGCCCAGGACGTCGGCCGAGAGCGCCTCGGGGGCACCCCAGCGCGCGTTGGGGTTGCCGGCCACCGGCACCATGCGGACCGCCTCGCGGGAGAGGAACGACTGGAGCTTCATGAGGCGCGGCTCGAGCTTCTCGGCGTCCTGGACGACCCCGGTCCGCGGGCGCCCCTGCTGCTCCTGCTCGCGGGCCTGCTCCATGAGCTGGATGGCCCGCTGCGTGCGGACGATCTGGAGGAAGGAGGCGTGGGTGGTGCCGGTGGGCAGCCCGATCTCCCGGGCCAGGTCGGCGCTCCCCACCTTCACGATGGAGGCGTTGGCGGCGGCGGCCGGGTCGGTGATCCAGCCGGTGACGGTGACCACCGGGTCCTCGCCGTGCCAGGAGTAGGCCCCGGTGACGTTCCAGACCGCCTCGCGGGCCAGCGTGTCGAACGGCATGGTCCGCCCGTCGTGCTGCACGGGCATGCGGCGCAGGGTGTCGGCGGGGGTGGCGGAAAGCGCGGGCCCCGACAGGGCGGCGAGGAGGAGTGCCACCGCGACCTTGCCGGCGCCGGAGACCGCGTCGGCCGCCTCGAGCGCGGCCCGCTCGCGGGACTGCCCGACCCGGGTGAAGAGCACCACGATCATGCCCAGCACCATGGTGATGTAGCCGGCGAAGACGATGTTCTGCCCGGGGTCCTTGGCCACCGACAGCACCGTCGCCTCCCGGCCGCGGTCCTGCTGGTAGCTCGACTGGAAGAGCGTGTAGCCCCGGTGCTCGAGCGGGTTGTTCATCCAGATCTTGGCGTCGTAGAGCTTGCCCGTGTCACGGTCGGTGACCTTGACGATGCTCTTGAAGCCGGACGGCCGCATCGTGCCGGGGTAGGTCTCGAGCACGAAGTCCTGGAGGGTCACGGCGAAGGGCAGGTCGTGCGTGGACACCACCCGGTTCTCGCGGTCCCGCTCGACGATCTGGAAGCCGGTCTCCCCCTCCCAGAGGAAGAGGGACCCCTCGGTCTTGAAGAAGTAGGTGACGGCCGAGCCGGCGAAGATGAGCAGCAGCGAGGCGTGCAGGACGACGAACCCGATCCGCTTCTTCCCCCAGGGGAAGAGGTCGGCGATGGAGAGGGCGACGTTGGTCGCGAGGAGCCCCTGCAGGAAGAGGAACCACCAGGAGTAGTAGACGACCCTTCCCGCCACCTCCACGCCGGCGCGGGATTCGACGATGGTCCCGGCCGAGAGCCCGACGAGCAGCAGGACGAGCAGGATGACGGCGAGCTTCAGCGAGGCGAGAAAGGCGAGAAACGTCTTCATCGTGACCATCCTGGGGTGCGTGATCCGGGTGCGCCCCAAAGGGGGCGTAATGGGCGGCGGATTCTCGCATCGCCAACCCCCGGCGTCGAGCGCTTAGTCCGCTTAGTCCGGCCCAGGCCGGGGGGGGATCAACGGGACCGGGAGAGCGGCTCGACGGCGCGTCCGTCCGGAGCACGAGGTGCGCCGGAGGTCGCGGAGGCGTGGATGAGCCGGAGCACGGGGCGCATCGCCAGCGCCCAGAAGAGCACCACGACCACGACTGCGATGTAGGGAGACGCGAGCTCGAGGATCATGACGCCACTCCTTCTTCTCTTCTCGCTCCATGGGACTGCATCCCGCGGACCAAGGGAAGAAATCGGCCAACTCATCGGATCCACGGGTGGGACCCCTCCGGGACGCCCCGTGCTCCCGGCCGTTTTCGCCTCGAGATGTCCAAAAACGTTCGACCCGGGTCGGGGCGGACACTCGCCCGATCGGCTGATCGAACGAGGGACTTGCGCACCGGGGCGGAGACCTGCTCGATGGGCGGGTGCGTCTGGTCCTCATCCTGGCCGCGGCGCTCCTGCCCGCGGCGGCGGCGGCGCAGGTCCCCGAGATTGGCCCACGGTCCCCGGCAGGCGCGGGTCGCCCATTCACTGTGGGTGTAGGTCCGGGAGTCACCGCCAACCTCACCCGGCCGGGCGACTGGACCGCCACGCTGACCCTGGCCCTGGGATGGTCGATCGGCGATCGCTGGACCCTGACCGTCGCGCCCTACTGGGAGCGGGAGTTCGAGTCGGTCGGCGGGGTGGTGGAGCCCTACGACGAGCTCTCGATCGCGCTGGGCGCGAGCTACGCCTTCGCGCCCGGCTGGAGCGTGGGAATGGACCTCGACCTCGGCCTCGTCCACGACGCCTTCGGCCCCTGGGAGCGCAACCCCGAGTACGGGATCGGGGTCGGCCTGTCTTACGCCTTCCCGCTGGGGGGGGCCTGGAACCTGGTCCTCGGACCGGAGATCTCCTGGAAGATCTCCGACGACGAGTGGTCGATCGGGTTGAACAGCGGGGTGACCTTCGACTTCTGAGGAGGTTTCTCAGTCCAGAAGCCCCGCGTCGCGCGCCCGGCGCGCCAGCCGCTCCTTCACCCGCTCGTAGCGCTTGCGGAGCGCCGCCGCCGAGACCGGCCGCCCGGACGCCGAGAGCACGTGGGCGATCTCCTCCCAGGCCATCTCCCGGTCGAGCCGGAGCACCAGGAGCGCGTGGTCCTCGGGCGGGAGCAGCTCGCGGAGCCGGGCCAGCCGGGCTTCCTCTCGCGCCGGCTCCGCCGACCGGGAGAGCCTCGCGGCCAGGATCGACGCGGCGCCGGTGGGAAGGCGCTGGCGGCGGCGGCGCCAGGCGTCGTCGCGGAAGCTGTGGGAGGCGTTCCAGGCGATCCGGTAGGCCCACGCGCGCAGCGGGCTCTCGCCCCGGAAGGCGGGGAGCCCCTTCCAGAGCCGCTCGGCGAACTCGGCGAAGACCTCGTCTCCGTCGTCCTGGCCGTGGAGCGCCCGGAGCCAGCCCAGGATGTGCGGCCCCAGCTCCTCGAGCGCGGCGGTGGCGGCGCCGTCGAGGTCACCCCCGGAGAGGAGCTCACGGACGCGGAGGTCGAGCGTCACGTCAGTTCCCGCCCCCGGCCGCCGGAGCCGGCAGCCGGCCGGCGATCTCGTCGGCGCGCGCCAGGAGCGGCTGGCCATCGTCGGCCTCGCTCCACTCCGCGTCAAATCCCCCCAGGGCCTGCTGGGCCTCCGCGACGCGCCCCAGGCGCAGGAGCGCCTCGGCCTCCATCACCAGCGAGCGGGGGTGCGCCCAGCTCCGCCACATCGCGGTGGGGATGAAGAGGGCGCGGAACCGGCGGAATGCGTCCACCGCCTCGGCGTCGGCGCCCGACCGCGCCGCCAGGTCGGCGACGAGGAAGGCCGGCGCCAGGCCGAAGTCCACGTCGTACGGCGACGTCCGCGCGATCTCCCGGAGGCGACGGAGCCCCTCCTCGCGCCGCCCCTCCTGCCAGAGGAGCACCGCCTCCAGCGTGCGTTGCCGGGGCGACCCCTTGCGGAGGTGCGGAGCGAGGCGCGCCGCGTCGTTCACCATCCCCAGCCAGGCGAGGAGCGGAGCGTGCACCGCCGCCGCCTCCGGGTCGAGCGCCCGGAGCGCCTCCACCTCGTCCCGGAGCGCCTGGGATTCGCCGTCCCCGGCCAGGTACTGGATGCGCATGCCGCGGACCAGGGCGTCCTGCCCGGCCGGGCCGAGGTCGCGGGCCATGGCGTCGAACCTGCCCCGCCCGGCGGCGCGCCGCCCCTGGTACCCGTCCATGGCTGCGAGCGCCAGGTACCCGAAGGCCCGGGCCGGGCTCCCCGGCTCGGCCAGCGGTCCGAGGGCCTGGCGGACGTCGTCGTACTGGCCGGCCAGGATGGCCACGTAGGCCTGGTCCTGCAGGGCCGAGAGACCTCCGCCGGCCGCCTCCTCCTTCCGGGCCGCCGCCGCAGCGCCGGGCAGGTCCCCCATCCAGGCGAGCGCGGTGGCGAGCGCGTGCAGGTTCACGGCGTTGGCCGGCCCCGTGCTCCACCTGAGGGCGAGCCGCTGCAACTCCTCGCGCCGCCCCAGCGCCCCCAGGGAATGGGCCAGGTGCTCGAGCCCCCAGCCGTGGGCCAGCTGCGGGTCGAGGTGGAGCTGCCGCTCGAACCAGGGAGCCGCCTGCTCGAACTCCGACCGGTGGTAGAGCAGGTCGCCGGCCTCGTAGATCGCCTCCTCGTCGCCGGGGTTCGACTCCACGAGCCTGGTGAGGTGCTCGAGCGCCTCGTCGTCGCGGCCGTCGAAGTGGGCCACCCAGGCCCGGATGAGGAACCGCTCCTTGGGCGGCACGCGGGCGATGTGGCGGGAGGCCGCCTCGGTGGCGAGGCGCTGCTCCTCGCGCGAGCCTCCGTGATGGGCGCGCCACACCGCCAGCTGGTAGTGGGCGAGCGCGAAGGTGGGGTCGGCGGCCAGCGCCTTCTCGAGGTGCTCGGCGCAGTCCTGGCCGAAGGAGGTCCGGTACATGCACTGCTGGCTGGCGGCGTAGTGCTGGTAGGCCAGGAGGCTGCTCGTCACCGCGTCGGCGAGCCGGATGTCCGACGAGCGGACGTCGGCGTCCCGCTCCCGCAGCGCGAGCCGCGTGGCGCGGGAGAGCCGGTCGAGGGCCGCCGGGACGTCGCCCTTCCCGGCCGCGCGCTCCTTCACCGTGAAGAGCGGCGCCCCGGTCTCGGTGGAGACGGCGCGAACCTCGAGCGCCAGCCCGGATCCCTCGGCCCGGACCGCGGGAGCGAGCACGGCGCGGGCCCCGGCGCGCTTCCCGTGCTCCCGGGCCGCGGCGGCGTCCACCCGTTCCGGCGACGCCCCGCCGTCGGAGGCGGCGCCCACCGCGTCGAGGAGGCGGGCCCGCGGCACCACCGCGAGGTGGGGGGACTGCGCGAGCGACGTGGAGAGGAGCCCGGAGATGCCGTCCAGCTCGGCATCCCCGGTGGCGTTCTCGACGTCGGCGACGGCCACCCCGACCCGCTCCACCCCGTCGGCCCCTCGCTGCAGGAGCCAGGCGGCCGCGACGACCGACGCGAGCAGGAAGGCGGCGAGCCCGGCCGCGCGCCAGCGGGGGCTTCGAGGCATCGGTCCGGCGCCGCCCTCCAGCGCCTCCAGCATCTCCCGGCCGTCCCGGTAGCGCGCCCCGGGGTCGGCCTGCCGGGCGCGCTCCGCGATCTTCCCGATCGGGCGGGACGTCCGGGCCGGCCCGAGCATCTCCTCGAGCATCATCCCGAGGGAGTAGACGTCGCTGCGTGCGTCGCCGGGACCGCCGGCCTCCTGCTCCGGCGCCATGTAGTCCGGCGTCCCCCCGTCGGGCGCGGCCCCACCGCCCAGCAGCCGGGCCAGGCCGAAGTCGAGGACCTTCACCCCGCCGTCGCGGCGCAGGAAGACATTGGCGGGCTTCAGGTCCCGGTGCACCACCCCGCAGGCGTGGGCGTGGGCGACCCCGCGGACCACCTCGCGGATGATCCGGTAGGCCTCGGCGGAAGGGATGGGACCGCGGTCGAGCCGCTCCCGCAGATTCTCCCCATGGAGCCGCTCCATGACGATGTACGGTCCGGCCTCTCCGGTGCCGACGTCGTGGACGACGACGATGTTGGGGTGGTCGAGCCGGGCCGCCGCCTCGGCCTCCCGCACCAGCCACTCGGCGCGCTGGGGAGCCTCCGCCAGCGGGCCCGGGCGAATCGCCTTGAAGGCGACGTGCCGGCCCAGCCTCCGGTCCCGCGCCTCGTAAACGATCCCGAAGCCGCCCCGCCCCAGCTCGCCCAGGATCTCGAAGTGGTCCACCACCGCGCCCGGGCGGAGCGCGCCGGTCCAGCCCTCGGAGAGGGGGACCGGCGGCGCCGCGACGAGCCGGGCGACGAGCTCGGATAGGGGCGTGCGCGGGGGCACGCCCCGGACGATGCCACCAAAGCGCTGCGCCTGTCACCGCCCGTCAGGGGAGGGCGAAGGTCGCGACCAGGCCGGCGTGGTCGGAGGGGTGCTGGCCGGTGCGGATCCGCGTCCGGACGCCGGTGCGCTCGATGGCGCGGGGGGAGAGCTCGGGCGTGGCGAGGACGAGGTCGAGCCGGGTCGAGAGCCTGCCGCCGCGCAGGTCCTCGTCGAATCCCCAGGTGAAGCCCCAGTCGCCGGGGCGCAGCGCGGCCCAGGCGTCGCGGAGCGGGGAGATCCCGTCCAGGGCCGGGTCGAGCGGGAAGGGGCCGCCGGTGAGGAATGCGTAGGTCGGCGGGTTCGGGTCGGCGGGCTCCACGTAGGCGTTGAAGTCGCCGAGCACGATGGTGGGCAGGGTCGTGGCCGGGTCCAGGTAGACGGCGTCCACGATGGCGACGAGCTGGGCGTCCTGCAGGGCCTGGAAGAGCCAGGGGGGAAGGCCCGCGTCGGCGAGTGCCTGGAGCGTGTCCTCCACGTGGGTCCCGAAGACGCGGATCCAGCGGCCGCCCCGCTCCACCTCCACCGCCGTCCAGCCGCGCCAGCTGAAGACCGGCTCGCTGCTTCCACCCACGGTGAACGCGGCGGTGGCCGGCGTGCCGTCCTCCAGCGCCACGGCGAAGAGGGCGCCGTTGCGGTCGCCCGGGCCGGGCGGGACCGGGGCCGGCACGAAGCCGGGCAGCGGCTGGGCCGGCGGCAGGGTGGGGTCGCGCCAGTGCACGCCCTTGCGGACCAGGATCACGTCGTGGTCGGTGTAGCGGAGGTCGCGAAGGGAGGCCGGGTCGGACGGGTCGCCGATGCAGAGCTCGGCGTCCATGGAGGTGACCTGGGCGGCGACCTCGTAGTGGAGCCCTTCACGCTGGAGGGCGCGGAGCAGGGTGGGCAGGAAATCGATGGCTGGCTCGGCGGCGCTGGGCGTCACCGGTGCGCCGGCCAGGCAGGCCAGCGGGGGGCCGAGGCGCCAGGTGGTGACCTCCTGGAGCGCGAGGACGTCGGGGCGGTGCTCCGCGACCTCCTCGGCCATGGCCGCGGCGCGGGCCGGGTAGCGGGAGGCCTGCACGGTGGCCCACATGACGTTGGCGGCGAGGAGGGCCTCCTCCGGCCCGGTTGCCGCCGCGATGGGCAGGATGTCGGCTCCCAGGTAGAGGTTGCGGGTCATGACCTTCACCGTGGGTTTCTCGCGCCGCACCTCCTGCGCGGCGCTGCTGGTGGCGGATGCGTCGGGCGGTGCGGGGACCTCGGCGCCGCAGGCGGCGACGAGGAATGCGGCGGCAAGGAACGTGGCTCTCATGGTCTCTCTCCCGGAAACGGGGCGGGACCGCCCCTCGCCCTCCTGACCGGAGGAGGGGGCGATTCGTGACAGGGGGGGCGGGAACGACCCCGAAGGGGCGTCACAAGGGCCGCGGCTGCCTGTCTTGATGGCATGACGAAGCGACCGCTCGCCGCCACACTCCTGCTGTTCTCCGGATGCTCCTGGATGGCCATGGCCCGGCCGCCCCCGACGCCGGTGGCTCCCACCCCACCGGTCGCCTGCACCACGAGCCGGGTCGCCCCGGTGCTCGACACCGCCGGAGCGCTGCTCGTGGGGGTACCGGGAGTGGTGACCACGGTGTTGGGAATCGCGACCCCGGTGTGCACCACGGGCTGGTGCATGTTCGAGCCGACCACCGGGGGCAACAAGGCCGCCATCATCGGCGTGGGGCTCGTCCTCGTCGGGATCTCGGTGATGCAGACCGTGTCCGCGGTGAACGGCTACGGGTGGGCCGCCGACTGCGAGGTATTGCAGGGGCAGCAGCTCGCTTGCCTGAGCGGCGTGGAGACCTCCTGCGCGGTCCTGCGGACCCCGCCGCCCCGACCCGGCAAGTCCCCTGGCGAGCCCTGCGCCGCGGACGACGAGTGCAGCCAGGGCACCATCTGCTACCTGGGGCGCTGCCAGCGCGGAGGCCCGTAGCTCCCCGGGGTCAAACCCGCTCCGCGGCGACGATCCTGCCGCCTTCCAGCGTGACCCGGAAGACGTGGCCGTTCTGGATCCCGTGGAGCGGCCAGGCGGCCGACGAGGGCCGGGGCATCTCCCCCACGTGGTCGGAGAGCAGCGCGCGCATCGCCCCGCCGTGCATGACCACGAGGAGCGGCCCGGGGAGCCGGGCGGCGGCGGAGGCGACGGCGGGGAGGAGCCGGCCGACCAGCTCCTCGCGCGTCTCGCCCCCGGGCGGCGCCGGGCCGGGGTCCTCGAGGTAGCGGGCCCAGGCCTCCGGGAAGCGGGCCGCCACCTCTTCCCGCGTCAGCCCCTCGAAGCAGCCGAATCTCCGTTCGCGGAGCGCCGGGTCGATGAGGTTCACCACCAGTCTCAATCCGGACGCCACCAGCTCGGCGGTGGCCCGCGCCCGCAGGAGGTCGCTCGAGGCCACCGAGGCGATCCCCTCCGCGCGGAGCCGGACGGCGACCTCGACGGCCTGCTCCCGTCCCCGGGCGTTCAGGGGGACGTCGGTCTGCCCCTGCCACCTCCCGGCGGCGTTCCAGTCGGTCTCGCCGTGGCGGACCAGGAAGAGGGTGACCGATCCGTGCATCGGGGCGTCCATCGTACTAGACCGCTCGCATGGCCTACACGCTCTTCATCGGGAACAAGAACTACTCCTCCTGGTCGCTGCGCCCGTGGCTGGTGCTCCGGCAGGGCGGGATCCCCTTCCGGGAGGAGCTGGTCTCCCTGCAGGACGACCCCGGCAAGGCGGCCCGGCTCGGGAAGCTCCCGGCCGGGCGGGTTCCGGTGCTGGCCGACGGCGAGGTGATGGTCTGGGACTCGCTGGCCATCTCCGAGTACCTCGCCGAGCGCCACCCCGGCCTCTGGCCCGCCGACCCGGTGGCCCGCGCCTGGGCCCGCTGCATCTCCGCCGAGATGCACTCCGGGTTCCAGGCGCTGCGGCAGGAGATGTCGATGGACGTCCGGGCGCGGCGGCCGCAGCGGCGCCGCTCCGAGGCGGTCCTGCGCGACGTCGCACGGGTGGAGCGGATCTGGTCCGACACCCGGTCGCGCTTCGGGGCCCGGGGCGACCTGCTCTTCGGGACCTTCACCATCGCCGACGCCTTCTACGCACCGGTGGCGTTCCGGTTCCGGACTTACGGCGTCAGGCCCTCGGGCGTGGCCGGCGAGTACCTGGCCGCGCTTCTCTCGCTCCCGGGGATGCAGGAGTGGGAGACGGGAGGGGCGACGGACGAGCGGCTCATGGACCACGACCTCGACCTGCTCTACCCGGGCGATTGAGCGAGGGAGTGGATCAGCGGAGGTCGGGCGGGTGCTGCCACACCGAGACGAAGAGCTGGCAGTCGCCCTCGCCGCTCGCCGTGTAGCCGCGGCGGCCGTCCAGCCGCGCCATCACCGCGCCGAAGTCCATCCAGCGCGGGTCCTCGTGCGCGACGTCGCCGATCACCGCGTGGCCGACCTCGTGGACGAGCACGGTCTGCTCGACGCAGGAGAAGGGGAAGGCCGGGTCGCGCGTGCTGAGCCGGATGTTGCCGTCGAAGCAGCCGAACGCCCCGGCGTGGGTGCCGCAGGTGACGGTCTGGTTTCCCTCGAAGGTGATGGACCGGCCGGCGAGGTGGTCCCAGCCGCCGCCCCAGTACTCGAGCGCCGCGTCGAGCGTGCTCTCGACGCGCGCCGGGAAGTCGGACGCTCGGGTGAACGGCTCGCTCGACCGGAGGACCACGGCGATGTCACGGATAGCGAAATCGGGCTGCTCGGCCGTGTCCGCCGACGCGGTGCACGATGCCAGGGCCAGCGCGAGCGCGTACATCGCGACCCGGCCCGCCTTCGACCCCGTGCTGGAGAACCGCCCTTCCATGTAGGGAAACCTACCGAGAAGGAAAGGTCCTGCCTACCGGGGGATCCCGGTACACACATCCGATTTCGGGGTGTCCCGCGATCGAGCGACACGGCAATCGGTCGCTATCGCGACGGCGCCCGCCCCCGGAACCATCCGTGGAGGCGGAAATCTCATATACCCCATCCGTGACAGTTCGGAGACACGCCCGGATTAACTCTGCCGGCATGCTCTACCCCGAACTGTTTCGCAGCCTGGAGGAGGCCCGCTGGAGCCTGGCCACCGACGTCCCCTGGGGCGCCTTCGACCCGGCCCTGCTCACCGACGAGCAGGCGCTCACGGTGAAGATGAACGCCATCACCGAGTGGGCCGCCCTCCCCGCCACCGAGATGTTCCTGCGCGACAACGCCGGCGACGCCGACTTCTCGGCCTTCATGTCGATCTGGTTCTACGAGGAGCAGAAGCACGCGCTCGCGCTCATGGAGTACCTGCGCCGCTTCCGCCCGGAGCTCGTCCCCACCGAGGAGGAGCTGCAGGCGGTCCGCTTTCCCTTCGACCCGGCGCCGGCGCTCGAGACGCTCATGCTCCACTTCTGCGGCGAGCTTCGGCTCACGCAGTGGTACCGGCGGGCGGCGGAGTGGCACGCCGAGCCGGTGCTGCGGGCGATCTACGGCCTCATCGCCCGGGACGAGGCGCGCCACGGCGGCGCGTACTTGAAGTACATGCGGCGCGCCATCGAGCGGGACGGGGACGTGGCCCGCCGCGCCTTCTCCCGCGTGGGGGTGCTCATGGCGAGCGGCGGCCGCACCGGCAAGCCGCTCCACCCCACCAACCTCCACGTCAACAAGTCGCTCTTCCCGCGCGACACCGTGCAGAGCCGGCTGCCCGACCCGGGCTGGCTCGACCACTGGCTCGACGAGCAGATCCACTTCGACGCGGAGTGTGAGCAGGGGGTGATCCGCGCCATCCTGGCCAACCTCTCCACGCTGCTCGAGGTCCCGCTGCGGGACGTGCGCGAGCTCTCCCGGTACCGGAAGGCGAAGGCGATCGAGGCGCAGGCGGGGATCGGGCCTTAGAATCCCGGGCCATGAGTTCACCCAGCGCGGTCCTTCTCGCTCTCGCCCTCCTCGCCCCCGAACGACCCTTCACCGAACTGCCCTACACGCCCGGCCTCGACCCGGCGGCGATGGACCGGTCCGTCGATCCCTGCGTGGACTTCTACGCCTACGCCTGCGGCGGCTGGCAGAGGCGGAACCCCATCCCACCCGACCAGAGCTCCTGGAGCGTCTACGGAAAGACCGCCACCGAGAACTTCCAGTTCCTCTGGGGGTTGCTCGAGACGGCGGCCCTGAAGCCCGACGCGGAGCGGTCCCCGGCCGAGCGCAAGGTGGGCGACTTCTTCCAGGCCTGCATGGACGAGAAGGCGGTCGATGCGGCCGGCGCGAAGCCCATCGCCGCCGACCTCGCCGCCATCGACGGGATGCGGTCGAAGGCCGACATGGCGAAGCTTTTGGCGCGGCTCCACCTGGTGGTGGACGGCGGGATGCTCTTCGGTTTCGGGAGCGGGCAGTCCTTCGAGAACTCCGAGGAGGTGGTGGCCTGGGTGACGGCCGGCGGACTCGGCCTCCCCGACCGCGACTACTACGTGAAGGACGACGCCCGCGCGAAGGAGATCCGGAAGGCCTACGTGGCCCACGTGGAGGACGTCCTCCGGCTCTCCGGCTTCCCCAGGGCGAAGGCCGCCGAGGGGGCGCGCACGGTGATGCGCATCGAGACCGCGCTCGCCCGGGCGTCGCTCACCAACGTGGAGAGGCGGGATCCGAAGCGAATCTGGCACCGCACCCCCATGGAAGATCTCCTGAAGGGCTCGGGGTCCTTCCGCTGGTCCGACTACCTGGCCGGCTCCGGCGCTCCGGGCTCACCCTGGCTGAACGTCACCGAGCCGGCCTTCCTGGCCGCGCTCGATCGGCAGATCGCGAAGGAGCCGCTCGCCGCCTGGAAGACCTACCTGCGCTGGCACCTGGTCCGGGCCTCGGCGCCTTACCTTTCCACTCCCTTCCAGAAGTCGAGCTTCGCCTTCTTCGCGGCCACGCTGCGCGGGGCGAAGGAGCTGGCGCCGCGCTGGAAGCGCTGCGTCCGCTGGACCGACGCCGAGCTGGGCGAGGCGCTCGGCCAGGTCTTCGTCGAGAAGGTTTTTCCGCCCTCGGTGAAGGGCGACGCCGACACCATGGTGAGGCTGGTCCAGGCGGCCATGGCGAAGCGCATCGACGCGCTCGACTGGATGGCACCGGAGACCCGGAAGGCCGCACACGAGAAGCTCGGGGCCATGCGGAACAAGGTCGGCTACCCGGAGAAGTGGCGCGACTACTCGGCGGTGGTGGTGGAACGCGGCGACTTCGCCGGCAACGTGGCCCGGGCCAGCGCCTTCGAGACCCGGCGGCAGCTGGCCAAGATCGGCAAGCCCGTGGACCGAGCGGAGTGGGGCATGACTCCTCCCACCGTGAATGCGTATTACGAGCAGTCGCTGAACGAGATGAACTTCCCGGCGGGCGTGCTCCTTCCGCCCCTCTGGGATCCGCGCATCGACCTGGCCCCCGGCTACGGCAACACCGGCGGCACGGTGGGGCACGAGCTCATCCACGGCTTCGACGACGAGGGACGGAAGTTCGACGCGAAGGGCAGCCTGCGCGACTGGTGGACCGAGGCCGACGGGAAGGAGTTCGAGAAGCGGGCCGCCTGCGTCGCCGACCAGTACGCCGGCTACACGGTCATCGACGACATCAAGATCAACTCGAAGCTGACCGTGGGCGAGGACATCGCCGACCTGGCCGGGATCCTGCTCGCCTGGGACGCCTGGAAGATGGCCACCGCCGGGCAGAAGCTCGAGCCGCGCGACGGCCTCACCCCCGAGCAGCGCTTCTTCGTGGGCAACGCCCAGTGGGCCTGCGCCAACCAGCGGCCGGAGGAGGTCCGGGTGCGGGCCATGACCGACCCGCATTCCCCGCCGGCCTGGCGTGTGAACGGGCTCGTGCCCAACGTCCCCGCGTTCGCGAAGGCCTTCGCCTGCAAGGCCGGGCAGCCCATGGTCCGGGAGGAGGTCTGCCGCATCTGGTGAGCCCCTCCGGCCGAGCTTCGTCTTGACGGGAGGCCGAGTCTCGGGCAGATCTGCGAGCGGAAATGCGGGAATAGCTCAGTTGGTAGAGCATCAGCTTCCCAAGCTGAGGGTCGCCGGTTCGAATCCGGTTTCCCGCTCCATTCCACAGGCCGGAGATGATTCGCGATTCTGCGAAGCATCTCCGGCCCTTTTCTTCTCACCCGCGACCTCTCGTAGCACCGGCGTAGCAAATCGCGCCACCGCCGGCCCGAAGCTGAGGCGATCGACCTCCGCTCGGAGGTACTCCGGAGCAAGGTGCCCGTAGAGCTCGGTCGTGATCTTCGGGTCGCTGTGGCGAAGGATGCGCTGCACGGCCGGCAGGTTCGCGCCGTTCATCATGAGCAGGCTCGCCGTCGTGTGGCGCAGATCATGGAAGCGGATGGGGCGCACCACCGGCTTCACCCAGAGCTTCCGGCGGTCCTTCGGGCAGCGCCGAGTCTCCTGGTCGGCGGCCGCCTCCTCGTGGCCGCAGCCCTTCTTGCGGCAGGTGTGCTTGTACCCCTCGACCACCCCCGCGCGGCCCAGCGCCCGGCGGAGCGTCATCTCGAGATTCACGTCCCGCCGCATCATGGTTCCGTCGGGACGCGGAAAGACCAGCCCCGAGGGAGAGGCCGCCATGGCGATCCGCAGGAAGGGCAGGAGCTCGGTCGCGATGGGGATGCCGTCGGCGTGGCCG
>CAIQRS010000028.1 GCA_903874275.1 uncultured Anaeromyxobacter sp.
ATATTTACACGCACCCGAGGACGCGGAAAATCGTTCCGTCCTTCGGGGGATGCGATTCCGGAGGCAGCGGAGCCGGTCGGACGACCCGGCCGGAATTCACGATCCGTGAACGGCGCCGCCCCCGCTGCCCCCGCCGGAGCGCCCAGTTCACGGAACGTGCATGAGCTTCCCCCGGGATTGCCAGGCGCCCGGCCCGCGTCGCCGCCGCCGCCCTCCGGCTCCCCAGAGGTGGAGCGCGATCTTCGCCCCCTTCGAGTCCTCGGATATGATCCGGCCATGCGCCTGCTTCCGATCCCGCGGCTCGCCCTGGCCGCTCTCCTCGCCCTCGCCCTGCCGGTGGCGGCCGAGGAACCGGCCGTGCCCCCGCCTCCCCTTCCGGAGGAAGCCCCCCCGAAAGCGACCCCGAAGCCTCTCCCCGCACCGCTTCCGCTCCCTCCCGGATCGAAGGAGGATCAGGAGCTCTGGTCCGGCTGCGCCAGCGTGGGGAACCAGCTCACCGGGGCCCGCTGGGAAGGCGCCAGGCTCCACTGGAAGATCAAGACCGGAGAGGTGCACGCCAGGCTCCAGGCGGCCGCCAAGGCCGACCCCTCCGCGGCGAAGCGGCTCGACCAGGCCCGCACCGAGCTCCTCGAGGCGCAGGTGTCGAGCTACGGCGACCTCGCCGGCCGCTGGCCCGTAGACAAGACGCGGACCTGCCAGTACCCGCAGCTCGACCTGGGGAGCGCCATGCAGGTCTCTTCCAGCCGGGACAACCGGGCCCAGCTCGCCCAGGTTCGCGAGGCCGCTGCCCGCTGCCTGGCACTGGCCCGCTCCACGCTCCGGCGGGTCAAGGGCTCCACCGATGCGCTCGCGCGGGCCCTGGAGGCGGCCGAGAAGGCCCTTTCCACGCTTCCTCCCGTGAAACCCGTTCCCCCCGCACCCCCGGGAAAGTGACCATGCGAACCCTGCTCGCGGCCGCCCTCCTGGTGCTCCCCGCCCTCGCCGCCCCCGCCGAACCCACCTGCCGGGGAACACTCTCGGGAAAGGTGACCGGCAGCTTCACCTGCGACGTCGCGCTCGTCGAGCCCGGCGACGGCCAGGCCACCTTCATGGTCCAGCCGCGCGGGCCCGTGCCCGACGTCCCGGCCTACGCACCGGGCGCCTTCCGCCTCCCGCTCCCGGTCACCGCCGGCGTCTTCACGCTGGACGACCTGGGCATGGGAAAGGCCAGCGTGGCTGCCGAGGGCGGCGCCCTCTACACGGCCACCAAGACCACCGGGCAGCGGGGCGAGGTGACGCTGGTCCTCCGCTCGGTGAAGCAGGATCCGAAGAAGCCGGGCGTCTGGATCGCCCATGGGACCTACCGGGCGCGGCTCATCCCCGCCGGCGCCGGCAAGCAGGGTGAGGTCGTCGTGGAGGTGTCGTTTTGAAGAAGCTCCTCATCGCGGCGGGAGGCATCGTCCTCGTCGGAGGCGGCGCCATCGCCGTCATCATGTCCACCGGTGGTGACGTCTCCGGGCCCGATCTTCCCCCGGTGTCCGTGGCGGAACCTCCACCTCCCGTGAACGTCACCCTCGGTCCGCTCCCCAGCATCGGCGCCGACGGGAACCTCCGGACCATCGAGGCAGCCCCGCCGGTCGAGTTCGAGCCGCCGCCGCCGCCCCCCCCCGACGACACCTGGGAGGCCATCCCGGCCGCTGCGCGCCCGGCCAGGCTGGGGACCGTGGGCCGGGTCATGGTGAACGAGCTGGCCAGGCTTCAGCACCGCATCGGGGCGTGCTTCGACGAGGATGCCCAGGCCCGCCACGGCCAGGTCGCCGTGTCGCGCCCGCTGGTCGGCGGGCGCACGGCCGACCAGAGCGCGGCCACGCTGCTCATCCTCAACCTGGAGGTCACGCCGGGCCAGATCCGCATCGTGGACGCGCCGGTCGAGTCCCAGGGGCGGGACTCCGACGGCCTCATCGCCTGCGCCCAGGGCGTCCTGCGGGGGCACGTGATCAGCACGCCGGCGGCGCAGAAGGTCGAGCGCGCCCGGATGATCTTCCAGCTCAACCCATGAAGAAGGGGGCGACGCCGCGTGGCGCCGCCCCCCGGGGACCACGGTTCGACCCGCGCGCCGGCTACGGCACCACGAGGCTGGTGCGCATCATCTCCGAGTCCTCGTGCGAGTTGATGTGGCAGTGCCACACGTACGGTCCGGAGGTCACGGCCTCGTAGACCCACGGAACCGCAGCCGTCGTCCCGGTGCAGTTCGTGGTCGGGCAGGTGCCCAGCGGCGCGAGCGGGTTCGTCGGATTGCCGACCGAGCCAGGGGCGGTCGGATTGCCCACCGGGTCGGCGGCGGTGCCCTTGTCGGCGCCGTTCCAGCGGGGCGTCCAGTCGGCGACGATGGTCGTCACCATGTTGGGCGGGACCTGAACGACGTCCTTCCAGCCGGTCTCGTAGGGGGCCGGCCCGACCGGCGCTCCGATGAGGAACTTGGCCACGGGAGGTCCGGGAGGAACCGTGACAGGGACCGCCGGAACGAGGGCATCCACGTCGGGGATGACCTGCATCTCGTTGCCCGGGGCGGGGCCCGGCTGGCAGGCGATGTCACCGCAGAGATCGGTCTTGAAGAGCCCCACGTCGAGCCCCTGCCGGTTCACGACCTGGTGCTTCACCAGGTGCGGGTGCATCGGGTGGGTGTCCACCGTGAGGTTGATGAACTTCCAGATCTCGCGGGTCCCGTAGTTCGGGGTCTCGGTGACCTTGTACTCGAAGGGGACGCCGTTCAGCTGCATGCCGAGTGGCATGAGCGTGACGCCGTCCACCTTCTCGTTCAGGTAGACTTGGCGGACGATGTCCGTCTTGCTCTGGGTCCGGATGTCCACGAAGGTGGAGTCGGTCACCTTGGTGGGGTCGAGCGGCATGCAGGGGTTGGCCACGCTGTCCAGGGGAGCGGCAGCGGTGCAGCTGGGCACGCCAGTACCCGCGGAGGCCTGGACGTTGAAGCTCATGATGACGTTCAGGTCCGGCCAGGGCGAGAGGACAGCCCCGACGGCGAACGGCGGGAAGCCGGCCGGGAACGGCGCGGGGGCGTTGTTCACCAGGTACACGCTGGAGCCATCCAGGCCGGCGAAGTTCACCAGGATCTCGTAGCGCTCACCGGGGCACATGGTGAAGCCCTGCACCCGGACCGGGTTCTTGAGGTAGCCCTGGTCGTTGGCGATGACGAAGAAGTCGCGGTTGCCGACGAGGTCCTGGTTGGGCGCGGGAGGCGCCAGGGTGGAGGACTGCGCGAGGAGGCCCGAGCTGTAGCAACGGGAGTCGGAGCCGTTCACGATGCGCATGCGGTACCAGCCGGGCGCCACGGTCTTCTTCGGCCAGAGGACGCCGTTCACGAGCGCGTGGTCACCGAAGTACTCGGGGACCCAGACCGGGTGGACGAGCGGGTTCACGCCGGCCGTGACCGGGGTCTGCCCGAAAACGCCCAGGCCGGGCGGGGGGGGCAGCGGGGTCTGGCCGAGGCCGTTCGAGAAGTTGATGCTTCCGTCCTCGTTGAAGGCCCGGTCCTGCACGGCCAGGAAGAGGTCGAACAGGGGGATGCCCAGCGGGTTGCGCGGCTCGGTGACCGGGTCGAGCCAGGTGTACTCGGACTCCGCGGGAAGGACCTTGGTGCCGTCGCCCACCCAGCCGAGGGCGGCGGTGACCGGCGCGTGCTTCGACGGATCCTTCACGGGGAAGAAGCCGGCGGGGCCCGCGATCACGTTGTGGTGGGTCTTGCCGATCGAGTGGTCATGGAACCAGATGGTCGCCTCCTCCTGGATGATCGGGTAGGCGTAGACGTCGGAGTTCCCGTGCGGGCGCTTGAGGGCGAGCTTGGACGGGTTCTCGAACGGGGGCATCAGGTAGTTCCCGCCCACGCCGTCGTACTTGGCCGCGGTGACCGCGTTGCCGAACCACTTCATGGCGAAGCCGTCGGTGGAGGGCGGGATCTCGCCGCCGTGAAGATGGGTGACCCAGGAGTTGTCGGGCTGCTGCGGGCTGCCGTAGCGGTTCACGCCGTCCGGCGGGACCGCCGTGGCGGGGCCGGCCAGCGCGTGGTCGATGGTGGCCTTCACGCCCATGAAGGTGCGGTCGATGGCGCAGGGCCAGTCGGCGGCCTCGGGGTGCGGGCAGAGGACGTGGGTGTTGGGGAACTCGTTCACCCAGCGGACGACGACCGGCCTGCCGGTGGTGCCGCGGATGCTGATCGAGGGCCAGGTGGCGACGTAGTTGTTCGCCGACCAGGGAGCGGCGACCGGAGTCTTGCTGTTGAACCAGGGCGGGTTGAAGGTGACGCAGGTGTCGCCGACGGGGCAACCGAACGGCGCCGGGGCGACCGCGCCGGGGAGGCACACGGTCGCGGTCGCGGTCTTGCACGTGCCGATGTTGGAGAGGACCTGGGTGACCGGGCCGCCGCCCATGTTGATCTGGCCGACGCCCCAGATCGGGGTGAAGAGCGGACT
This sequence comes from uncultured Anaeromyxobacter sp., assembly GCA_903874275.1. Lineage (GTDB taxonomy): Bacteria > Myxococcota > Myxococcia > Myxococcales > Anaeromyxobacteraceae > CAIOAK01. Next base: position 4,467 of record CAIQRS010000028.1, read on the forward strand.
GCCAACGGGGAAATTGCCCCCGGCGGTGCAGTACTTCGCCTTGAAGGTGGCGCTCGCGTCGGCCGGGCAGGCGCAGCCGCCGGCGATGTTGCAGGTGAGGCCGGTCCACTGCATGCCGTCGGGAACGGGGAGGGCCGCGCCCGGATTGGGGAAGAGGCTCGCGTTGGCGAGCCCCTGGAACCCGGTGGCCTCGTGGAGGCCGATCTCGTAGTAGTCGGCGCCGGCGTACATCCCGGGGTCGGGGGTGTAGTCGGGGGGGTTGAGCACCTCCCAGACGAACTTCGGCGTCGTCGGGTCCGGGATGACCGGAGCGAGGGTCTTGAAAGGATAGGCGGAGGCGAGTCCGCATCCTGCCCAGCCGCCCGCGGAGCGCTGGCTCACGGCGCCGGCTTCGCAGGTGAAGCTGTTGGCCCCCGGGAGCTTGGTCTCGCAGAGCGGAAGGGTGGGAAAGAGCGCCTGGTTGGCGGCGCTGGCGACGCACTGCCCGGCGTACGGGTAGTTCACCTGGTAGTTGGTGCCGGCCGGTCCGAACAGGTTCTGGAGCGGGAAGGCTGCGTTGGCGGCCTTGGCGTTCGGGTTGAGCTTGGTGAACCCCACCTGGGCGGAGGCGGAGAATGCGAACGCGAGCCCCCCGGCCGCGGCGACAGCAACGAGTGCCCTCTGGATCTTGTGCACGACTCTCTCCTTGAATTTCCGGTCGGCGGCGAAGTG
>CAIQRS010000029.1 GCA_903874275.1 uncultured Anaeromyxobacter sp.
CATGGTCACGTAGATCACCAGGATGACGAGGAGGAAGATCAGCATCGGCGTGTTGACCCGGTTCAGGTCGGCCTTGGCCGGGAAGGCCTTGGTGGCCGCGGTCATCTTGGCGTTGAAGGCCGCGCTCTGGGCCTTGAAGTCCGCGGGCGTGAGCGTCACGCCGTCGAAGGCCTCGATCTTCTCGGAGCCCACCGTCACGAAGGCGAGCGCACCCGCGGGAAGCACCTCGTTGGTGTACGGGATGCCCTTCCTGGAGAGGAAGCTCTTGGCCACGTCGCAGGACTTCCGGAAGGTCGCCTTGCCGACGGGGTCGAACTGGAAGGTGCAGTTGTTCGGGTCCGCGAAGACCTTCACCGGGAACTGCTGGGTGGCCTCGAGGAGGGCCGGGTTGGCCGCCTTGGTGATGCCCTTGAAGATCGGGAAGTAGGTCACGGCGGCCAGCAGCAGGCCGGCCATGATGATCCACTTGCGGCCGAGCTTGTCGGAGAGGGCGCCGAAGACGATGAAGAACGGCGTGCCGATGATGAGGGCCGCCGCGATGACCAGGTTGCCGAACTGGGGGTCGACCTTGAGGATGTTGATGACGAAGAAGAGCTCGTAGAACATGCCCGTGTACCAGACCACGCCCTGGCCGGCGACGGCGCCGAGCAGCGCGACGAGCACGATCTTGAGGTTGCGCCACTTGAGGAACGACTCGGTGAGCGGAGCCTTGGAGCCCTTGCCCTCCTCCTTCATGCGCTTGAAGACGGGCGACTCGGACAGCTGGAGCCGGATCCACACCGAGATGCCGAGGAGCGCGATGGAGAGGAGGAAGGGAATCCGCCAGCCCCACTCCTCGAACTTGGCCGTGCCCATCAGGATGCGGCAGCCCAGGATGACGAGCAGCGAGAGGAAGAGGCCGAGGGTGGCCGTGGTCTGGATGAACGAGGTGAAGTAACCGCGGCGGCCGTCCGGTGAGTGCTCGGCCACGTAGGTGGCCGCGCCGCCGTACTCGCCGCCGAGGGCGAGGCCCTGGAAGAGGCGCAGGGTGATGAGGATGATCGGCGCCGCGATGCCCAGCGTCGCGTAGCCGGGGAGCACGCCGACGATGAACGTCGCCGCGCCCATCATGAGGATGGTGATGAGGAAGGTGTACTTGCGGCCGATCATGTCGCCGAGGCGGCCGAAGAAGATGGCGCCGAACGGGCGGACGAAGAACCCGGCCGCGAAGGCGAGCAGCGCGAAGATGAACGAGGTGGCCTCGTTGACCGCGACGAAGAAGTGCTTGGCGATGATGGCCGCCAGCGATCCGTAGAGGTAGAAGTCGTACCACTCGAACACAGTGCCGAGAGACGACGCGAAGACGACCATTCTCTCTTCTTTGGTCATCCCTGCGCCGGAGCTGGGTGCGCTGGTGGGGGGGGCAACGGCCATAAGTTCAACCTCCGCGACGTTGTGGACGGGTAGTGGTTCCTGGGGGGTCTGCTTGCTTCAAAAGCGGCGAATCTCGTCTGTCCCCTGGGCAAGGGAAGCGGCACCCTAACTCATCGGGGGCCTGCTCTGGAAGCATCCCTGCACGCGTTGCGCGAAAAAGTTACGCCGCACTGCGCTAAAATGATCGCGATCAAGTCGTGATGAGGCGGATCCCATCGAGCGATTCGTCAACGTTGACGGGCTCTTCCGTGCGGCGCGGACCCTCTGTCACTCCGGGTGAACCAGGCTACATGGTTTCGGCGGAGGTGGGCCACCCACGGCGTTAGGATGCCCAGATGGCCGACAAGACCCCCCGCTTCGAGACCCTCGCCATCCACGCCGGGCAGCGCCCCGACCCGGTCACCGGCGCGGTGATGACGCCGGTGTATCTCACCTCCACCTACGTGCAGTCGGCGCCCGGGGAGCACAAGGGGTACGAGTACTCCCGGACCCACAACCTGACCCGCCACGCGCTTCAGGACTGCCTGGCGGCGCTCGAGGGGGCGAAGCACGGGCTCGCCTTCGCCTCCGGCCTCGCCGCCACCGACGCGCTGCTCCACCTGCTCGACGCCGGCGATCACGTCGTCTACTCCGACGACGTCTACGGCGGGACCTTCCGCCTCTTCGACAAGGTGTTCCGCCGCCACGGCCTCTCCTTCACCCCGGTGGACGCCTGCGACCCGGAGAACGTGCGGCGGGCCATGACGCCACGCACGCGGATGGTCTGGCTGGAGAGCCCCACCAATCCCATGCTCAAGATCGCCGACCTCTCCGCCATCGCCGCCATCGCCCGCGCGGGCGGGGCGACCAGCGTCGTCGACAACACCTTCGCCACACCCTTCTTCCAGCGGCCGCTCGCGCTGGGGATCGACGTGGTCTGCCACTCCACCACCAAGTACCTGAACGGCCACTCCGACGTGGTGGGGGGCGCGGTCCTCACCTCCGACGCGGCCCTTTACCAGAAGATCCAGTTCCTGCAGAACGCGGTGGGCGGTGTCCCCTCCCCCATGGACTCCTTCCTCGTCATGCGGGGGCTGAAGACCCTCCACGTCCGCATGGAGCGCCACCAGGAGAACGCCTTCCGCCTGGTCCGGTTCCTGGAAGGGCACCCGCAGGTGGAGAAGGTCACCTACCCGGGGCTCCCATCCCACCCCCAGCACGACCTGGCCCGGCGCCAGATGAGCGGGTTCGGCGGGATGCTCACCTTCGTGATCCGGGGCGGCCTGCCCGCGGCCCGGGCCTTCCTCTCCTCGCTCCACGTCTTCGCGCTGGCCGAGTCGCTGGGCGGCGTGGAGAGCCTCATCGAGCACCCGGCCATCATGACCCACGCCAGCGTGCCTCCGGAGACCCGCGCCGCGCTGGGCATCGCCGACGGCTTCATCCGGGTCTCGGTGGGCATCGAGAACGCCGACGACCTGGTCGAGGACCTCGAACGGGGCTTCGCCGCCGCCCGGGCGACCCAGGCGAGGTAGGATCCGGGGCATGAGCCTCTTCACCCCCCTGGCGCTGCGGTCGGTGACCCTGCGCAACCGGATCGGGATGTCCCCCATGTGCCAGTACTCCGCCGTGGACGGCCGGGTGGGCGACTGGCACGTCGTCCACTACGGCGCCCGCGCGGTGGGCGGCGTGGGGCTGGTGATCGTGGAGGCGGCCGGCGTCGAGGCCCGGGGGCGCATCTCCTCGGCCGACGTCGGCATCTGGGAGGACGCCCAGGTCGAGCCGCTCGCACGGGTGGTGCGGGTCGTGGCCGAGAACGGCGCCGCGCCGGGCATCCAGCTGGCCCACGCCGGGCGCAAGGCCAGCGTCCGGACCCCCTGGGACCAGGGCGGCGTCCCGCGCCTCCCGGGCGACGGCGGCTGGATGCCGGTGGCCCCCTCCGCCCTCCCCTTCGCCGCGGGCCACGCCACCCCCGAGCCGCTCGACGTGGCGGGAATCGAGGGCGTGGTGCGCGCCTTCGCCGCCGCGGCCCGCCGCGCGCTCCAGGCCGGGTTCCAGGTGGTCGAGATCCACGCCGCCCACGGCTACCTCCTCCACGAGTTCCTCTCCCCGCTCTCCAACCAGCGCACCGACCGGTACGGCGGCTCGCTGGAGAACCGCACCCGGATCGTGCGCGAGGTGGTGGAGGCGGTCCGCCGCGAGTGGCCCGACCGGCTCCCCCTCCTCCTGCGGGTCTCGTGCACCGACTGGACCGAGGGCGGCTGGGACCTGCCGCAGACCGTCGAGCTGGCCCGCCAGGTGCGGTCGCTCGGCGTGGACCTGCTCGACTGCTCCTCGGGCGGCAACGTGGCCACCGCCCGCATCCCGGCCGGACCGGGCTACCAGGTGCCCTTCGCCGAGGGGATCCGGCGCGACGCCGCCATCGCCACCGCGGCGGTGGGGATGATCACCTCGCCGGCCCAGGCCGAGACGGTGATCAGGAGCGGCCAGGCCGACCTGGTGCTCCTGGCCCGCGAGCTGCTCCGCGACCCGCAGTTCCCGCTGCGCGCCGCGCGCGAGTTCGGCGTGGACGGCCCCTGGCCGCTCCAGTACCTTCGCGCGAAGTGAACGGAGACCCACAGTGAACCACTTCGCCGAGCCGGTGGCGGTCCTCTCCCGCAAGGGGGTGGAGCGGATCCTGCACGGTCACCCCTGGGTCTACCGCTCCGACGTGGCCACGCCCCCAAGGGCCGCGGGCGGCGACGTGGTGGTGCTCCTGGACGGCCGCGGCCGCTTCCAGGGCAAGGCCTTCTGGTCGGAGAGGTCGCAGATCGCCATCCGCCTGCTGACCCGGAACGAGGAGCCGGTGGACGACGACTTCTTCGCCCGGCGCATCGCCTCGGCGGCGGGCCTGCGGCGGCGGGCCTTCGGCCAGGAGACCCTCTGGCGCGCCGTTCACGGAGAGTCCGACCTGCTCCCCGGCCTGGTGGCCGACCGTTACGGCGACGTGGGGGTGATCCAGACGCTGGTGCCCGGCACCGAGCGGCGCAAGGAGCTGCTCGCCACCCTGCTCTCCCGCGAGCTGGGCCTGCGGGCGGTGCTGGAGCGCAACGACGTCCGGGTCCGCGAGCTGGAGGGGCTCCCCCAGGTGAAGGGGCCGGTCCTCGGGCAGGACCCCGGCCCGGTGGAGGTGCGGGAGGGGGCGGTGCGCTTCCGGCTCGACCTGCTCGCCGGGCAGAAGACCGGCTCCTTCCTCGACCAGCGGGAGAACCACCTGCGCGCGGGCGAGTACGCCCACGGCCGGGCGCTCGACTGCTTCTCCTACGCCGGCGGCTTCGCGCTCCAGATGGCGCAGCGGGCCGACGAGGTGGTGGCGGTGGAGATGCAGCCCGGGGCCGCCGCCATGCTGCGCGAGAACGCCGCCTTGAACGGGGCCGCCAACGTCCGGGTGGAGGAGAAGAACGCCTTCGACTTCCTGCGCGACGAGTCGGACAGGGGGCGCACCTGGGACACCATCGTCCTCGACCCCCCCGCCTTCGCCAAGAACAAGACGTCGGTGGATGCGGCGCGCCGCGGCTACAAGGAGGTGAACCTCCGGGCCTTCCAGTCGCTCAACGAGGGGGGCGTGCTCGTCACCGCCTCGTGCAGCTACCACGTCTCGGCCGAGGCTTTCGAGGAGCTGGTGCGGGACGCCGCCCACGACGCCGGCCGGGCCGTGCAGGTGCTGGAGCGGCGCGGCGCCGGTCGGGACCACCCCGAGCGGCTGGGGATGCCGGAGAGCCGCTACTTGAAGTGCCTCGTCCTCCGGGTCCCATGACGGCCGCGCTCCACTCCCCGCTCCTCGACTCCCTCACCCCCGACCAGCGGGCCCGCTTCCTCGCCTGCTCGACCCGCGTCGAGGTGGCGGCCGGGACCGACCTCTTGCGCGAGGGGGACCGGACCAACGACCTGTACCTGGTGCTCGAGGGGGAGTTCCACCTGCGCCGCAACCTCCTCGAGCTGAAGTCGCTGGGGCCTGGAGACCACTTCGGCGCGCTGGCGCTGCTCACCGGCCGCCCGCGCACCGCCTCGGTCCACGCCGCCACCGACGCGGTGCTGGCCCGCGTCTCCCCCGATGCCTGGAGCGCCCTGGCCGCCGACGAGCCGGCCACCGCGTCGCGCGTCCTCCAGGGGCTCATCACCGACATCCGCGACGACCTCACCGGGATGACCGACAGCCTGGGGCTCATGCTCCACGACCGCTCCCTGCCCCGCTCCCGTGAGGTCGAGGTGCGGGTGGGCGCGGAGACCCGGCGGGTCCCCACCGGAACCAGGCTGGGCGCGCTCCTCCCCGACGAGGTGGACGGCGCGCTGGTGGTGGCCGGGCTCCTCGGCCAGACCCCGGTCTCGCTGGCCACGCCGATCCTCTCCCCGGCCACGGTCGCGCCGCTCACCGCCGCCCACTGGGAGGGTCGCCAGATCTACGCACGCAGCGTGGGGTTGCTGCTGCTCGAGGCGGCCGGGCGGCTCGCGCCGGGGATGCTGGTGCGGATGGGCCCGTCCCGCGGGTTGCGCCAGGAGGTCGAGGTCCCGGCCGACGCCGACCGCGCCGACCTGGCCCGATCCATCGACGGCGAGATGCGCCGGATCGTGGCGGCCAACCTCCCGGTGCGAAAGGAGCTCTGGACCCTGGGGGAGGCGGTGTCGCTCTTCCGCGAGCGGGGCTGGGAGGACGCCGCGCTCCTCCTGCGCACCCGCCGCGACCACACCGTGCCGCTCGTCACCCTGGGCCAGGTCTACGCGCTGTCCCCCGGGCCGCTCCTCCCCTCCACCAGCCGGCTCCGCGAGTTCGGGCTCACCTCCGGCCCGGACGGCCTGCTCCTCGACCTGGGCTCGGTGGACCCGCGCGGGAGTGGCAACGGCCCCGGCGGCGATCCGTCCTGGAAGCGCCACCCCGGCATGGTGGACGAGCACCTCCACTGGCTGGCGACGATGGGCGTGGCCAGCGTGGGCGCCTTCAACGAGTCCTGCATCGACGGCCAGGTGAGCCAGCTCATCCGGGTGGCCGAGGGGTTCCACGAGAAGAGCATCGGGCGCATCGCCGACGTCATCACCGAGCGGCGCGACCGGGTGCGGGTGGTGGCCATCGCCGGCCCCTCCTCCTCGGGCAAGACCACCTTCATCAAGCGGCTCGACCTTCAGCTCCAGATCAACGGACTCCGGCCGGTGGTGATCTCCCTCGACGACTACTACGTGGACCGGGAGCGGACGGTCCGCCGGGCGGACGGCGAGCGGGACTTCGAGGCACTCGAGGCCCTCGACCTGGACCTGCTCGGCGCCCACGTGCGCCGCCTCCTCGACGGCGAGGAGGTGGCCACCCCCCGCTACGACTTCCGGTCCGGCCGCAGCATCCCCGGCGGCGGCCCCACGGTGCGGCTCCGTCCGGGCGACCTGCTGGTCCTGGAGGGGATCCACGGCCTCCACCCGCGGCTGCTGGGCGACGCCGTCGGGCCGGGGGAGCTCTTCCGGATCTTCTTGCACCCGGCCACCTCGCTGCCCTCCGACCGGCTCTCCCGCGTCTCGGCCACCGACGTCCGGCTGCTCCGGCGCATCGTCCGCGACCGGCACGGCCGGTCCATCGGCGCCGCCGAGACCATCCTGCGCTGGCCGTCGGTGCAGCGCGGGGAGATGGAGGGCATCTTCCCGTTCCAGGCGGAGGCCGACGCGGTCTTCGACTCGTCGCTCATCTACGAGCCGGCCGTGCTCAAGGTCTACGCCGAGCGCTACCTGCTCGAGGTGCCGCCCGAGCACCCCGCCTACCCCACCGCGGTGCGGCTGCGCCACCTCATGGACCTGTTCGTCTCGATCTACCCGGACCACGTCCCCCTCACCTCGATCCTGCGCGAGTTCGTGGGCGGCAGCGGGTTCGAGTACTAGGACCTTGGGTGAAGCCCGGGGAAGTCCTCGGCCGGGAAGAGCAGGACGTCGCGGATGCGCGGGGCGCCGGCGAGGAGCATGAGCAGCCGGTCGATCCCCAGCGCCACCCCGCCCGCGTCGGGCATGCGCCCGACCGCCTCGAGGAAGCGCTCGTCGAGCGGGTAGGCCGGTCGTCCCAGCGAGAGCCGCAGGGCCCGCTCCGCCTCCAGGCGGCGCCGCTGCTCGGCGGCGTCGTTCAGCTCGGCGAAGCCGTTGGCCAGCTCGAGCCCGGCGGCGTAGAGCTCGAAGCGCTCGGCCCAGCGCGGATCGTCGGCGCGGATGCGGGCCAGCGCAGCCATGGAGGCCGGCCAGTCGGTCAGGTACACGGGGCGTGAAAGTCCCAGGCCGGGCTCGACGGCCTGCAGGAAGATGCGGAAGAAGGCGTCGTCGAACCCCTCCCCGTCGGGCCCGGCGTCGATCCCGCGGGCCCGGGCGGCGGCCCGAAGCCGGCCGGCGTCCTCCCCGCAGGACTCGAGGTCCACTCCGGCCCGGGCGAAGGCGTCGGCCACGCGCACCCGGTCGAAGGGGACGGCCCAGTCCACCTCGCGGCCGCGCCAGGCGAGCCGGGTCCCGCCCGACGGGTGGAGGGCGCGGGCCCCGGCCTCCACCGCCCGTTCCAGATCCTCCATCACGCCCCGGTGGTCGGTCCCGGCCCGGTAGAGCTCGAGCATGGTGAACTCGGGGTTGTGGGTGTCGGAGACCTCGCCGTTCCGGAAGACCCGCGCCAGCTGGAAGATCCGCCCGAACCCGTCGGCGAGCAGCCGCTTCATGGCGTACTCGGGGCTCCCGTGGAGCCAGAGCGGGTGCGGCGGGCCGCCCGCCTCCGGGACGAAGGGGGCCTCGAAGGCCCGGATGTGCGGCTCCATCCCGGGCGCCGGCACGAGGCACGGGGTCTCCACCTCCTCGAACCCGCGCGCCGAGAGGTGGGCGCGCAGGGCGCCCTGGAGGCGGGAGCGGGCCCGACTCATCTCGATGCGCTTCCCGTTCACCGGGCGAGCTTAACCGGTCGCGCCGCGCCCCTGGTAGCATGCCGCCCGTGAAGCGACTCCTCCCGTTCGCACTCGCGCTCTCGGCCTGCGCCCACGCGCCCGAGCTCCCCCCGCCGCCGGACCCGGCTCCGCCCCCGGCCGCCGCGCGCCCGGAGCCGCCGGCCATCGACCGAATCCGCGCCGACGTGGAGGCCCTTCTCGAGGCCCAGGGGGAGGCCACCTGGCTCGCCTGGACCACCGGCGCCCCGCTCGACGTGGCCGGACCGATGGCCGGGCGGGCCTGGATCGCCGACGGCGGCGCGCTCGCGGCGCTCGACGCCCTGCCCCCCGTCTCCGACCCCACCGACGGCGCGCGCCGGCGGATGCTCCGCGACTTCCTGCTGGGCGAGCGGCTCGCCGCGGCGGTGGCGCCCGGCGCCACGCCGGCCGACCTGACCTTCTCCTTCGAGGGGCGGACCCTGGCCCTGCGGGACGCGACCTCGATGCTCGCCGCGGAGCCGGACCCCACCCGCCGCGCCGCCCTGGACGCCGCGCGCGCCCCGGCCGCGATCCGGCGCGCCCGCGAGGCCGACGCGAGCGCCGCCGCGCTCTCCGACGCCACCCGGCGGCTCGGGCTGGGCGACGTCCCCTCGATCGCCACGGTGC
>CAIQRS010000030.1 GCA_903874275.1 uncultured Anaeromyxobacter sp.
CTGGTCCGCGCGGACCAACCACGACTTTTCGAGCGATGTGGTTCTGGTCCACGTGGACCAGAACGAGGTCGGAGCAGAAAACCGCGTCCTGGTCCGCGCGGACCAACGAGCGAAATTCCGAAGATCCAGCGTTCTGGGGTGCCCTCCGGGGTGCCCTGCGGAGAGGGCAGGATTGGGGACGAGGCCGCTGGCAGGATTGAAGGCAGGGATGCGCTCGTAACTCCGCGAAACTCGTGCCCCAGCCCCGCCACCCTTCACCTGGCGTGCACACCGACGAACGGGGTGCCATCCGCCCGACCCCTCTCCCCCAACCACTGGGGAGAGGGGTCGGGCAGCTGGCACCAAAGCAAATGAAAGAGAGATGGGTGGCGGGGCTGGGGCGAGTTTTCGGGGAAGGAAGGGAGACCCTGGACAGGGCGGGAACGGGGTAGGGGAAAGGTTCTGGGTTGGGGGAAAGACAGAAAACAGTGGTCGAGCGAACAGGAATGGCAGGGGGGAATAGGGCGATCGACCAAGAACGGTACGGACCGGATACATGGGCAACGAAGAACGCTGGAGAAGTAGGTGACAACGAGCCGGCGAGATCGGGAACGAGCGGCCGAGAGATCGGGGAGTGGTCGTCCTGCACATGGGTGACGGCGAAGCTCTGGCATGGGCACCGACAAACCGAGGGAGGGACGAACCTCCCGGAAGGGTGCAGGCTCGAACGCCCAAAGGAGTCTCCAATCATGTCCTTCACCGCCATCTCCACCGATGTGGAGCGCCTGGTTCTGGACCGCTACGGCGATGCCGCCCGAACTCCGGCCGGTCTCTGCTGTCCCTCGACCAACGACCCGAAGCTGCTCGCAGCCGTGCCCGCTGAGATCCTGGAGCGGGACTACGGCTGCGGGGACCCGATCCGGCACGTCAGCGCCGGCGAGACCGTGCTCGACCTCGGGTCGGGAGCAGGGAAGGCCTGCTACCTGCTCGGCCAGGTCGTCGGGGAGAACGGGCGCGTCATCGGTGTGGACATGAACGACGAGATGCTCGCCTTGTCCCGGCGCCACCTGGCCGGCTTCAGGGAGAGCACCGGGCTCCGGAACATCGAGTTCAGGAAGGGTCGCATTCAGGACCTGGCGCTCGACCTCGAGACGTACGACGCCTGGCTGGCCGCGAACCCGGTTACTTCGTCCGCCCTCCTGGGCGACGCGGAGACCGAGGCGGCGCGCCTCCGGCAGAACTCCCCGCTCGTCCCGGATCAGTCCGTCGACGTGGTCGTGTCCGATTGCGTCCTGAACCTGGTGCGGACCCACGACAAGGCCCACCTCTTCCGCGAGATCCACCGCGTGCTGAGGCGGGGCGGCCGTGCCGTCATCTCGGACATCGTGAGCGACGAGGACGTGCCCGAGCATCTCCAGAACGATCCCGAGCTCTGGGCCGGGTGCATCTCCGGCGCCATGCGCGAGGACCGCTTCCTCCAGGCGTTCGAGGACGCGGGGCTCTACGGGGTGACCCTCGTCGAGCGGCCGGCCGACCCCTGGCGGACGGTGGAGGGGGTCGAGTTCCGGAGCGTCACTGTGATCGCCTACAAGGGCAAGGAAGGCCCGTGCTGGGACCGCAAGCAGGCGGTCGTCTACAAGGGCCCGTTCCGCGAAGTACGCGACGACGACGGTCACGTCCTCCGCCGCGGCGTCCGGGTGGCGGTATGCGACAAGACCTACGGCATCTACTTCCGGCCGCCCTACGCGGAGCACTTCTCCCCGGTTGACCCACTCGTGCCCGTCCCCCTGGAGGAGGCGCGACCCTTCCCCTGTGGCGCCGACATGCTGATCCGGGACCCCAGCGAGACCAAGGGGGGCGACTACAAGGTCACTACCGAGGCGTCCTCCTGCTCCGATGGGAGCTGCTGCTAGCCATGACGCGCGAGTTCGTAGCGGAGTTCCTCGGGACCGCTCTTCTCCTCGCCGTGGTCGTGGGCTCCGGGATCATGGGCGAGTCCCTCGCGGGCGGAAACCAGGCCGTGGCGCTCCTCGCCAACTCGCTGGCGACGGGTTCGGCGCTGGTCGTCCTCATCCTGGTCTTCGCCCCGATCTCGGGCGCTCACCTGAATCCGGTGGTCACGCTCTCGGCGGCGGCGAGAGGGAAGCTGACCTGGTCCAAGGTCGCACCCTGTCTTCTCGCCCAGGTCCTCGGCGCTTTCGTCGGAGTGGCCGTCGCCCACGTCATGTTCGGCGAGCCCGCATTCACGGCGTCGTCGCACATCCGGAGTGGACCGGGTCAACTCGTCAGCGAGGCGGTCGCGACCTTCGGGCTCGTGCTGACGATCCTGGCGGTGGAGCGGAGCCGGCCCGCGGCGGTCCCTTACGCCGTCGCGCTCTTCATCGTCTCGGCGTACTGGTTCACCGCCTCGACCTCATTCGCCAACCCGGCCGTCACCTTGGCGAGGGGCGCCACCGCCACCTTCGCGGGCATTCGCCCGGTTGACGTCCCAGGCTTCGTCGTCGCCCAGGTCGTGGGTGCGGCCGGGGCGGTGGCTACGTTTGCCTGGCTCTGGTCGCCGGAGCGCGCTCCAGGTGCGGATCGACGGACGGTGGCGGGGCAGGGTGGCCTGGTCGACGTCGCCGACGAAGCGTGACGACTTCCTGCATGTCGCACACCGAGCACGACGCGAACTTGCCTCGCCGTTGTCCCGGGGGACGCAGGCGTGACGGGTTTCGCGCCGAGAAAAGTGACTGCCTCAACTCGTCATCATGGCTGCGCGAATCTCCGCAGGCTTGGCCGCGTAAGGGGCGGACGTGACGAGCAGCGCCGCTCCCGCCGCAGCGTAGGCGGCGGCGTTTGACTCATCGATGCCACCCGTTGCCGCCACGAGCACCCCCGGACACGCTTGGACCACTTTGGCGAACGCATCGGGCGCCAGCTTTTCCACCTGGATGACGTCGGCCCCGGCGCGTACGGCCTCAAGTGCATCGACCAGGTTCGCAACCTCCACCACGACCTTCCTCTCCGGCTCGCGCATCCGGACCCGGGCCACGGCCTCCCGGAGTCCGCCTGCGCCGAGGAACACGGCGTGCTGGGCGAAGATCAGGATGGAGTCGGACAGCCCGAGCCGGTGGGCGATCCCGCCGCCCGCTCGGACCCCGAGGAGTGCCAGGTCGCGGGTGCCGGGGAATCCCTTTCGCGTGGCCGCAACGGGCACCTCGCGGCCGGACGCACCGGCCCGGGCCGCGTCCACGATCCGGCGCGTGCGCGTCGCGATCCCGGAGAGTTGCTCCAAGAGGTGAAGCGACACCTTCCATCCCAGGTGGAGGGCGGCCGCGGAACCCTCCGCTTCCAGGATGACGGCCCCAGGCTGAAGAGAGGTACCGCTCGCTTGCTTGAGGCGCGCCGAGCATCCGACCCGGGCAAAGAGACGAGTCGCCTCCTCCCCACCCGCCAGGACGAGCGGCTGGCGCGCCGTGAACTCGATCCGCCCCGGAAGCGAGCCGATGCCGAGGCTGTCCGTCGTCAGGTCGCCGTGGGGGGCGTCCTCGCGGACCAGCTCATCGAGGCGGGCATCGGTGATCACTTCCCGATGATCACTTCGGTCGACTTGATGATGGCCGTCACCGCGTCGCCCTTCTTGAGCTTGAGCCTCTTGGCCGAGCCCCGGCTGATCTCGGCGACGATCTCGTTGCCGGCAACGTCGATCACGACCTCGGCCATGATCGAGCCGAGCTTGACGCTCTTCACCTTGCCTGCGAGCTGGTTGCGTGCGCTGAGCTGCATGGAATGCCTCCGGATCCAGCGGGTGGAGCAAGAGTCCTAGTGGACCTCCCGAAGGGCGGCATCGACCAGGAGGGGGCTCTCGGCGAGGAGGGATTCATCCAATCCCGCATCGACCAAGGTCAACTCCTCCCCACCGAGGGCGAACCGGAAGCAAAGGGTCGCCTCGCCCGGGGTCGCAGTGAGCCTTCCGCTACAGAAGGTAGCCCCGGTGAGGGCCATGAGGGCATCGGTTGCCACCCCGATCTGGTTCACCGCGACCCGGAGCCCCCGGCTACGCGGGTCGACGCCGAACCGCGCGATGGCCCGCAGGACCGCCAGCAGCGCGACCCGTGCTTCCCGGGCCCGGGCATCCGGTCCGAGGTGGCGCTCCAGGATGGGCTCCAGGAATCCGGCGAGGACCACCGGGGACGAGGGTGCGTGGGGAAGGCGTCGCTCGCGCGTCGCGCAGAAGACGGAGTCCTCGCCGGGGATGTAGGGCTTCAGGTCGACGATCGGCGTCCCGTCCACCAGGTCGAGCCGGTCGAAGTGGAGCTCCGCCCCGGTCCGCGTGATGAGGCGGGCGGTGGTGATCGAGACGGGATTCGGCCGGCCCGGGCACCGTGTAGCGAAAGCGCCGCGAGGCGGCCCCGCCGTGTGGCGCCTCGTCGATCCGCTACCCGCGGGGTCATGGCCCGCCTGGTGAAGCCAGCCCACGACGATCACGTGAGACGAGACCTCGATCCCCTCGAGCGCCTCGACGTACTCCGGCTCCACGATCACCTGGGCGACCACGCCCTCACCGGGCATCTGCCCGGGTGAGGCGTGCGGCGACCGGACGCGGCCGACGACACGAAGGACGGGCCGGACGGCATCGATCACCCTGACGGGCGGGTCGCCCCCCCTGGGCTCCTGCGTCGTCGACGCGGTCGTCACGATCCGCCCCCTAGAAAACGACCTGCGAGTTGATGTTTCACCTTTCGGGGAGCTCGTAGCCGTATTGAGCGAGGACATCCCGGGCGGCGTCTCCCAGCAGGAACGCAGCCAGCTCCCGCGCCAGGGCGGGTTGCTTGGTTCCCTTGATGATGACGCCCCCCTGCTCGACCCTCGGGTACAGGTCGGACGGGACGATCCACGTTCTCCCTTGCTCCGAGAGAGGCGGGACCTTGGCAAGGGACAGAGGCAAGAACGCCGCCTGCGCGGCCTCGGTCTGGGCGAACTGAGCAGCCTGGTTGACGTTCTGGCCCATGACGATGCGATCCTTCACGGCGCCGAAGATCCCCGCCTTCTCCATGGCCGACTTCGCCGCCCGCCCGTACGGAGCCACGTGCGGATTGGCAATCGCGATCTTCTGGACCGAGGGGTCGGTCAGGACCGAGAGCCCCTTGCCATCGAGGTCGAGCTTCGAACTCTTCGGGACCCAGACGACGAGCTTGCCGTAGGCATAGGGGAACGCCTTCCCATCGGCGAGCCCCTGCTCGACCATCTTTGCCGGGTACTCGGAGTCGGCAGAGAGGAACAGGTCGAACGGCGCGCCGTTCGCGATCTGGGCGAAGAAGGTGCCCGAGGCCCCGAAGGTCGACTTCACCTCGACCCCCGGGTTCTTCGCCTGGAAGAGCTTCGTGATCTCCTCGAAGGCGGGCTTCATGTTGGCAGCCGCGGCCACGGAGATGGAGCGCGGCTCGCCGGCGGTCGCGAGTGCGGGGACGGTGAGGGACGCGGTCAGGAGCAGGGCCAGGTGGCGATGGAGCATGTGACCTCAAAAGGAGCAACGTCGTGCACGTTACAGAAGCAATATAGAACTACAAGATACTATAACTAGCCTTGACTCCACGGATCGCCGCCGGCCGTCGGTCCGCTATCATGCAGGCTCCATGCCCAGTCCCCCCGCTCTGCTGACGACCGAGGAAGTCGCGAAGCTCCTGCGGGTGCATCCGCAGCACGTGTACCGGCTCCTGAAGAAGGGCCTCCCGGCTCGTCGGGTGGGATCCGAGTGGCGGTTCGACCGGGGCGAGGTCCTCACCTGGTCTCGACCGGGGACCATGGCCAGGAGGGCCGAGCCGGAGCGAGACGACGCACCGATGTCAGCCGTTAGCCCCCGAGGTGCGCCGCCGCTCATCGCCGCCAACGGCGATCAGGTGGTCTCGATCCTCCTTCGCCTCCTCCGGGACTCGGGAACCTTCATCGGCCTCGTGCAGTCCGACAAGGACACGGGATTCCGCCTGCTCGAAACGGGGGCGGTGTTCGCGACGGGAAGTCATGCCGGCGGATTCCCGACCCACGCCGGAGCGGACCGGATCGCACGCATCCACCTCGTCACGCGGGAGATCGGCCTGGTGGCGAAGGGGCGTACCCCGAAGGTCAAGGACCTGACGAAGGGGCGGCTCGCCTCGCGACCCGCGTCCGCCGGAGTTCGCCGATACCTCGACGAGGCCCTCCTGGCGGAGGGGATCGCCCTCCCCGAGGTGGACGCCCGAGCGCAGATCTTTGCGTCGCACCTCGACGTCGTCTGCGCAGTCGCTCGAGAGGACGCGGACCTGGGGATCGCGTCCAGAGCCTGGGCGCACCAGCTCGGCCTGGGATTCCTGCCCCTGGCTCGTGAAGCGTACGGCCTCCTCGTGCGCGCCAGGGACCTGGGCGATCGCAGCGTGGTGCGGGTGTGCGAGGTGGCCCAGGGCGAGCGCTTCCGGGCGGAGGTCGCCGCCGCACCTGGCTATGACCCGACCGGCGCCGGTGACATCAAGTACGACGGGGCGTGACCAAGGCCGGTACGCTGAAGCGCTGCGGATCGACGCCGAAGGGACGGACCATTCCGAACGCGGCACCCCAGGACACGGTCAGCGAGGACAACCGGCCCCCAATCCAGGGTGCTGGCTCAAACGGTGACGACCTTCGACGCCCGCATGGTCCGCTGGACGATCTCCCGCATGTTGCTCACGGCGCCGACGGCCAGCTGATCCGTGAGCGCATAGAATTCCAGGCAGGTCACGCACGCGAGCAGATCCACCCCGGCGGCGTCCAGCGCCTTCAACGCCTCCAGGTGGTTGGACCCAGGGGCGAGGAGCCTGACCGCCGCGTTGTAGAAGACGATGGCATCCGGCTTCTCCTCCACCGTCGAGAGCGTCCGGAGAAAGCTCCCCATGAACTTCGCGCCCAGCGCATCGTCACCGCGCCCCATCGTCTCGGCGTGGATGGTCACGACCGTTCCGGCTTCCCGTTCATTGCTCATGTGGTCTCCTTGGCTCCCGGCGGTCGCGACATCGGTGACTGCCCTACCGCCTCGTCGTGACCTGAGACACCGGACGCCCACCCATCGTCCCGACGGTTCCGTATCCCGCCTCGGACGTCCCGGTCATGCAGGTCGCCCCCATCATGCCGCCGGGGGCGCAGTCTGCGTAGGCCATCTTGTCGATCTGGCCCTGGGACGGCGCCGCGGTCGGATCCGCCGCGCCGACGAAGATCATCACGTAGGCGTTGCCGGGGTTGACGCCCGGAAAGCCGTAGTAGAGCCCCGAGCCGGAGCCTGGAGCCCAGCCATCGGTGCCGCCGAACTTCGGGTCAGCGGAGAGCGTGCCGGTGGTGTCGAGCCCGAACGTCGTGACCAGCCATCCCTCCACCCCGTCCAGGACGACCGGCTGCGAGGACAGCTGGTGCTCGAGCGGTACCCAGGTCATCGTGTCGTTCGGGTACGGGATCGGGCCCCCCGTCATCGACTCGCTCAACCGACCCCGGAGGTCGGACACGACGCCCACGCTGGCGTTGAACGTGAACGTCCCGATGAAGATCGAATCGTTGGGCTGGGTATCCGGTTCGCGGAAGGTGGCGACAACCTGGTAGCGGGTGACCATCTCGCCCGGTGCCGACGACGGGCTCGTCCCGGCGGCGTTCCTCGCCACCACGGAGAACCGATACCCGGAGCAGGACGAGGGGCAGGTGACGTCGATGGGCAGGGTGGCGCCGGCCCCCGCCGCGCCGAGCGGGATTGAAGTGACGACGTAGCCGGTGATGGGGCTGCCCCCGGCCTGGACGGCGCCGATCCGGACCGTAGCGGTGCCCGGGGCATCGCCTGCCGTGGCGGTGACGCCGGACGGCGCACCGGGGGCGGTGGGGCCCGATGGCGCGGCGATGGCAATGGTCTGGGAGGCGTGGAGGTCCCCGGCGGTGGCGACGATGGTGCAGTCTCCCTGGGAGAGGGCGGCCACGAGACCCGAGGTGCCATCCACGGAGCAGACCGCTGACGTTGCACTGGAGTAGCTGACGGGTAGGCCGGAGCTCTCGACGGCGGTGACGGTCGCCAGGTCGTACACGCTCAGGGACGGAGCTGGCGCGAACGTGATGACGCCCTGGAAGGTGAAGGTCACGTCCTGGGTGGCCGGGGAGGCCGCGGCGTAGACCGAGTTCCCGGATTGGCCCGCGGCGACGGTGCACACGCCGGATGCAGTCGCGGTCACGATCCCGCTGCCGGCGTCAATCGAGCATCGGGAGGAGGTCCGGCTGCTGTAAACGACCGGAAGGCCGGAGCTCGCCGTCGCCGACACGGTCGCGGAGGTCTGGTTGACGGCGGGCGAGGGTGGAGGAGCGAAGGTGATGGCCTGGGGACGCGCCTCGATGCGGGGTCCCTCGTTGCACCCTCCCACCGCCGCGGAGAGGGCGGCCAGGAGGAGACTTCGGGCGAGCTTCGGGGAAAGGTGCATGCGCGTTCTCGGGAACCGGTGGCTCACATCTGGAAGCGGAGGGCGACGTCGAACGACCGTGCCGGACCGGGGACGGCGACGCCCCAGGGAATGCCGGTGGTGCTCATCGAGGGACCCTGGCCGACGTAGGCCCCTCCCAGCGGATTGGCGTAGAGGTGGTTGAACAGGTTTCCGATGCCGACGTCGACCCGGATGAACCGCCATTCGTAGCTGCTGCGCAGGTTGAACACCCCGTAGGCGCCGGTCGGGATCTCGTTGCGGACCTGCGAGACGTGGCGCTTTTCCGCCACCGCCTGGAACTCGGCGGTGGTCGTCCAGTTCTCCAGCTGGTAGGCGATGGCCAGAAGCGCGTTCAGCGGCATGACGTTGTAGAGGCCATCTCCCGTGGTGAGGTTGTCGCCCCGGACGTAGGAGAGCGTGAGGCTGGGGGTGAGGCTGCCCCAGGAGCTCGGCTCGCCCACCACCACGCGGGCCGACAGGTCCAGCCCGTAGAGGCGGGCCGCCTGGTTCGCATACTGGAGCAGGACGAAGCTGTTCGTGGCGGTCACGTTCTCGGGGCTGCACTGGCCGAAGTCGCAACGCCTCGCGTCGACGTATTCCTGGACGTGGGTGTAGTAGGCGGTTGTCTTCACGCCCCACCGTGCCCGGTCGGCGTCGTGCCAGTCGCCGGTGACGCTGACGGTGTGGGCGACCTCGGGGGTGAGGGCGATGAGACCGATGTAGCCGTTTCCGTCGCCCAGCATGTTGTTCATCAAGGCTGCCATGGCGTTCGTGGACCACGGATAGCGCTGGTAGAGGTTCGGCGAGCGGGACTTTCGTGCGTAGCCGCCCTCGTATGTCTGGGTGGGGTCCGGCGTGTACCGCGCCAGCGCCGCGAGATCCCAGTTGAAGTCGGTGCGCTGACGTTGCGAGGCATTGAACCGGGCTGCGTCGATTCCCCAGGCGGGCAGCGAGTCGTCGTAGCCCTGGACCGGCCCGGCGTCGGTCATGACCGTGTCGCTGCGGAGGCCCACCTGGGTCAGCCACGCCTTCGACCAGGTTGCCTCCCACTCGGCGAAGGCATCGATCCGCCGCCGCACGCCGTAGTCGATGTTCCAGAAGGTGTTCGGGCCCATGGTGCCGCCGACAGGCGGCCAGAAGTCGTACAGGACATGGGACTGGTACTCTGCGCCAACGCGGAGCAGATGGGCCTCGGCCAGGAAGACGTTCGCCCGGACGACGGCCCCCAGGGTTTTCGCCTCCGTGTCCATCGGCATGCCCGTACCGTATGAGTAGCGATCCGGCCCCATGTTCATCTCGTGCTGCGTGTCCTGGTAGGTGATGCGCGCCTCCAGATCGCCCCACCCAAACGTCCCGGTGTAGCGCCCGGTGAACAGCCAGTTGTCGTTGCCGGTCATGTCCATGCGCTGGTTGGGAAAGCCCTCGAATCCGACCTTCTGCTGCCCGGCCTCCAGCTCGAGGAGGTGTCCCTGCGTGCGCAGCGCCAGCCCGAGCGACCGCCTGACGGTGCCTTGATAGGCCGAGGAGCCGACCACGTTGCCCGGGATGGGGGCGCCTCCCTCGGTGCCGGGCTCGGCTGGCTTGAAGTCCCCGGCGGCCCTGAAGTTCTCTGACCGCGAGTCGGATTGCCGGAACGTGAGGCTCGCCCACTCCGCCGCCACCGTCGCCCCCAGGTTGTAGCCGAGGGCATTGCCGTTGCTCCGGTAGAACGAGCCGAGGAACCCGCTGGCAAGGAACGGCTTGTCGGGGGTCGCGAACTTGGGTGGCGCGGACTTGACCTGGATCGAGCCCCCGATGCTGTCCCCGCCGACGCTCACGGGGGTGATCCCGGAGTAGACGGTCACGCTCTCGATGCGGGTCGGGTCCGCGTACGAGAGCGGCGAGTTCATGTGATTGGGGCAGGCGGGCATGAGGTCCATGCCGTCCACCTGGATGCGGAGGCGGTCGTCGGAGAGACCGTGAATCGCCGGAAGGCTCGAGATGCCGCCCGCGCCGTTCAGGCTCACGCCGGGGACGCTCCGGAGCAGGTCGGCGGCGTCGCCCGTCGTGGCCTGCCTGGCTTCCCGGTCGGCCTTCGTGGGGCTGGACGCCCCGAGCGTCGCGTCCGTGGACTCGACCTTCGGGCTCTTGATCACGACCTCGTCGAGGGTCACCTCGTGCTTCGGCTCGTCGTCGGCGAGGGCGAGCAGAGGCACGAGGAGCAGCAGCGCAGCGGCGCATGTCGGGCGAGTGCGGACGCAATGCACCCAACTCAGCTTAACCGAACGGGCCCCTGTC
>CAIQRS010000031.1 GCA_903874275.1 uncultured Anaeromyxobacter sp.
ACGAGGACCACCTCGGCGACATGGACTTCAAGGTCTGCGGCACCGAGGCCGGCATCACCGCCATCCAGATGGACATCAAGATCGGCGGGGTGACCCGCAAGATCCTCGAGGACGCGCTCAACCAGGCCGCCGCCGGCCGCAAGCACATCCTCGGCGAGATGGCCAAGGCCCTCTCCGCGCCGCGCACCGACATCAGCGCCTACGCGCCGCGCATCACCACCATCAAGATCCGCACCGAGCGCATCAAGGATGTCATCGGGCCCGGCGGCAAGGTGATCAAGGACATCACGGCCCGCACCGGCTGCAGCATCAACATCGAGGACGACGGCACCATCAACATCGCCAGCTCCGACCAGGTCCAGGTCGACGCCGCCATCAAGATGATCAAGAACCTCACCCAGGAGGCCGACGTCGGCAAGACGTACCTGGGCACCGTCCGCAAGATCGCCGAGTTCGGCGCCTTCGTGGAGATCTTCCCCGGCACCGACGGGCTCATCCACATCTCCGAGCTCTCCGACAAGCGGGTGAAGTCGGTCTCCGAGGTCCTGCAGGAGGGCGAGGAGGTCCTCGTCAAGGTCATCTCGGTCGACCGGGCCGGGAAGATCCGGCTCTCCCGCAAGGAGGCGCTGGCCGACGCCGCCGCGCAGAAGCCCGGCGCCCCCGGGACCGACCCCGCGCCCGCCAAGGGCTAGGGAGAAGAGCGGTGACCACGGCCGGCAGCCCGATCCCCGTCGCGGTGCTTCGGGTTGGCGGCCGTGGCGATCCGCTCGAGCTGCCGCGTCAGCAGACCGCCGGCGCCGCCGGCATGGACCTGCGCGCCGACGAGCCGGTCGAGCTCGCCCCGGGCGAGCGGAGGCTCGTCCCCACCGGCATCGCCGTGGCCATCCCGCCCGGCTTCGAGGGGCAGATCCGCCCGCGCTCGGGCCTGGCGCTCAAGCACGGGCTGGGAATCCCCAACGCCCCGGGCACCGTGGACAGCGACTACCGGGGCGAGGTGGGGGTCATCCTGGTGAACTGGGGTCGGGAGCCGGTCCGGCTCGCCCGCGGGGAGCGCATCGCCCAGCTGGTGATCGCCCCGGTGACCCGCGCCGTGCTCCAGGAAGTGGCCGAGCTGCCCGGCAGCGACCGGGGCGGCGGAGGATTCGGTTCCACCGGCCGGTAGGCCGGAAACGAGAGACCGGCCGCCAGGCGGCCGTGGAGGGTCGGATGATCCCGCGCTACACGCGTCCCGAGATGGCCCGCATCTGGTCGCCGGAGCGGCGCTTCCGCATCTGGCTCGACGTCGAGCTGGTCGCCGCCGAGGCCATGGTGAAGCTCGGCGAGGTGCCGGCCGAGGACCTGGCCGCGCTCCGGCGGGCCTTCGACGGCTTCGAGTTCTCTCCCGCCGACGTGGCCCGCATCGACGAGATCGAGAAGGTGACCAAGCACGACGTCATCGCCTTCCTGACCTTCGTGGAGGAGAAGGGCGGCCTGCCCGCCCGCCACCTGCACAAGGGCATGACCTCCTCCGACGTGCTCGACACCACGCTTGCGGTGCAGCTCCGCGAGGCCACGGCGCTTCTCGTCGCCGACGTGGACCGGGTGCGGGCGGCGGTGAAGAAGCGGGCCTTCGAGCACCGGCACACCCTGATGATCGGCCGCAGCCACGGCATCCACGCCGAGCCGATCACCTTCGGGCTCAAGCTGGCCGGGTGGTACGACGCCTGGGGGCGTCGGCGCGACGCGCTGGTGGCCGCCGGGAAGGTGGCCTCGGTGGGCAAGATCTCAGGGGCCGTGGGAACCTTCGCGAACGTCGATCCCAGCGTCGAGGCCTTCGTCATGGAGCGGCTCGGGCTCGAGGGCGCCGAGGGAGCGGCCACCCAGGTGGTGGCCCGCGACCGGCACGCCGACCTCTTCTGCGCCATCGCGGTGGCCGGGGCGGTCATGGAGCAGCAGGCCACCGAGGTCCGCCACCTGCAGCGCACCGAGGTGCGGGAGGTCGAGGAGCCATTCACTGCCGGTCAAAAGGGCAGCTCGGCCATGCCGCACAAGCGCAACCCCATCCTCTCCGAGAACCTGACCGGACTGGCGCGGTTGCTGCGCGGCTGGGCGGTCCCGGCGCTGGAGGACGTGGCGCTCTGGCACGAGCGGGACATCAGCCACTCCTCGGTGGAGCGGGTCATCGGCCCCGACGC
>CAIQRS010000032.1 GCA_903874275.1 uncultured Anaeromyxobacter sp.
AGCAGCGGCACCAGGATCACCACGGCGAGCGGCAGCAGGACGGCGCCGGAGAGGAAGGCGGCCACCAGCGACGCGACCAGCTCGAGGGGGGGGACCTCGAACCGGGCCTTCCCGGCGAAGAGCCAGGCGGCCGCCACCAGCGCGGCCTGGAGCGCCCCCACCGCGAGGCCGGCACGCCATACGTGGCGCCGCCGCTGCGCACGGGCCAGGAGGAGCGCGGCGGCCACCGACGCCAGCGTGACCTGGATCCCGAGGACGACCGAGGGCCCGCCCAGGAGACCCACCGACGAGCCCACGGCGATGGCGAGCAGGACGCCCGCCGCCGGGGAGAGCAGCATGGCCGCCACCGCCGCGCCGGCCGGGACCGGGACGAGCAGCGACAGGGGCTCGCTGCCCAGCGTGCCGAGCTGGTCGTGGAGCAGGTCGGCGAGCGCGACGCCGCCTGCCGCGGCGGCCAGCATGGCCAGGTAGAGGCCGGAGAGGAGGACCGCGCCGCGCCGGCGCGGGCGGATGGTGCCGCCCAGCCGCGCCGCAGCCGCCCAGAGCACGATGAGCGTGGCCCCCACCAGCACGCCGGCCCCGACCCGCATGGCGGCCCGGTCGAAGAGCCGGGTCTGCTCCTTCATGCCGCGCAGGAGGGCCAGGTGGCGCCGCTCGATCGGCTCGCCGGCGGGGACGATCACGTCGCCGCGCCGGATGGGGACGACCACCGGGGCGACCGAGCCCTCGGCCAGCGTCCGGCGCCGCTCGGTCTCGGCCTGCGAGAGCACGTGCGACGGGCGCAGGAGGTCGGAGGCGACGCTGGCCAGCGCGGCGCGAAGGCGCGGGGAGGTGTCGGAAAGCGCTCCGGCGTCGCGGTCCACGCCGGCCCGGGCCTCGGCGAGGTCGCCGAGCCCGTCGAGGTTCCGCACCGTGCGCTCCCCGCGGACCGACCCGCCCTGGACGTCGCGGATCCGGATGCCTCGCTCCCGGTCGGCGGCGAGGAGCGATCGGTCTTCCACCACCGGCGCGGCCAGGCCGCGGCGGGTGAGCGAGAGCAGCTTCTCCTCCGTCCCCTCGTCGAAGCGAACCTCGGAGAGCGCCGTGAAGCTCGGGTCGTCCACCAGGAGCTGGAGCCGGGAGGCGAAGTCGTCCCGGCGGGTGGCGAACTCGCGGAGCAGCTCGACCTGCTCGGCGCGCGTCTCCTTGCGCCCCGGCGTGCGCCGCTCCTGCCAGCGAGCCTCGGTGGCGCGCATGAGCTGGAAGGCGCCGCGGACCCGGGCCTCCACCTCGGCCCCGGCGCCCAGGTCGCCGTCGAAGACGCGGGGCTCGGCGGCGGCCGCCTCGCGGCGCCTGCGCAGGGTCCCCTCCTCGTCCGGGATGGCCAGGTCGCGCGGCGCCCGGATGGTGGCCGGTGCGGGCAGCCCCAGGGCCTCCTCTCCCGGGATCTCGAGCCGGGCCGGGGGGATGGCCAGGAAGGCGGTCGCCACCGCCGCGCCGACGAGCAGCAGCAATGCCGCCACCCGCTCCGGGAGCCGCAGCGTCGGTCGCGCTCCGGGGCGCGGATCGAGGGGTTCCTCCACGAGGGCGGAGGGTCGCACCGGGGCAGACGGATGGCAAGGGCGGCGCAGGGCGGGTGGAGGGCGGCTGACAGGGCGTGGCGGGGGCGCTCGCGAGGGCCGCGCCGGACCCACCGGACCGGCGACGCTGCACTGTGGTCCGCGGCGCGGACCGTCGGGCAGATGGGTCGTGCGTGAATGCGCGATGGAAAGTGCTTGACGCGTTTCGAGACGACTTCACGTTCCGGCAACTCATCGCGCCGGGATCGGGCCTGTCGCGGCCGCATCGGGCCGTGGGGCGACGATCGATGTTCCTGGCGAGGCTCGAGATCTCCGCGCCGGCGGACGCGCGCCTGGGCATCCTGGTGCGCCTGGAGAGGGCCGAGAATCCCGTGAGACAGTCGCTCCATGAACGACACGAACCTCGCCGTCGCGCGCGAATCTTCCCGCCACCTCGCCGACCTGCTCCACCGCGAGCACGTCGCCCTCGCCGACTTCCTCGTCGCCCTCTCGGAGTTCGACCGGGCCGGTGCGTACCGGAGGCTCGGCTTCGCCAACCTCTTCGACTACTTGCTCCGGGAACTTCACATTTCCCGGGGTGCGGCCCATTACCGGAAGGTGGCGGCCCGGCTCGTCGCCCGGTTCCCCGAGGTGGTGGAACCGTTGCGGGACGGGCGGCTGTGTCTGACCAGCATCGTCCAGCTGGCGAAGGTCATGACCGAGGCGAACCGCGCCGAGGCGCTGCCCAGGTTCTTCCACTGCTCGAAGCAGGAGGCGAAGCAGGTGGCGGTGGAGATCATGCCGGCGGCGGTGGTGCCGAGGAGGACGGTGGTCACCGAGATCCCGCCCCCAGTGAAATCAACGACTTCGCCAGTTCATCCGGGTGAACTTTCGGCGACCGCTCCTGAGCCTGCTCCGGTACCGGTGCGGGAACCGGCGAGGACCGTCGTCGAGCCGCTCACCTCCACGATGAGCCGGCTCCACCTCACCGTGTCGAGGGTGTTCGTCGGGAAGCTCCGCAAGGCCAGGGCGGGGCAGTCGCACGTGCAGCCCGACGCGGAGGACGAGCAGGTGCTGGAGGCGGCGCTGGACCTGCTGCTTGCCCAGCAGGAGAGGCGGCGGGCCAGCGTTCCACCTAGGGTGAAGCAGGAGGTGCGCAGGCGGGACCAGGGCAAGTGCCAGTGGAAGCTCGATTCGGGCGGCGTCTGCGGCTCGGAGGTACGGACGGAGATCGACCACGTCGTCCCGCGCGGCAAGGGCGGGGCGTCCACGGTGGAGAACTGCAGGATCCTCTGCGACGTCCACAACAAGGAAGCCGCCCGCCAGGTCTACGGCGACGCCCACATGGACCTCTTCACCCGGAGGCCGCCTACGGCCTCGGAGCCCGCTGGAATCTACGGTCCCCCGCCCCTGGGCGGCAGCCGCGCCTCGTACCCCTCGTACGCCTTCACCACCTCCTGCACCAGCGGGTGGCGCACCACGTCCACCTCGCTGAACGAGCAGAAGGCGATGCCCTCCACCCCGCGGAGCACCTTCTGCACCTCCATGAGCCCGCTGGCTCGCCCGGTCGGCAGGTCCACCTGGGTGACGTCGCCGGTGACCACCGCGCGCGACCCGTAGCCGAGCCGGGTGAGGAACATCTTCATCTGCTCGGTGGTGGTGTTCTGGGCCTCGTCGAGGATGATGAAGGCGTCGTTCAGCGTGCGGCCGCGCATGAAGGCCAGCGGGGCCACCTCGACCGTGCCGCGCTCCATGAAGGCGGTGGCCTTCTCCTCGGCCACCATGTCGAAGAGGGCGTCGTGCAGGGGGCGCAGGTAGGGGTTCACCTTCTCGGCGATGTCGCCGGGCAGGAAGCCGAGCCGCTCGCCGGCCTCCACGGCGGGCCGGGTGAGCACGATGCGCTTCACCTTCCGTTCCACCAGGTGGGCCACGGCCATGGCCATGGCCAGGTAGGTCTTGCCGGTGCCGGCCGGGCCGATGCCGAAGACGATGTCGTTCTCCCGGATGGCCTGCACGTAGCGGCGCTGCCCCAGGTTCTTGGGGGTGATGATGCGGTGCCGGGCGGTGACGTAGATGGTGTCGGCGAACACCTCGCGCGGCGACTGTCCCTGCGCCACGAGCTTGGCCGCCTGGTCCACGTCCTCCAGGTAGAGCGGGTAGCCGGAGTCGACGAGCGCGTAGAGCTCGCGCACCACCCGCTCGGCGAGCGCCCTCGCCGCCGGGTCGCCGCCGGAGACGACGACCTGGTTGCCGCGCGACCCGAGCTTCACGCCGGTGCGCCGCTCGACGAGCTTCAAGTGCTCCTGGTGCGCGCCGCAGAGCATCCGCAGCTTGTCCACGTCCGGGAACTCGACCCGGACCGAACTCGACGACTCGGACTCCTGGGACAATCGTCCTCCTGGGGCGGGGGCGCCCCTCACTCCACGGGCGGCGCCAGCAGGTACCCGCTCCCCTGGCGCCGGTAGGCGTAGGCCTGGGACCACGGATAGCGGAGGTCGCGCGGCCGCGCCAGCCCGGTCTCGACCAGCGCCTCCAGGCTCTGCGGATAGGCGCCGTTCTCCACCCGGTAGACCTCGAGCGCCGCCCGGAGCCGCTCCACCTGGTAGCGGGAGATGAACCGCTCGGCCCGGTTGTCGTCGATGGCGCGCAGCGGCGCCCGGCCCGGAGCCCCGCCCCCCGTGACCACCAGGACCAGCGCCGCCAGGGCCACCGCGATGGTCACCGTGGCGAGCACTCCGGCGGCGCCGCGCCGGACCCGCTCCCGCCAGCTCCGCGCGTAGGCCTCCACCCCCGCCGCCGCGGACCGGCTGGCGGGGGGGATGGCCCGCAGCACCCCCAGGTTCACCAGGTTGAAGAGGGCCTTGGAGGCCTCGAACTCGCCCAGCCGGGAGCGGTCGGAGATGCGCTCGACGGTGGCCCCGTCCACGGCCAGCCCGTAGACGCGCCACTCGTTCTTCCCCAGCGCCGCCGACTCGCCGTCGCGGGGGCCCCGCCCGTCCACCGGCCCACCGGAGGGGTCGAGAACCTTCAGCCGCTCGAAGGTCATGGCCGCCGAGGTGATCTTCCGGCGCACGATGGGCCACTCGTCGATGATCCGGTAACCCTCCATGAGCACCGACTCGCAGCGGAGCGGCGAGACCGTGTCGCGGTCGAAGGTGACGTCCCTGGGCTCGAAGGCGTAGGTGCCGGTCTTCCACGGGAAGAGCTTGTAGAGGGTCTGGGTGGTCTGGAGCACGGTCATCTCGCGCAGCTGCTCCTTGGTCACCATCCCCAGCTCGACGACGATGTCACCGAGGCGGCGCAGGGTTCGCTTCTGCACCGAGAGCGCCTCCTCGAGCTGCTCCGCGGTGATGAGGTCGGCGCGCACGAGCAGGCTGCCCAGCCTCTCCCGCGCCTTGCGCCCGGCGTACTCGGCGCTCACCACCGAGCCCATCCACATCACCACGTGGATCTCGTCGGCCTTGTTCTTGAGGTGCAGCACGCCACTCTTCGACTGTTGCCCGATGAGCTGGAGGATCTCGGCGATCCCGAAGTCCTTGAGGGTGCCGGTCAGCGCCATGGTCAGTCCTGCCGCGTGCGGCGGAAGGCGTCGCGGACCGCGAACGCGTAGAGGAGCGCGAAGAGGGGGACGGCCACGACGAGGCGCAGCGCCACCGCGTACGGGGAGTGCTGTGGGGGCGGGACCACCCCGTGCCAGAACCAGGCCAGGAACCCCAGGAAGAGGAGCGCGAAGACCACCACGAATCCCTGCAGGGGACGCCCTCCCACCACGTGACCCGCGCCCCCTCCGGCGACGGCCAGGGCCCGCTCGGTCCATCGCCGGACCTGGGCGTGGCGCCGGACCTGGATCTCCTTGCGGTTGCGGTCGCGCGGGTCCACGGCGTTCTGGCGCAGGAACACGTTCACGCACTGTCCGCAGCTGGACGTGGCCCCCGGGTCGCAGCGCCGGCAGGCGGACCGGCCGCACCGGTCGCAGGGCGCCGCCGGGGCGAGCCGCGGGACGATGAGCGCGAACACCCAGAGCGAGGCGACGAGCCCGAGCGGCAGGAAGGGCCACCCCCAGCGGGCGAGCGGCCCGGCCACCCGGCGCAGCGCCGCCGCACCGACGGCGCGCGGGCCCGGGTCGCGGGCGGCCAGCTCGGCCAGCCGGTCGGCGGAGGGGAGCGCGTCCACCAGCCAGGCGTTGGCGCGGAAGTCCTCGTCCGAGCCGTACCGCGCCAGGTAGGCGGCGTCGGCCTGCTGGGCCTTGCGCCTGGCCTCGGAGCTCTGCCCCACGCTGGCGAGCCGGAGGTAGAGCTTCCCGAGGTCGTACTGCGCCGCCGCCAGGGTGGAGAGGTCGCTGGATCTCTCGACGGCGGCCAGGTAGGCGCCCTTGGCCCCCTCGAGGTCGTCCGTGAGGAAGAGGACGTTGCCCAGGTTGACCTGGGCCTCGGCGGAGCGCGGGTCGGCCTCCAGGGCGGCGTCGTACCACCTGCGCGCCTCCACCAGGTCGCCCTGCCGTTTGTGCCAGCGGCCGATGGCGAGCAGCGCGGGCGCCGGGAACGGCTCGCGCGTGGAGCGCTCCTTCATCTCGGCCACGAACTCCGGGGTGGGCCAGCCCGCCTCGATCTCGTGCACGTCGTCGGCCAGGGTCCCCTGCCAGGCGGTGACCCGGGAGGCCTGCCCGGCCAGTGCGGGGATGGCCACGAGCGCGAGCAGCGAGACGGTGACGGCGATGCGCTCCCGGGTCGAGAGATAGGCCCAGGCCGCCAGCGACGCGACGAGGAGCACCGCGAAGGGCCCCAGGCGGAAGACGAACGGCAGTGCGAGCAGCGCGAGCGCGAGCGCGGTGGACTGGCCCTGCGTTCCGGACCGGACCACGGGCAGGTGCCGGAAGTCGTGGAGGAAGATGCGCAGCCGCGAGAGGAAGAGGACGCCGATGGTGGCGGCCGCGGCGCCGAAGAGGGCGGCCAGGGCCGCTCCGGTGACGTCGCCGAGGAGCGCGCGCGCCACGTGCGGGTCCCGTGCGGCGGCTGCCAGGCCTGCGCCCGCGGCGGAGAGTGCCGGGAGGGGGCGGGTCGGCTCGGCGGCCATGCGCGCGCGGGCCAGGGCG
>CAIQRS010000033.1 GCA_903874275.1 uncultured Anaeromyxobacter sp.
GGTGCGTTTTCGATTCGATGAACTGCTGATAGTCCATTAACCCCTCCTGTTTTATGGTTGACATCCGCGCACAATCTACTATAATAAAAAAACAATTGCAATAGAAAATATTTGTTGACATTGAAACACAGACAGACTAGATTGTTTTCCCAAGGAGGATCAAGATGAAAAAGCGACTTGAAAAAAAGGCCACGGGGACGCGGGTGTTCGGGATGCCGCTCGGCGTCTCAACGATCAAGGCGATCAAGCAGCGGGCGCTGGACGAGGACCGCACGATGGCGAGCGTTTGCACCGAGGCACTGCTTGACTATCTGGCGAAGCCGACCGCCAGGGCGCAGCGGAGCGCGTGATGCACGCCACCGGCTGGACCCGTCTCACCTCTGGCCCCTTCGCCGCCCCTCGTCGCCTCTACGACGGTCTCGACGCTCACGATCTGGCCCGCTGCCGCGACTGCGAGCGCCTGGGCGCGAAGGACGAGCTCGTGGAGAGCGTCTGCCCCGAGTGCGTCCGCGACTCCGGGCGCCGCTGCTGCGATGGTTGTGGCCGCCTCCACCATTCTTCGATCTCCACAATAGAAAGAGAAATCGGGGTAACCGGGCGGATTATGCAGTACGAATACTGCCCAGCCTGTGCTGCGGAAAACGCCCGTGAAAGAGCTTCCCAATGAAGAGCACGCACTTCCCGAGCAACGAGACTCTGCAAAGCAATCTGGTGTGATCGAGATTGAGGCCGAGCGCGACCAGACGTTCACGAGTCCGTTGAAGTTTTGATGGATGCAGCAGGGGACGGCCGAGCCCTAGGAGGTGATCGCGTGGGAGCCAACGGGATTCAGGTGAACCGGGGGGTTGACCTGGCGCCGGTTGTGGACGCTCGCGGGATTGCCATCGGCGTTGAGGAAACGGGTGGTCCGGCATCCGCAGAGGGGGAGCGGCGTCGTACCCGCGAAGCCACCGGACAAACAAAAAGCCCCGAGCGAGTGCGAATCGCCCGAGGCCAGAACCAAACCAGCACAAGAAGCATAGGAGGAATCATGGGAGATTGCAACACCTGCCCGCTGTACCAAGCCGCCGAGAAGTTCGCGGCGACATCGTGCGCCAAGGGCAATCATCGCGAGTTCGCCACCCCTGTCGGGAGCGTGATCGCATCAAGGGCGGCTGAGTACCCGCCGAAAGGCATCGATCTCACGGCGTTGAGCGTCGCCGCCGGGTACGCAGACGACTACGTGGCGCGCATCTGCCGGGGCAAACTGACGCTTAACGCGCGCGCGGCGAAGCTGATCGGTGACGTTCTCGGGATCGACCTGAGCGAGTACGTCGTGGCGAGCATGCGGGCGCCGCGCAAGCGGAAGGTGGCGCCGGACGCTCCGGGCCTGCCGGGGATCGGGGAAGGGGCGGCGGCATGAGCGGCACCTGCTCGGTCACCCCTGAGGTCTACGTCAAACGCAAGTCCGCGCCGGATCCGTACACCGCCCCGCTCTCGCGCCGCACCTGCAAGACGCTGCTCGAACTCATGATCGGCGCGGTTCTCGCGCTCTTCGTTATCCAGTTCGTGCGCGGGTTCGCCGCCGAGCATCACGCCGCCGTGGCCGGCCGGATCGCCGCGGAGGCCCGGGCGGACGCCGCCGAGAAGCAGCTCGCGGAAATGCTCAAGCACAGAGATCAGGGCGTGCTGCTGGCAAACATCGGCCCCGACCTTTCGGGGTATCAACTTAGATTGGTTCCACAACAATTCAAGGGGAGGAAATAGGCCATGGAAGCAGGAACAGCAGTAGCAGTCCGCGACACGGAGAGAACCGGCCTGATGGCCTCGGCCGTCAGCCCCGGGCAGATCGTCGAGACGATCAAGCACGTTCACAGCCTGATCCGCGAGGCGATGACCGAGGGAATCGACGGCGACTACGCCGTGATCCCCGGGACGAAGAAGAAGACTTTGCTCAAGCCAGGAGCTGAGAAGCTCCTGCTCGCGTTCGGCTTGGCCGGCGTGGCGCGCGCTCCGCAGGTGACCGACCTGGGCAACAGCCACCGTGAGGTGATCGTCGAGACCGAAATCAAGAACCTGCGTACCGGCGAGACGCACGCTGTCGGCATCGGCTCGTGTTCGACGCTCGAAAAGAAATACCGCTACCGCCCCGGGCCGGTGACGTTCACCGGAAAGCCCGTCCCGCAGCAGTACTGGACCGACCGCAGCCAGGATCTGCTCGGCGGACCCGGGTACTCGACGGCGAAGAACCCCGATACCGGATCGTGGGAGATCGTCATCAAGGGCAGCGAGGTCGAGAACCCCGACCCGGCAGACGGCTGGAACACCGTTATGAAGATGGCGAGCAAGCGCTCGATGATCGACGGGGTGCTCCGCGCCACGGCCTCCTCGGCGATGTTCACGCAGGACATGGAGGACACGCTCCCGGGCAACGGAACGGCCGCGGGAAACGGCGCCGGCAAGGCGAGCGCGGCGCGGCCGGCCGGCAACGCCACCAAGAGCACGGCCGCGGCCACCACGAACGAGGCGCGCGGGACCATCGCGCAGGTCAGCGTGAAGCAGGGCAGCGGCAAGAAGGGGCCGTGGACCAAGTACGGCGTGCAGATCGCCGGCGAGTGGTACGGGACATTCGACACCGGCCTCGGCGAGGATGCGGAGGTACTCAAGACCATGGGCTCCGAGGTCGTCGTCACATGGAAGCCCGACGGCGATTACCGCACGCTCACCGCGATCCGCTCGGCTGACATGGTCGATGACGCAGCCGCCACCCCGCACGAGCGCCAGCCTGGCGAGGAAGGGTGAGGCCATGAAGATCACGAACGTCCACAACCTGCCCGCCCCGCTCTTCGATGTGATCGCCAGCGATGAGTACCGCAAGAGCGGCCGCTTCTCCTCCTCCGAGCTGCCGAGCCCGCCGCAGATGCGGGTGCTCAAGCTGCGTCACGATGATGAAATCGTGAAGGACGCCTCCGACTTCCTCTGGCTCATCCAAGGCAAGAGCATCCACAAGCTCCTCGAGGCCAGCTCCGGAACCAACGCCCCGACCGGCCCCGCGGCCCTCGATGACCTGCGCGAGAAGGAGCTGGTCTACGACCTCGGAGACGGCGTCGCCGTCAGCGGCACCACCGACCTGTATAACGGCGGCGTGGTCGACTGGAAGGTCACGTCCGTCTGGTCGTTCCTGCTTGGCGGCCTCAAGCCCGAGTGGGAAGCGCAGCTCAACACCTACGCCTGGCTCTGGCGCCGGCACGGGTACGAGACGCGCGACCTGGCCATCTACGCGATCCTGCGCGACTGGCAGAAGAGCAAATCCGGCGCCGGTGACAACTACCCGCCGATCCCGTTCATGCAGATCCCGGTACCGCTGTGGCCCGACCTGCAGGCCGAGGGCTACATCCGCAGCCGGGTCGCCGTGCACCTGGCGGCCGAGGAGTTGCCCGACGAGGCTCTGCCGCCATGCTCGCTCGAGGACCAGTGGGCCAAGGCGACCAGCTACGCCCTGAAGAAGCGCGGGCAGGTTCGGGCCGTGCGGGTGTTCGAGACTCGCGAGGCAGCAGACGCCTCGACGACGCCCGGAACCTACATCGAGGAGCGTCCCGGCAAGCGCACGCGGTGCGAGGAGTACTGCGACGCGCGCCCGTTCTGCCACCAGTTCCTGGCGGAGCATCCCGAGTTGGCCGAGCCGGTGCCCGACGCTGTCGGCTCGCAGACGGAGGCACCCTACTGATGAAAATCATCCGACTTCAATCCGAGAACGTGAAGCGCCTGCGCGTCGTCGACATCACCCCCGACCCCGCCAGCCACGTCGTCACCATCGCCGGCCGCAACGGCGCCGGCAAGAGCAGCGTGCTCGATTCGATCGCCTACGCCCTGGGGGGCAACCGCGAGATCCCGCCCGAGGTGATCCGTCGCGGCGAGGAGCGCGCGCAGGTCATCCTCGAAACCGAAACCCTGATCATCACCCGCAAGTGGACCGGCAACGACAAGAGCACGCTGGCCGTGAAGTCGAAGGACGGGGCAAAGTACCCGAGCCCGCAGAAGATGCTCGACGAGCTGGTGGGCAAGCTCGCCTTCGACCCGGTCGCGTTCCTGCGGCTCAAGCCGAGCGAGCAGGCGGCGGCGCTGCGGGACCTAGTCGGGCTGGACTTCCGGGCGCACGACGACCGGCGTCTCGGGATCTTCGACGAGCGGGCCGACGTCAACCGCTCGCTCAACGCGCTGCGGGTGCTCGTCGAGGCCGCGCCGGCCATGGACGATGTGCCGGATGAGCCGGTGAGCACGAGCGAGCTGGTGCGCGTGCTCGAGGGCATGACGAACGAGATCAGCCTGAACGCCCGTCGGCGCAGTGAGGTGAAGAACGCCGAGGCCCGGCTGGACTCGGCACGGCAGGGAGTCGAGAGGGTCGCGCAGAAGCTCGACGACGCTCGGCGCGCGGTCGTGGCAGCCGAGACCGCCCTCGCGGCCGCCGAGTTGACGCGGGAGAGCTGCTCCGGCGCACTCGAGGAGATCCGCGCCGAGGTCGCCGCTCTCGCCGACCCCGATACCACCGACGTCAAGCATCAGCTCGAGCAGTCCGGCGCCGTCAACGAGCGCGTTCGGGCCAAGCGTGCCCTGCAGGCGCAGCGGCGGGAGTTGGACGAGACCAAGAAGAGCGCCGACGCCCTGAGCGCGAAGATCGCCGCCCTGGACGCCGACAAGGCCGGCCAGCTCGCCGCGGCCGCGTTCCCGGTGCCGGGGCTCGGCTTCGGCGCCGAGGGCGTGACGCTCAACGGCCTGCCCTTGGAGCAGGCCAGCAGCGCCGAGCGGCTGCGGGTGTCGGTCGCCATGGGGATCGCGGCGAATCCGACGATGCGCGTGCTTCTGGTGCGTGACGGGAGCCTGCTCGACGCGGACTCTCTGTCGCTGGTCGGGCAGATGGCCGAGGAGGCTGACGCGCAGGTGTGGCTGGAAGCCGTGTCCGACGGCTCGGGAGTCGGGGTGGTGATCGAAGACGGCCGTGTGCTCGACGGTGCGGAAGGGGTGGTGTGATGCAACGCGAAGACTGGCGCCAGATTTACGAGGAGGTCGAGCGCGAGGTGCACGGCCTGATCGTCGAGCAGCAGGGGCAGATCGAAAAGGCGTTCGCGCTCAACAACGGCAAGCTCGACGTGACGTTCAAGGTGACGCTCGAGGAGAAGGATTCGACGTTCGACGTGAGCGTGGATATCTCGTCCGTGAAGGAGAAGATCAAGAGCGGCGATTCCAAGCGGCTGATCCTCGGGCAGATCGACCTGCCGGGGTTCACGGCGAAGCAGGGACGGCCGATGACCGACGCGGATATTCGCCGGCCGCCGTTCGATGAGTCACGGATGCTCGGGGCCGGCTCTCCGCAGCTCGAGGCTGGGGAGCCGCTGCACATGGGGGCGGGGGAGGGCGCAGGCGGGCGTTCCTGCAAGACCTGCCGATTTGGCCTGATCGACGGCTGCGACAACAACGACGCCACGTTCGAGAACTGCAGTGCTCCGTCGTTCGACCTTTACGAGGAAGACCCTGGCGCCTTCGAGGCAGCCGAAGAACGGCGCGTCTCGGGGCGCAAGCGCACCCGCGGGGCAGCCTGCAATGTCGGCAGCCGCCAGCACTCCGACAGCCCGTTCTACTGCGGCGACGGCATGGAGTATTGCGACGTCGAGAACCGGCTGATGCGCGTCAAGGAGATGGGCCTCGAGAAGCTCCGCGCCGTGATCGCGCTGCCGGGGTGTCAGAAGCAGGTCGTCAAGGCGGCCGAGCGGCGGCTGAAGAAGCTGGAGAAGGAGACCCGGAAGAACTGCGGATCGCGCGACGGGGAGTATGGGTGCGGGCTCGAGGAGAAGTCCTGCACCGAACCGTGCGCCTCGCGATCGCAGCGGGCGGCGGTGGCCTGATGCAACCATCGCTCAGAGACATCGTGCAGCCGACTTCCTTTCCTGATCAGTCCGCGAAACCGAAGCGCCGGAAGAAGATCAGGGCCACGCCCGCGCCGATGGCCCGCTGTATGGAGTGCGGCCGGCACTTCCCACGCAAGCTTTTACTCCAGGGCAAGGCCACTGAGATGACCGGGAAGCCGACGGTATTCGTCTGTGGCGTCTGTGTCGCGGGTCGGCCCGCTCGAATCAAGGCGATGGGCCTGACGCCACCGAGGAGCAAGCGCCTGGCGATCAAGGCGAAGAGTTGCCGCACCTACAACCGGAAGATGCACCGATGACCCGCGCCCACGCCGGACAACCACCCCTGATCCTCGCACCACGCGAGCACGACGCCAGTTACGCCCCGCGCTGGCGTTTCGCCTCGCCGCGGGTGAAGGGGTGCCCGTACCGCAGCGACTACGATCCGAAAGGGGCGCTGCGGCTTGTGGCGTGTCGTGACATCAAAGGCACGCTGGAGAGTTGCGTGGGGTGCCAGAGGTGACCACCTGCGCCTACTACCGCCACGAGTGCAAAGCCACCACCCGGGACCACTTTTCCATGTGCGGGAGCGCGAAATGCCCACCGAAAATCAACGACAACCTGACGATTACCAAAGGAGACGCCACCAATGCCCGACGAGAAAAAGCCCCGCCTCTCGATGGACTCAAACCTGCGCACGCTCGACAAGATCCTGAAGCTGTCCGAGACGCTGTCCGAGGACGATCTGACGTACCTGCTGGCCCGGGCGGACGCGATCCGGGCGGCGAAGGTGGCGTGATGCCGAGCCCGACGAAGCCGATCCCCGCGACCTGCCCGGAGTGCAAGCGCCCGGAGCAGATCCTCTACGCCTGCAAGTACCACTCGGAGGCGAAGACCTGCTCGAGATGCGCGGCGAAGTTCACGGCCCGGACGAAGGCGGCAGAGAAGGCCGGGCAGCAGGGCGCCACGAAGGCCCATGACGCCGCTCCGGCCAAGAGCGCGGCCCCGACAAGGCCCCGGCTCCGATCGCCCAGCCACGGCCCGCGGCGGCCGCAAGCGCCCCCCGTCAAATCCCCGCCCGCCGTGGTCCCCCAAGGCCGCGCCGTGACGCTGGTCCTGACCGTGTTCTCGGTCGCTGCGCTGCGCCAGGTGCTGGCACTGACGGAGTCGTTGCAGGGCGTGTCGGTGGGGCTTGAAGGGTAGGGGAGATCGATGGGTGACAACTACTACGAAAAATACCCCGGTGACTATCTGCGGGACACGCGGCACCTGACTGTCACGCAGCACGGGGCTTACAACCTGTTGATGGACGTCTACTACGCCAAGGGAAAGCCCCTCCAGGCTGACGTCGCGCTCTTGGCCCGTTCGGTTGGGTGCCAAACCAAGCTCGAGCGTGATGCCGTTGCTGTGGTTGTCGCCGAATTCTTCCCGATTTCCGATGATGGTTTAAGGCACAACACACGATGCGACAAGGAGATCGCAAAGCGCCTTGAGTTCGTCGCCGAGCAGACCAGGAAGTCGGCCCTTGGGGTTGCCGCTCGGTTATCCCGACATCAACCCGCCGGTAAACCCACGGGTAACCCGCAGGACAACCCGAGGTTAACCCCTCCATCTCCATCTCCATCTCCATCTCCAACAACAACCCCCACCCCCAAGTCTGTAGAGGGGGGAGGGTTCCCTAATTTCTGGAAAATCTACCCCCGAAAAACCGGCCGTGACGCTGCCTGTCGAGCGTGGGTTTCGATGGTCCAGAACGGAGACGTTGTGAGGATCTTCGAGGCCCTTGCGTGGCAACTCGAAAGCGAACAATGGACCAAGGATGAGGGGAAGTTCGTGCCGAACGCGGAGAAGTACCTCTTCGACCGGCTATGGACCGACGAGCCCCCAGCAGGCACAGGCCCGAAGGTTTCACGCGAGGATAAGGCGAAGTTCTTCACGGCGCGAAAGGTGGTGGAATGATGAACCGTACCGCGTTCGACTCCGGCCTGTCTCATCTCTGCGATTCGCTCTCGGCAAACTTCCCGAAGCAACAAGTTGCCGACGCCTGGTACGGGCATCTCTCCGAGATCAACGGCGAGAAGTGGCTGAAGATCGTCCAATCGCTGGTGAACGATCTGGACGCCTTCCCGCGCAACCTGCCGCGCGCCGTGTTGGCCTACGTCGACCGCAGCTCCGGGCAGTCGCAGAAAACATTCATCAACCCCGACACGGGTGCCGAGTGGACGCCGGAGGAGTCGTTCACGAACCTGCACCGGCTGAAGCGGATGATGGAGATTTGCGGGACGAAAGATCACCCGCGGCGCAACGCGATTCTCGGATGCGCAGAGGCCAGTTTACGCGAAGGCGACGGGACTGTGGCGCAAAGGAAGTGGGGCGGCATGATCGTTGACGAGCTTGACGCTGATCTGGCGGAGAAGCCGTTGTTTCCCGAGAGCGCAACGAAGCTCCTCGAGGAGGTCAACGCATGACAGCCGTCTTTCGACTCACCGGCGCCTCACGCGCATCAATCTCCGCAGCGCACACCAGTCTGGTCAACGCCTGCCTCTGGTGGTGCAAGGCCCACGGGATCAAGGCCGACAAGATGAACTCCGGGGCGATCGAGGGCAAGCACGGGCGCTTCGTGCGCTTCGGCTTCCCTGGATGCCCGGACATTCTCGGGACGCTGCCTGGAGGAAAGCACCTGGCCATCGAGTGCAAGACCGGCACCGGAAGGCTAACGCCCGAGCAGGACGAGTACCGGCGCGATGTCGAGGCCCTGGGGGCGGTGTTCGTGCTGGCGCGCGATCTGGAGGCGCTGGAGGTGGCTCTGCGGCCGTTCGTGAACGTGGTGATCACGGGAGCGCCGCGGCCGGCGAAGATGCCGACGGCGAGGCGCAAGCGGGCATTGACCTGCTGCGGGAGATCCACGCGGTGAGCGACGACGCGGCTACCGTCGTGCGGCTGCGCGTGAACCAGTTTGCAAAGCTGCGCGGGGTGTGCGTCAAGACGGTTTGGATTTGGATCGACGAGGGCAAGGTCGCGGCAGAAAAGGACGAGGGGAACCATCGGTGGTGGGTGTTGATAAAAAATACACCGGAAGGGAACGGAAGGGAACGGAAGGAAGCGGAAGGGAACGCCTTGTGCGACCTTAGCGACCTGTGAAAATGGAGGCATGGCGCGGACCCCGAAGGGCAATAGCGATGCGGCCAAGGTGGCACGTACTTCGACGCGGCGAGCGCCAGTGACCCCTCATCCCCCAAAGCTCAAACCCGCCCCGCCCGTCACCGACTGCGCCAAGTGCCAGAAGCTCGCCGCCGAGAAGCGCGAGGTCACCCGCCTGCGCCGTGAACTCGAGCGCATGATCGGCCTGGACCGCGCCCGGGTCGAGATGGCCCTCGCCGGCGGCCCGGTGTGTCTCTCGGATACCGAAGTCAACGACGTGATGCAGCGCGTCTACGCCCCGGCGTTCGAGCAGGTCGTGCGTGTGCCACTGGAGATCGCGCTCTCGTGCTCCGAGGATGCCGGCGACCGGCTCAAAGCCTCACAGATGATCACCGAGCGGATCGCGGGCAAGGTGACGGACAAGCTCGAGCACACCCTGCGCGCCCAGGTCAATCTATCGCGGGCGTCGGACGAGGAGATCGCGGTGCTCGAGCGCGCGCAGCAGATCATCGCTCGCCTGTCAGGGAAGGCGGCGGCCTGATGTGGGCGCGGGCCTTCGCCGCGACCTTCGTCCTGGTGCTCGCGATGGTCACTGACGTCTCCGCGATCATGCAGCTTGACGTCCGGGCCGAACGCGAGCGCCGCGACCGCGCAGCCAACCCTCCGTCCCTCCTCGACTTCACCGCCGCCATGTTTCAGGCCCAACACGGCACCGCCTTCCGCCCATTCGAACATCAGCGCACGATCTGCGACGCCCTGGAGCGCGTAGTCAACGGCGAGTGCAAGCGCCTGATCATCAACGTCACCCCCTCGAGCGGCAAGACCGAGCTTGCCCGCTCCTTCATCGCCTGGTGCATGGGCCGCTGGCCGGATAGTGAGTTCATCTACGCGAGCTACTCCGACGCGCTTGCCACGGCCAACGCCTCCGAGGCGCGCTCGAGCATGCAGCACGAGCGGTTCGCCGAGTTCTTCGGCGCCCCGACCTTTCGCCGCGACGTCAACGCCAAGGGCGAGTTCAAGACCACGCAGGGCGGGTGCGTCTACGCGGCCGGCGTCGGCGGAACACTCACCGGCTACCACGCCGGCAAGATGCGCGAGGGATTCGGCGGCGCGATCTTCATCGACGATTGGATCAAGATGGGCGAGGCGCAGTCCGAAGCCGTGCGCCAGGGCGTGGTCGACTGGTTTAAGGGCACGCTCGAGAGCCGCGTCAACTCCCCGGATACCCCCGTCGTCGTGATCGGGCAGCGCTCGCACGTCGCCGATCTTGCCGGATGGCTGCTGGCCGGCGGCAACGAGGAAGAGTGGGACCACGTGTGCATCCCCGCTCTTGGTGCCGATGGCGCGTCGTTCTGCCCCGAGCTTTACCCGGTCGAGCGACTGCTGCGGATCAAGGGCGGCAAGGAGGTCGCGGGCGTCAAGAGCACGGGCGAGTTCGTCTTCGCGGCTCAGTACCAGCAGTCCCCGAAGATCCTCGGCGGCAACATCATTAAGGGCGAGTGGTTCGGGCGCTACATCATGCCTCCGAAGCTCAAGTGGCGCGCGATCTTCGCCGACACGGCGGGCAAGACCAAGACAGCGAACGACTACACCGTATTTAGCGCGTGGGGCCTGGGTGAGGACGGAAAGCTGTACCTGCTGGACCTGATGCGCGGCAAGTGGGAAGCGATGGAGCTGGAGAATCGCGCCGTCGCGTTCTGGGCCAAGCACGCCGACCAGGACGTCGCCGAGTTGGGTGCGCTGCGCTACCTAAAGGTCGAGGACGCCTCCAGCGGCACCGGCCTGATCCAGACCCTGCGCACCAAGGGCAAGGCGCCGATCATCGGGGTTCATCACTCGCGCGACAAGTTCTCGCGGCTCTTCGACGTGCTCGGACAGATGCAGTCCGGGCGCGTGGTCATCCCGGCCGACGCGGCGTTCGTGCATGACTTCGTTGCCGAGTGCGAGGCGATGACCGACGACGACACGCACGCGAACGATGACCAGGTGGACACGCTGATTGATGCGATCAACGACATGCTCGTGACCGTCGGCCCCTGCGCTCCCGCCGCTCGAAGAAAGGCCAGCTGATGACCGTCTCCCTGTCCATCCTCGGCCGCGAGATCCTACGCTTCGGCAAGACCCCCGCCCCCGCCGGATCGTTCGCGGTCTCCGCCGGATCGCCGATGTCCGGGCTGCTCTCTGGCCTGCGCTCCTCGGGTTCGTGGGGCTACGCACAGGAGGCCAACAAGGCTGCGCGCCTTGCCGCCTACACTGGCTACGTGCACACCTGTGTGAGCACCCGGGCAATGCGCGATGCGAAGGCGAAGTTCATGCTCTACGATTCGCGCGACCCGTCTACGCCGGTCCCTGTCGAGAAGCTGCCCGTCCCGTATGCGTTCTTCCGTGATCCGAACCCGGTCATGAGCGAGTATCAGCTTTCAATGCTCGTGCGCATCTGGCTCATGCTCGCGGGTACCGCGCCGCTGCTCAAGATCCGCAACGCCGCGGGCGTCCCTGTCGGCTGCTGGCCGCTGCTGCCATCGCGGGTGCGTGCCCTCTACGACGCCGAAACATGGGTGCGCTACGAGTACCAGGACGACGCCGGTCAGACGATCAAGATCCCCGGCAAGGACATGATCTATATCCGCAAGCCGCACCCGACGAAGATGTTCGACGGGCTCGGCGATCTCGAGGGCGCCGGCCTGTTCCACGACACCGATATGCTGCTCTGGCAGTTCCAGCGGGAGCTTTTCGACAAGGGCCCGTTCTCTTCGTGGGTGCTCCAGTACCCGGAGGCGGTGCGCCTAACAAGTGACCAGGTGTCCGCGATCTCCGACGGGTTCGAGGACATCGTCGGGGACCGCACGAGCACGGCGCGCCCGGTCGTGCTGGACTCGGGTGTCGAGGCCAAGAGCTTCCCCGTGACGAACAAGGGCCTGGAGGTGCCGACGATCAACGAGGAAATCAAGGAGCGCATCCGCTGCGCCTTCGGGACATCGAAAAGTATCCTCGGGGAAGTCGAGATGGCATCGCGCGCCAACAACGAGGGCGCCGAAATCAGCTACAGCAAGCGCACCGATGCCGACAACCAGCTCATCGCCGACGCCTACGCGCTGAGCCTGCTTCCCGAGTACGGCAACGGGGACCGGCTCGTCGGCGCGTTCGAGCAGCTCGCCCCCGAGGATAAGGAGTTCCGGCTGCGCACTCACCAGGCGATGGCCGCCGGTGGGGCGATCACGGTCAACGAGTGGCGCGGAGCCGAGGGATTCCAACCGGTCGAGGGCGGGGACGAGCTGATGGGGCAGATGGAGCCCGTTCCCGATGCGCCGGATGGGACAGAAATCGACGGTCAGGGCGATGCCGCCTCCGAGGTACCCGTAACCGCCGATGTCCAGGCGCAGGCGCTCAATGGCGCTCAGGTGGACTCTCTCGCCGGGATCCTCGACAAAGTCGCCTCCGGAGCCATGAGCAAGCCCACGGCCGCCGCCTTCATCAGCATCGCCTTCCCGAGCGTCACCCCCGAGCAGATCGCCGCGCTGCTGGCCGGGATCGAGGTTAAGGCGCCCGAGGAGGAGGAAGACCCCGAGGATGAGCCGCCGGAGGACACCCCCGAAGGCGATGCCGAGGGCGACCAGGCGCTCAGGCTCGAGGCCGACCCCGCCGCCGTACGCCTCGCCAAGTCCCGCGCGTTCATCGCGTTCCAGGGCAAGCACGAGGCCAAGGTTCTCGCCGCGCTGCAGCCGATCCTCAAGGCCGAGCGCGACGCGATCCTCAAGCGCATCGAGGCGCGCGTGCCCAAGGTCATGAGCCTCATCGCCGGGTGCGCCACGAAGAAGCACGCCCGGGTGATCCTCAAGGACTCCACCGATATCGACGCGATCACCGACATGGACGAGTTCGCCGAAGAGTACGAGAAGCTCAACCCGTTCCTCGTGCAGCTCTACACCGAGGCAGGCCAGAAAGCCGCGGCGGGCTACGGGGTCGAGTTCGTGGTAAACGCCAAAGGGATCACGAAGATCGCGAACCACCTGAAGAAGTCCACGGACTCGATCCTCCAGACCACGGCCGAGCTGATCCGCGCCGCGCTTGAAGAAGGATTCCTCGAGGGCGAGGGCGTGGACGCTCTGGCCGGCCGCATCCGCGATCTGTACGAGGGCATCAGCCGCGGGCGGGCCTTGACCATTGCGCGGACGGAGACGGTCGCGCCGGCCAACTTCGGGGCGATTGAGGGCTACAAGCAAGCAGGCGTCGAGAAGAAGGAATGGATCGCGACCGAGGACGAACTGACGCGAGATACCCATGCCGCGCTCAACGGGAAGGTGATCGGAATCGATGAAGAGTTCTCCGTCGGGAACGACAGGATGCTGTACCCGGGCGGCGGGAATGAAGCGGGCGAGAACATCAACTGCCGGTGTGCTGTCGCTGGCGTGATGGAGGAAGAATGAAGGCCACACCTAAATGCCCGCCCTCTCCCGGCAACGTGCCGATCACGATAACCAAGGCTGCGCCGGTCATCATTCGCGTCGGCGGCATGAAAATCACCATCGAACAGGAGCAAGACCATGAAGTTCAAGTCGGGTCAAAGATTCAAGTTTGACACCCGCTCGCTCGCCGCCGGCGGCACCAAGGAGAAGGTGCTGATCCTCGACGGCCACGACATCGAGAAGTACCGCTGCCGCTTCGACATCGAGGGGATTGACTTGGCCGAGTTCGAGCGCACGGGCGGCCAGGGCTTCTTCAGCCACAATACCGACGAGCCGCCCATCTGCGACTGGAAACTCTGGAAGGAACAGGGGGCGCTCTGGGGCGTGCCGACGTTCCACTCCGACCTGAACCCCAAGGCGGCTGTCATCGAGAAGCTCTGGAGCGCGGACAAGATCAACGCTGTCTCGGTCGGGATCGAAGTGCTGGAAACGATCGACAACAAGGACGACGACTACACGACGATCAGTAAGAGCTCGCCCTATGAGGTGAGCATCGTCAATTTCGGCGCACACCCGCACGCGGGCAAGGGCTTGAGCCTCATGCTCTCCGCTGCCGTGGGCGAGGGGATCGTCACCGACGAGGAAGCCGACATCATCGACACCGAGGGCGCCACGCTGCGCAAAGAGCTGGAGACTTTGCGCGCAGACAACGCCCGACTGCAGGCGGAACTGAGCGCGCGGCCGAAACCGCAGGTCGTGCGCCTCGTCCCTTCGCAGCCCATCAACCCCGGCGGGATCGCAGTGAGCCCCGAGCACCTGAGCGCCTCTGTCGGATCAGCGCTGTCGGCGAGCATTGCGGCGGCGGCGGATCGAATCATGCGCCGGATGACCGGGAAACTTCCCGACTAGAAAAGGAAACGAGAATGAAATTCAAAAAGGACAAGGACGGCAAGTTGATTCTCGACGCTGCCGGTAACCCGATCCAGGAACTGGACGCCACGAGCGACCAGAGCATGACCAAGGAGCAGCTCGACGCGCTCGTGCTGTCGGTCGTGCACAAGGCAATGAGCCCCGATCAGATCGCGCTCGCCGTCGAGCCGATCATCAAGAAGTACCTCGACAGCAACGGCGTCAAGCCCGAGAACCTGCGCGTGTTCGCCGGTGCCGACGCTGATGAGCAGAAGCGCAAGGCCGGCGGGACGAACACCGTCAATTTCATGGCAAAGCTGGCCATGGATGCGTTCGCGCGCTCCGAGGGTCGCAAGCCCATGCACGGGACCGACTTCGAAATGCTGGAGACCCGTCGCCGCGACATGCAGCTGACGGGCGCCACCACCACGAACGTCGGCGACTTCGTTCCGCCCGAGCAGTCCTCGGACTTCATCAACATGGTTTTCCGCGACTCCAACAAGGTCGTGGCGCGCTGCCGCCGCCGCCCGATGGCAACCGACAGCATGACCATCGCGGTTCTCGGCACTGGCGTCACGGCCTATTGGGTTGTGCCTGTGCTTGATACCGGTAGCATGGCCTCTCAGGCCGCCGGGCTGA
This sequence comes from uncultured Anaeromyxobacter sp., assembly GCA_903874275.1. GTDB lineage: Bacteria > Myxococcota > Myxococcia > Myxococcales > Anaeromyxobacteraceae > CAIOAK01. The sequence goes on from CAIQRS010000033.1 coordinate 14,975, forward strand.
TTCCCGAAAGCACGCCGGTCTCGACGCACGTCCACCTGACGCGGCATCCCGTGCACGCCCGCGTGCTCATTCCGCGCAACATCCTCCGCACGTCGCTCCCGAGCATGGAGGACATCATGCGGGTGGATATGCCCGCCGCGCTGGCTGCGGCGATCCAGAAGGCGATTTTCCTCGGCACGGCCACGGCTGCCACCGATCCGGTCGCCGGCCTGGACTCGCTCATCACCACCAACGCGAAGGTCTGGAACGCGGGCAACAACCTGCGCGGTATCCTGGACTTCCTCTACGCTACCGGGATCTCCTACGGTGAGAACGGCCAGGCGAACCTTGTCGTGGCTGGCCCGCATGCGGTCGTGTCGCTCGCGTGCCTCACCGACAAGAACGACCGCCCGCTCAATCTCCTCACCGCCCCGAACGGCGTGGTCGGGTCCAAGTCTCTCGTCGGCGTCGAGATGATCGAGGCGTTCTGCGTCCCGGCGACCTACGGCGGCGGCACCGACTCGCGGATCTACGCGGGCAACTTCGGACTGCACGCGAACATCGGCTTCGAGGATGGCATGAGCATTCGCGTCAACCCCTACCGCTACAGCGCCGAGGATCTGATCGAGCTGATCGTCGATGGCGTGTTCGGGTTCGTGCCGAGTTCCGAAGCACTGTTCGCCTACATGAACGTCCCGACGGCGTAAGGGAGGAGACGACGATGAAACGCGACATGAAGAAGCTCAACATCATCCTCGCCATCCTGTTTGCCTTCGCGCTGCCGCTCACCGTATGGGCGGCTACCTCGGAGGTGACGTTCACGAAATGGTTCACCTCGACCGACACCGGAGACGCCACCGGGACCACCGGCGCCAGCACGATTTCGGCGCACGGAGGCACGGTTTCTTTTTCCGGGTCAACGCCGGTCATCGACTTTTACAGCGTGACGGCCGACAACGCGGCGAACCGCCTGTACATCTTGGCCGACGGCAGTGTCTCGACGGCGATGACTGCGGCGACTTCCGCAACCGGGACTGTTATGCACGTCAATGGAACTACCGGATTTGTCGCTGAAGATTACGTCGCGCTCCAGAACGATAGCACCCAGAAGTTCGAGGTAAACAAAATCGCCTCTATGGCCGACGCTTCGCACATCACGCTGGCGCGAGCTACTGCCACGGGGAACGATTTTGCAATCGGAACTAAGATCAAGAAGCTGTCTGTACTGTATTCGGTTCCGGTTGGTGCGGCTACGGTTACGACTTCAGCGGGCCTCGTGGGCAAGCCCGGAAAAGTCCTCGCGTGGCATCTTGACGGGTCGGTTGCCGCACGAATCCACAACGTCAGCGGACACTACGAGAAGTAGGGGGGGGGGAGAACATGGCTTTGGTGATGACCGAACGCAAGGTTGTGCTCGTCGAGGCGGGCAAGGAAAAGAAGGTGTTCAACGTCGGCGATCCCGTGCCGAAGGAATATCTCGCGGCCTGGACCGGAAAGCCGTTCGTCAAGGACGACGGGAAGAAGTAAGCACATGAAACGGCGCCCGCAGATCACACACGACGGCCTGCGGGCGCCGTCTGTTTTAGTGAGTATCTCGCTCGGACTCGGAGTCCGCCCATGACCTCCCTCCGCACCGCCCTCTTCCTCCGCATGGCCGAGCTGCTCGGAGCGCTGCCCCTGGCCGATAGCGCAACGACCTCGCGCGTGCTCGCCGGGTGGGCCGAGATTCGCGATCAGGTGGCGGGCGAGGTGGATGCGATGACGGAGCGGGAGGGGTAGATGCGGATGCTGCGGACTATCTGCATACTTGCGCTGCTGATGTGTGCCGCGCCCGCGTCGGCGGCGCTTGAAGTCAATCTGTATCTCGCACCGCAACTCGGGGACGGAACCACCATCGAAACGGCGTACCGCTCATTACTCAACGACTTTGTTCATCCGCAAAATGGAGAGTGGTTCGATGAGTTGGACAACCCCGTGCGCCATTATTCGATTGTCGTCCTCTACGCCGAACCGGCTACACATCAGGCGATCCAGGCCGACTCACGCGTAACGCGGTTGATCCCGATGGTGAGCGCCACGGTGGAGCAGGTGCGGACAAATTTTGACACTCCGCTGACATCACTGTTTTCCAGCGGCGCGCTAACCACGTTGCGGGCAAGAATCGAGGCGCTCGGTATTGACACCGAATGGGCGACTGCGGCAACGACCATGCGCGATCTGGTTAAGCGCATCTTGCACCAGCACATGGTCGTGCAACGAACCAACGTAGCCAGAGAAACGGCGCTAGATCGGCTTTACGCTTTGCCTCTGACCGGCACGGTGGCCGACCTGACGGATGCGCAGCGCACGGCGGCCAAGGAGTGGATGACCAGAAAGGGGATGCCCACCGCGTGGATTACCACCTCAACGACGGTGCGCCAACTGCTCCGCTATATCATCGAGCGCGTAAATGCCGAACCGCTGAACGTCGGGCAGGTAGGCACTCAATGAAGCGACAGCTAATTTCTGCCGCGATGTTTGTGCTTGCAGTGTGGTGTTCTCCTTCATTCGCGGCGTCGTACTCCGATAATTTCAACCGCGCCGATGCGAACCCACTCGATGGTTCATGGGCGTCTATGACCGGATGGGAAGCGCCAAAGATCGTCTCTAACGCCGTGTATACCGCCACTACTGCTGGAGCCAATTCGCTGTATCGCTCGACGCACGGGGTATATGCCGATAACCAGTACTGCCAGCTTTATTTTGCCTCCACAGACAACACTTTCGCTACAGCAAACATGATTATTGGAGTGCGCTCGGCGGCAAACGGGGATTGTTATTTCGGCTTTGTGACGAATAAAAACTACGCGCTAGCAAACGTGCGGTATTACTGGTTTAAAAACGTATCCGGTTCGTTATCTACCATCGGTTCGGTTGCGTACCACGCCGACACATCTAACGCCGTTGGCAGGACGTACCGCACGGAAATCGTTGGCAGCACGTTAGAAATATTCTCCAACGGCGCGTCTCAAGGAACCAGAACAGACACGGCGCTGACAAGTGGTGTTCCGTCCGTTGGCGGATCAACTCAAATTTCCGGCGCTTCTAGGTACATTTTCGATAATTTCGAGGGCGGGGACATTCTTCCCGCCATCCCGTGGATTCCTGCAGTCACTCAAGGAGGGCCGATCTAATGAGCTTGAAACCATCAGAGCGATTCCACCTCGCGCTCGGGTTTGCGATCCTGTTTCTCGTCGGCGCTCCGACCGTCTGGGCACTGAGAAAGAACGTAAGCGATCAGCGAGTATGCACGGAGATGTACCTGATCGCAGGCGGTCCGCACAACACAGGGACGACGACAGTTTTATATTCGCACAACAACAGCACGGCCACCACGCAGTTCGGCACGAACGCGACGAGTTACAGCAATGGCCTCTGGTGCGTGAACCTCGACAGCACAGCGACGAACAGCGATTACGTCGGCGTGGTGTTTCACCCGTCCTCGTCGCTGGCCCTCGATGCTCTGGTTCAGATGTACACCTCAGTCGCCGCCGACATCACACACATCAACGGGACAGCGACCACAGGCGGTCGGGTGGACGCGAACCTCACGCACGTCAACGGCACGGCCACCACGGCGACCCTCGATTCCAACGCCGCGCTTGTCACGACGGCCAACGCGCACCTGACCAGCACGCTGTATGGGCTGAACGCTTTGCACGTCAACGGAACCGCGACGAAAGCCGAAGTGGACAACATTCATGCGGTGACCGTGCTGGTGCATACGACGATCTCTGCGACAGCGCCAACAGAAACGAGTATCAGGCTCTCGTCTGGAGGAAGCGACCAGAACGATGCCTACAACGGGATGATGGTTATTCTTGATGGTGACGAAGGTGGTGGATTATTCGTCGCCCGCTCTATCATTGACTACGCAGGCGACACCAAAACCGTCACGTTTTCTCCCGCGCTGATCCATGTCCCGACTGCTGGCGGACGCGTGGACATCGTGCCGAGCAACCCGCAGATCAACGACATAGACACGGAAACGGATGCGCTCACAACGAACTTGGCGCTGGTCCCGAAGAGCAACGGGACACTGGCGTTCAACGCGACGGCAAACGCCGCGATCAACGGGAGCCTGGCGACGAGCGGAAATGTCGCCACGATCCTTGGGCATCTCAACGGTACACTCGACGCAGGCACGCACCTGAACAGCACGGCGCAGGTCGTCGCGATTGAGGCCGCGCTGGCCTTGGCGCATGGGAGCGGCTCGTGGGACGCGATAGGCGGCGCGGGAGAAACCAAGGAAGACATCGCCGCCGCTGTCTGGAATACCACCGCCGCATCGCATGTCAACTCATCCATCATGGGCGGGGTGTTGAACATCGCAGGGACGGGGATCGCGACGGCCAACAGCCATTTGAACGGCACCATCGAGGCTGGGTCGCACCTGAACAGCACAGCGCAGGTCGAGGCCATTGATACAAAACTCTCTACCGGGCACGGGCCCGGCGTGTGGAGCAAGTAGATGGCTACGCAGAATTTCCCGATCTTTCTCGGTCCTGCCAACTCGGGTGCTGACTTTACAGATTACACGCTGACTGTTTTCACCGCTGACGGAACCCCCGTTGTTACCACCGACTGGGAATGGGCCGGAACCATCGCAGGAGGGTACGTCGTCACGATCCCGACAGCAGCTCCGGGCGGGACGTATCATGTTGCACACACCATCGCCGGAACCCCGTGGGCGCAGGGGACTATCCCGACTACCGCCTCTGCCTCCGCAATCCCCGAGGGCGGCGGCATCACCACGGTGGCGGTGGTGCCGTAATGGTTTACCACATCCATATTCCCGAGGAGTCGGAGTGGGATGTGGCGGTAGTCGTGCCTGACGAGTTCGTGCTGCCCGATGCGGATTACCAGGTGCCGCAGACCGACGAGGATGAGGACGATGCATAAACAGCACGAAATGGAAGGATGGTCACGAGCGACCATGCTCGGCATTGCGGACTATCTCTCGTGCACCGGCGGGGGCGAGGGCGGGACGTGTCCTCATTGCGCGACGAATGAGAAGCGGGGGCGTTTGCTCAAGAAAATAATGAGCGAATCGGCGCATTATGCGACTAACTTACGATGGGAAAAGAAGAAATACGCTGCGCTCGCGGTGGTCGCAGCCGTGGCGCTCCTGCTCATCGCCTCCCCTGTCATGGCCGGGGAATCGTCGTGGTGGGGCAAGGCGAAGGTCGCGATAAGCGGGTGGCTCGGCAGGCCCACAGTGCCCATCGGGTGGGGGCCGGGAGTACAGCGCGACGAGATCGCAAACGGGCAGGTTGTCCTGTCGTGGGATCACGACGGCGATCCTGACTTGGCGGGGTTCAAAATCTACTACGGTGTGGCGTCGAGTTATTATACGGAATCCGTACTCGTCGCATCTGCCGCCGCTCGCACTGCCGCTGTGACCGGGCTGGATAATGGGACGCTCTATTATTTTGCGGCTACCGCATACGATACTGACGGAAACGAATCGGGCTACTCAAACGAGGTGTCAAAAACGCCATGAGCGCAACATTAACCTTGCCTTACACCTACGATCCGAGCGGTGCCGGAGTCATCAAGATACGTAACGCTTCGACGGGGCTTCTCTACGACGCTGAGGACGGGGAGTTCAGAGCGACTCCCGCGACGGGATACGTCGAAGCAGACCCCGTGTCCGGCGTGGCGGGGGGATACCTGCTGACGCTGGTGCAAGAGTGGACGGCGACGATTCAGTTTTTCCACTACGCGACGCCCGCAATGGACACGCAGCCGACGTTGATCGGAGCGGGGGTGTTCGTGGCGGGGATTGTGGATACCAGCATCACAGTGGCATCTGTTACCGGATCAGTCGGCAGCGTGACCGGGTCCGTCACGGTCGGGACAAACAACGACAAAACCGGATACGGACTCGCTACCGCCCCGCTTGACGCGGCTGGGGTCAGAACAGCGGTGGGGCTCGACGGCGTGAACAAGGTGGCGCAGTCGCTCACGGGAGCAGTCGCGAGCGGAAGCGGAAATGCTGTGGCTACAGTCAATGTGTCGACGGAGCAGGAGTAATAAATGGCGAAGACCAAGAAATTCAGCTTTGTTGCCGCACCTGGACTGACGGTCTACGCCGTATTGATCCAGCGCGACACGGGACATTATCTCAACGACGCGGACGGCGGGTTCGCCACGGCGCCGGCCGACAAGTATCAGGAAGTCACAGAAGATGCCGCGCTCGCTGGCCGGTACACCTACGACGAATCCCGCACGGCGTGGGCTGACGGACCCTACGAGTTTATTGCGTACTCGCAGCTCGGCGGCACGCCAGACCCGACCACCGATACCGCGATAGCGTCGGGGTCGTTTTCGCTCATCAACGACTCGGTACCAGTCACCGCCTCGAGCACGATTCTTGGGCTTTGCACGCTCGCCGACGTGAAGACGCAGCTCAACCTCCCCGGCAGCGACATGGACCAGCTCGTCACCGACATGATCGCAGCGGCCGAGGCGATGATACAGGGCAAGACCGGATACACGCTCATTGCCACCGACCACACGGAGTACTTCTCGCCGGGGCAGCGCGGCGGCAACGCCGGGACGGACCTGGCGACATTGCGTGTCCGAGAGCACCCGGTCATCAGTGTGGCGAGCATCTACGAAGACGACGAGCGGTCATGGTCCGACCCGTCCGACGAGATCCCCGCAGCCGATTACTATACTTCGGGTTACGCCGTGCGCCTTTACAACGACGGCGACACGCGCTCTTTTCGCGCCGGGCATCGCACTGTGCGCGTCATCTACCGCGCCGGCTACGAGACGATCCCCGCCGATCTGCGCCGGGCCTGCGTGATGATGGCCGCGCACCTGTACTACAAAGCCGAGCGGCAGCGCCAGAACATCGCTTCCGAGAGCATGGGTGACGCCGCCGTGACCTATCTCGACCAGGCCATGCCGAAGGAAGTCGTCGAGCTTCTGCGCCCGTACACGAGGCCGACCGGGCTATGAGCGCCGTGCAGATTGTCACCGATGATCTCAAGGCGCAGATCTACCGTCTCGAGGGGTTGCAGCGCGCTACGCCCGAGCAGAAGACGCGCTTTCTCATGCGCTCGATTATCGCCGTGGAGCGGCAGGCGAAAATCAACGCGCCGGTGAAGTCCGGGCAGCTCCGCCGCAAGATGAGTCACAGGGTTGAGGGCGCAAACTCGGCTGTCATCACGGCTGGTGTAGTTTACGGGCGCATTCAGGAGTTTGGCGGCGTGACCAAGCCGCACGACATCAAGGCGCGGCCATCGCCGTTCCGCACGGAGTTCTCCTGGCGCAAGGGCAACATCATCGGCAAGCGCGAACGGGGCAGGACCGGCGGCGTGCTGGCGTTCATGGTGGGCGGAAAGCTCGTCTTCGCCAAGTCGGTCAAGCACCCCGGCAGCCGCATTAAGCCGAAGCACTACACCCGCGACGCTTTCGAGCAACTGCGCCCACAGATCGAAGAGGACGCCCGCAAGCTCATGGCTGCCCAGGCCGGAAAGGGAGAGGCGCCGTGAGCAAGCTCAAGTCGATCAAAGATTACTACGTCGCCGCGTTCCAGGCGATCAACGGGACCGGCGGATACGTCAATACCGTCGCCGCGATCAACCAGCGCACAGTGAACAAGCTCGCCGAGGTGAGCAAGGGCGCCGCCGAGATCTTCGTACAGATCAAGGCCAAGAAGGATACCGGGCCGAATACGACGAAAAAGCGCGTGCGCACGGCTACCGTCATCGTCACGGGGCAGATCACAAACCCGCTCGACGCCGCGAATAACGACGCCGCAATCTTCTCGCTCGACGCCGACGTCGAGAAGGCCGCAGGCGCAGACCTTCACTGTGGCGGCGCGGCAATCACCAGCCGGCCGATTGGCACGAGCTTTATCTACGGCGACCCATCCGTGCAGCTCGAGTCGACGATTGAGGTGCAGTACGTAGACGAGGTGACCCCGTGAATATCTCCAGCACCGGCAAGCACCCCGGTTTCTCTCGCGCTCCAGCAGCGGGAAGTGGTGTGTGCATCGAACGAAAATGATGGAAAGGAATAACTTATGGCTGACCAGTATTTTGGCGACCTGGCCGAACTGTCGGTAGACGGGAACCCGATCACCATCGGCGCGTCTTCCAAGGTCGGCAGGACGTGGAAAAAAGCGACCGCCCCGGCAACATGGGCCAAGCCCGAAGTCACCAAGCCTGTTTCGTACCTCGACCAGATTACCATCCCGTTCTCGGACATGGACGATCACGCCGAGTTCCTGGTCCTCTGGAACCTTGCGGCGGCAAAGGCTGCAGTCCCGGTCATCCTCTATCCCGAGGGCAACACGGCTGGCAAGCAGACGTGGAACGGCAATGCCTACGTCGAGATCGACGGGATTGACCTTGGCATCGAGAAGGCGGCGGGCGGGACGATCACGCTGAATTTCACCGGCGGGATGACTCCGAGTCCGAACCTCGTGCTCAACTCGCAGGTCTGTACGGCGGGCCAGGCGGGGCAGGCCTACGCGGGCTTCACGTTCACCACCACCGGCGGCACGGCAACCTACGCCTACGACGTGCTGACCTTCGCCGGGACGACCTTCCCCGTCGAGGGCCTGACGTTCACCAACGGCGTGATCGCCGGGACGCCCAACGCCAACGCGCCGGTCGGGACACACTACTTTTACATGACCGTCACCGACTCCGCGGCCACCCCTGTGGTCAAGACGTTCCTCTGTTCCATCGTGATCGCGGCGGCGTAACACTCCCCCGCCAGGGACGGTCGTGCGTGGCCGTAGCAGCGCAACGCCGGGGACGCACCCCCCGGCAGCATTCCAACGGCGGGGAACGGAGGACAAGATGAAATTCGAATGGATGAAGCGGCCGGAGCGGATGATTCCGTGCCGGGTCAACTACAAGGGAGAGCCACAGGATTTACTGCTGCATCACCTGACCGGCGCCGACACGGACGAGATCGACCGCCTTTACCCGCCAGTTCTCGCGCCGGTGGTGATCGGTGAGGACGGAAAGCCCGTCAAAGGCGCGGATGGCCTGCCGCTGCGCGACACGACCGACCTCGGATATCTAGCCGCCGATCAGGCGCGGACCCTCAATCGGGCGGCACACCTCGCGGTGCTGGCGCTCGGACACGAACACTTCGAGGCGCGCGAACTCGAGGAGCAGAAGCGCGAGCTGCGGCGGCCGGGCGACGGATTCAACGATATCGCGGTATTCACGATCGCGGCGACGGTGTACCAGGCGGCGCAGATGACCCCCGCCGTGCTGGAGGCTGCGAAAGACGGCGTGCGCCCTACCGAGTCCGCCGGGTAGGGAACAAGGAGGAGCGGCGTGCGATCGAGGAGTGCACACCATGGCGCGATCCGCGGCAGCAAGCTGCAGCGCGGTGGGTGGCGCCGCCCGAGTTCAGCGAAGTCGAGCTTGCGATGTCCCTGCACGTTCTCTGGGCCGACTGGATCGCGCAGCCGCCGGAACATCGAGCGAAATACATCGCCGTACATGAGTATCGGCAGCAGATGGACGATTTCGACGAGGGCGAGCGGGCGATGAAGCAATATTTGCTTGAACAGCAAGGCGCGCTAGGGAAGGGCCGACGATGAGCAGCGAGGATGTAACCCTCCGACTGCGGATGATTGACGAGTTCTCGGCGACGACAGGGAATCTGAAGAGCGAACTCAAAGCCATCGAGCAGGCGGCAGGCACAAGTGCGTCATCGATGGGCGCCAGCTTCGAGACCGTAGCGACAAGCACCACGGGGGCGTATTCAACGATTGCCTCAAGCGCCGAGAAAATCAAGACCAACTGGAAAGCTGTCGTCGCCGCGATCGCAGCGGCAGGCGCAGCCATTCAAACGACCGTTGCCGCGATAGAGCGCTTCGCCGGGTATGCCGAGGTAAAAGAGCAACTCAACCAGCTTTCTGCGCAGTTCGGGACGACGGGCGACTCGATTATCGCCGACATAAAAAGGATCAGCGAAGGCCGGATCGGGATCGAAGAGGCGACACAAGCGACTCTCGCCGGCCTGAAAAACAAACTCGACCCAGGGCAAGTAAAAGAACTCGCCGCCGCCGCGGTCGCTTTCAATACCGCCGCCGGAGTCTCTGCCGCTGAAGCGTTTGAGCGGCTGATGAAAGGCGTTGCCGCCGGCAACGCGCGTGCTGTCGCAAGCATCATCGGCAAGGAGGGCGTGACCGAAGCGCTGAAGGGCCTGTCGGGGAACTCTGAAAAAGTCGCGGCTCTCATGAAAGTCATCAACGACAGGACCGTGGAGCATCAGAATCTCACGAAAAACTCAGTGCAAACCCTGTCGAACAGCATCGAGAAGACGAAAAAGGACTGGCAAGATTTTACTTTGAAAATGTCGGGATATGCAGCAAGCGGCGCGTATGCGGTTGCGGCCATTTTCAATGCGGTGGCTGCTTCGCTGTCGAGAGTTGCGGCGGGGGCGGTGGCTGCTTACGCGGGGCTGCAAACTCTTTCCTTGAATTTCTCAGGCGCGAAGGAATCATGGCAGACAGCAAAGGATTTGTATGGCAGCGCAAACGAACTATCGAAGCAAGCGTCGGATTATATGGCAATGGCGAAGCGCGTCGGTGAGGCCGACAAGCTCATTGAAAAACAGAAGAAGGAAACCGCCGCCGCCATAAAAGCGCAGGCCGATGCCGAAGACGAACTTTCGACGTCGATGGCCACGTCTTCCGGCGGGGCATCAACATCAGAGAAACCATCATCAAGGCCGTCTGGTGGAAATGCCGGCTCATCCGTCAAGGAATTGCGTGACATCGCCAAGTCCGCTGAAGAAGCCAAGGAACTGCTGCGCGAGCCGAGCGAGACCGCCCGCGTCAATTTCCGCAACCTCGACCAGATCGAGCGTCACACGTTCGGCATCAACGCCACGGCGACCAAGAGCGCGAACACACTGGACCAGATCGACGGGAGCGTCAACGCGATCAAGGGCAACACGGCAGAGATCATCAATTTCACTTCGGCTGCGGCATCATCGCTGGCAGCGATACTGGATCTTCAAAAACAAAATTCATTGGCAGGCGGGGAACTCGGAGAGTTAAAAATCCATACGAGATACTTGTCCGAGATTTATTTATTGGTCGGAAAGATTTACACAAAAATGACAAGCAGTAGCAGCAGCGGAAGCGGAAGCACCCCACAAATACCTGAAAGCGGAACGCCTAGATCAGCAAGCACCACAACCGTCCGCTCATCCATCGGTGTATCGAAGTCTTCAGGGAGCGGATCCACGGTGATCCACATTCACGGCGTCGTGGGCGACGAGCGCGAAGTGGCGCGCAAGGTCAACAAGTCGCTCGACCAAGCCAAGCGGTACCGGGAGGTTGCGTGATGGGTGCTCCAAGGCTCTTGTTCGGCGGCCGACGACTGACGGCCGCAAAGATCATCGCCGCGTCGTCGCAAGGGACCGTGCGCCCGCTACAGCCCGAGGCGGGGCGCGGGAATGTCGGATCGCTCTCATTGGTTGCCTCAGGCAATCCGGCTGCAGCGCTCAATCATCGCGTGGAGATCCTCGACGAGGGCGCGATCGGCACGGCGACGTTCAAGGTGTCCGTGGACGGGGGCGCGAACTATCTCGGGCGTAAGGTTGACACGACCTGGGATGGCAACGGGGCGGCATCGAGGACGATCGTTGATGAAGCTGACAACAGATTGTTTTCTCGCCCCGTGCCGATCGACACCAATGGCGATGGCATCCCCGACCGCGTTTTGCTGGCCGCGTTGAGGTTTACAGCGACATACGCGATTGACATCCTCTCGACGAGCGATTTTTCCGGAGCTGGAAGCTGGAGTGTTTATGACACTAGCACAAGTGGGTCGTCTACGCCGGTCGAGGGATCTATTTCGCTCGTTGAAAAATCCGGAGCGCTGTTTTTGTTCTTCGATACGGCAGGAGGGCTCGTCGTCAAGAAGTCTGTGGATTACGGGCTGACTTGGGGCGCTGCGATCGTTGTTGATGCGAATGGGACGTACTCTGACGCGATCGTGCTGGCATCGGGGAAGATACTTGTCGCATATCTGAAAACAATATCGACCTATGCCCACGTTGTGGTCAAGTCGTCCGCTGATGGGGCGGTGTGGTCGGCGGCAAAACAGGTCACAACCGGGAGTGTCAACTTCAGCGGGCCGTCGCTCATTCAAGAAGCGGACGGGAAAACCATTTGTTTCCACCGCAGAGTGACAGCTACCGCCGCGATTCAGGCGAGGCAAGCGACCGCACTCGATCCGGCGGCGACCGCCACAACCTGGGCGACGTACAGCGAGACGCTCTGGGCGGGAGGGACGACGGACAAGGAACCCTCGGCGGCCATCGCTCCCGATGGAACGATTTTCGTAGCATTTTCAGAAAACGACCTCGTGATGAAATACAGCAAGTTCAAGGATGGCGATGCGAACTATTCAGCCGACGCGGAAATAATCGACCCAAGCGCGGCGTGCCAGATGCCACGAATAGCCTCCGTGGGCGGGTCACTCTGGTGTGTGTTCAGCGACATTTCGGCCGCCACAAAGGGCGTGCTCGTTCTCACACGCTACTGGACCGCCTATGACGACTCCGCCGCCCCCGCCTCACAGATCGGCATCGCCCCGCAGTTCATCGCCGACAACATCTGGTACACCTGGGGCGGTTCGCTTGGGAAAGTCGGCGACTACTGGACCATCGCCAGCTCCTACATCAACGACGCCGGAAACATGCTGCGCTACATCAAGAACCGCCCGGCCAAGTCGAGCAACGACACCGCAGATTGGTACGTTGTGCTCGACGCCGGCGCGAACAACGTCTTCGCGGTCAACGGAGTGTGCCTCGCCGGGAACTTCAATCACGCGCATTTCCAGATGCACGCTTCGGACTCCTGGGGCACACCGTCTCTGAATGAGACGATCAACATGGTGCGCGCCACCTACGCCGCGACGAGCGGCTACACGCTCCCCGGGGGCGGGCGCATCAAGTTCACAGCGGGCGGGATGGAGCCGCGCGGCCTGATCGGCAAGTGCGTTCAGTTCGCCACCTCCGGCATCACCTATGAGATCGCCGACAACGACGCCGACGAGGCATACGTGGACGGCGTGGACCTGGTCGCCGAGGCGGGCGTGATGTCGCTTTTCTCGCCGAAGAAATGGATCAGTTTCGCCGCGGCGCGGTATCGGTTCATTCGGCTCCTGGTGCAGATCCAGGACACGGCCGACGGTGTGTTCATTGTCCCGGCGATGCTGGCCGGGATGTGGACGACGCTTTCGGAATCGCACGTCGTGCAAGTCGCGCACGCGCAGGCGCTCGACATCAAGCGTTTTCGATCCGGCCAGACCGGCCGCGCCAAAAACGGGAGCGTGATGCGCAACTTCGGGCTCATTTTCTCCGGGCCGACGGAAGCCGAGAAGGACGAGGTGCTGGCGCAGCTCACGGCGCACGATTTCGGCGTGGCGCCTTTCGCGCTGATCCCCGACTCCGACGATTCGTTCGACTTTGCCATTGTCGCGCCGCCCGAAGGCGACTTCAACCCGGCCGCGGTTGACCAGTTTTCCGTCGCGCTCGAGGAGATTATCTAGTGCTCTGGTCCGAGGCGTGCGCCGATCCCGCGACCCATTGGCGGTGGCTGGTGCGCCTGCGGGCTCAAGGTGTGGACGCGCGATTCGCCGAGGACGAATGCGAGGTGGGCGGGCTGCAGTGGCGCAAGGGGATGGAGATGTCGGGCACCCCGGCCATCGAGGCCGATCCTTACGAGGGGCGCTCGTCGCTGTCTCCGTTCGCAATCACGATATTCCCGGAGCTTGAAGATCCAAGCGCCGACCCGGCGGGGCAGACCATGGTGGATATCGGTGCCGTCATGGGCTACGGCGGCGGCGAGATCGTCGTGGACGTGTGGCGCTGGCCGGATGGCGTGACGTTCGACGAGGATGACGTTCTGGTGCGCGGAGTGGCCGACGCACCCCGGATGGACGCCGACGGCAGCATCACGATCCAGTGCCAGAGCTTCCTTGCTCTTTACGATCGGCAGCTTCCGCTCGTGACCTGTGAGACGCGCCTGCACGCCAACGTCGATGAGGACGACCAGGGCTCGGGGTATCCCTTGCTCCTGGGGGCGTACTTCAGAACCGAATGCCCGCGGATCAATTCCTCAACACACCGGCACCTGGTCGCGCAGGAGTTCGGCGTGCACCAGCTATCCAGCACGGCGTACTACAAAGACGACGCATCCGGCTCGCCAGGGGACGGCGAAGGCGAGGCGACCGACGCCGACGGCAACGAGTATCACTATGCCGACTTCACCAGTTCAACCGCTTCCGTGCAGATCACGGCGAGCGGTGACGGACTCATCGACGACGAGGATGGGACGTTCACTGAGGTCCCCGGCGCGGTGCTGCATCATCCTGCTGACCAACTTAGATTTTTGGCGGAAGTGGCCTGCGGGATGCCACCCGAGTACGTCGACGCGGGCAGCTTTGCCAACGTGAGGAAAAAACTCGTTGATTGGAAGTATGGCGCACAGGTTCTGGCAAACGAGGCGACGTCGTTTCTCGCGGTCGCCGAGGCCTCGTGCAAATGGATGCGGGCTGCGCAGGTGCCGGAGCGCGGCAGGATCTCGCTGAAGCTGTGCGAGCTCGACGACCAGCCGGTGATGACCCTTGATGAGACGAACATCCTCGAAGCCGACGTGCTCGACTGGGGCGACAAAAGCAAACTCATCACGCGCTACCTGCTGCGCTACAACTACGGCTGGCACAAGACCCGCAAGGAAGAGCGGTACCTTGCGAGCCTGTCATACGGCCCGGCCGACTCACTGGCGCTGGAATTGGCCGAAACCAAATACGGCCGGCACGACGCGCTGCGCGACAAGAGATTCAGGGTCCGCTCGGAAATGGAGTGCCGCTACATCAACGATGCGACGACGGCGAGCAGCTCCATCGCCAGGTATGCGCAGCTGCGCGAGAAAATGCGGCGGGTAGTGACGCTGCGTGGGGACGCCACGACGCACGGGCTTGGGATCTTCGACACCGTGCTGCTGGACCTCTCGTGGGTGCCGTGGTGGCGGATGCTCGACGAGGCGCCGAAGCGGATGGTGGTGATTGGGATGCAGTATGGGCTTGCCGACAACTATCTCACCCTCTTGGAGTGCTGACAACATGACGCCAGAGCGCCGACACGATGAGCACCCGCACCCGCCGCCGGGGCAGCCCGAGCAACGGGAGTGTAGTGACAAGGAGTGTCGAGCCGCCCGCGAAGAGTGGGTTAAAACCTCGCTCCTGCCACAACTGCGCAGCGATTTTATCAAAATCCTGATCGCCACGGTGTTGACCCTCTGGGCGGCGATCGCATTCACAAATCACGCCCAGATCATGTCGCACGAATTACAGGACGTTCGGATGTTTGTGACCGCCGACCAGCACAAAAGCGATATGCAGCAGCTTCGTGCTGACATGAGCGGCTTGCAAGAAGATTTCAAGGTGACGAAAGAGGAGATCCTGCTGCGCCTTGACCGCAACCTGACCGAGATCACGAAGCTGAAGATTCCATGACCTCGCCCCCGCTCCTCGCCTTCGACCGTGCCGCGAACTTGATCCACGTCATGACCGGCGACGGTTGTCGGTGCTTCCGCGCCTGCAACAACGCAGACTCTTCCTCGAGAGGTCCGTGGCCGGTCGGGGTCTGGCGGCCCGATCCGGAGGGGTTCATTGCCGTTGGGGGCGAAGATGGACTCCCCGGAGGCGCCTACGGCCCCTATTTCTTGAGGTACGTCGTCCCCGGCCGGGTAGGCATGGGCATCCATTCTGGACGCGAAGAAGACGTCGATCTGGCTGGCAGGAGCGGGCCGGACCATGCGACGAAGGGGTGTATCCGCACCTCCGGCGTGGCAATGGAGGAAATTGCCCGCGTCGTGGCGGCGGCGAAGGTGTTGCCGGTGTTGTGGGTGGCGGGATGAGCTGGGGCACGTTCGTCGCCTTGCTGCTGGTCCTGCTTATGGTGTCGGGCGCGGCGTGGTGCGTGGGGTACGCGCTGGCGTATGGCGTGGTGGTCTGTCTCGGGATATAGGGGGAGCGATGGAACCAAGAATCGTGACCGGGAAACAAGCTTTGTGGTGCGACGTTCTCAAACACACGATTGCGCCGGGGGATCAGTACGTCACGCTGCCCAACGGCGGGCTGTCGTGCTACGCACACCGGGACGGGGTGATTCCCTCGGTGCCGATTGAGGCGCTGAAGGCCGGGAGTCTGCGATGAGTTGGCTTATTAGGTTCAAGGAATTTTTCGCCATCCTCAAGGCGATCTTCTCCGTGCCACCGGCCAACTCCGGGGGCGGCTCCTCCCCGCCAACACCCGACCCGGACAATCCGACCACCCCGCCGGATGCCGGTGGCGCGGGGGATGCCATCGCCACGCAGTCGATAGCATGGTTACATGCGCCTCCGGCAGCGTTCCCGGTCTCGTCGAGGCTTGACGAGGTTTCCGTCGTGGCTCCCATCGGCGCGGCTCCGGTGATCTCGTGGGAGTGGACGCACCCTGGCTGGCTCCCGGTGGTCGGGAACGGGGTCGGGGCGAATATGTGGGTAATCGCCAAGGTCAAGGGCGTCTGGTACGGTGCGACGTGGGAATGGTTGCGAGTCAATCCGATGACCAAATGCAAGGCAACGGAGGCAAAACCCGGGCAACCGCCGTTCATTCAGGCGAAGGCGTGGCCGATCAACGCATGGTATCCAGCCTCGGGCGAGGAGGTGGGATGGATGATCTCAACACCGTGCCGCATGGGATACCAAGGGGCCGTGCGGGGGCGATCTCGGATACTCGTGACACGTTGGCCTTAACAACAGGAGGGACCGAACATGAAAAAGATTTGGACAGTTGGCTTTGCCCTGATGATGAGTGCCCTGATTGCAGCGGCTACCGCACAGGCCGCGCCGTTTGCGGTGTCGGACCCGTACCCGCTGGAGGCGAACCTGACGGACACCGATCCGCCGAATCCCGAGTCGTTCGTGATCGTCTTTGACGCGGGGGCGCCGATCACGATCGCGCCGACGCTGATGCCTGCGCCTGACGGGAGGATCTACTTCAAGTACGATCTGGCAACGGTTCCCCGGGGGAAGCACGTCATGCGAGTAAAGGCGGTGCATTCCATCGGCGGAGAGTCGGTAGATGTCCCTTTTACTTTTCGCGTGGGTACACCGTCTCCGGTAGTCGGCGTCAAATTACAGAGGTGATTACGTGGGCATGGTGACCGTAGGCAAGGAGGCGGGCAAGATCGGCATCTTCGTTGCGCTAGTGGCGCTGGCCGCGTGGGTGACGAAGCGGACCGAGGGGACGTGGTTTGGAAACATTTTCTTCAGGCAGTCTGAAAAGAAAGAGGTGAAGTGATGGCTACCGCGCCAATGACCGAAGAACAAATTCTTTCGCGCCCGTGGTGGCAGAAGCAATCAACCTGGGCGCTGCTGCTCGGCATCGCCGGGACGGTGTGCGGATTTGTGCCAGGCGCACAGGTGGCCTCCGCGCCGTTGCTTGCGGTCGCGGGGCTGCTCGGATTCAAGGGGATCTCGGATCAGCAGACGCGAACCGAGAAGATCGCGGCGGCGAACGCTGCGGCGCTGAAGATTGCGAAGCCCTGCTGATCTGACACTATGCGGCGGGCCGGATAGCACAGTATCGCGGCCCGCCTGTTAATCAATTGTTAGATGCGGAACCAAAGCACCGATGCCACATCACAAGAGACCCAGCCACCGCGACGTTGTAGCTCTCCGTCCGCACGCTCTCCAGGCTCACGACGTGCTGGCATTTCCCGAGAATATCTTTCGGCAACCCGTGGTCCTCTGCCCCGAGCAAATAGACTGCCCGTTCCGGGTGCTTGAATTGCGCAAGCGGTATGCCGCCCATCTCGACCGCAACCAATGGCGCATCATAGGGCC
Organism: uncultured Anaeromyxobacter sp.; assembly: GCA_903874275.1. Taxonomy (GTDB): domain Bacteria; phylum Myxococcota; class Myxococcia; order Myxococcales; family Anaeromyxobacteraceae; genus CAIOAK01. The sequence goes on from CAIQRS010000033.1 coordinate 32,886, forward strand.
GGGACAAAAGGAAAAGATCCCACGTCGCGTGCTCCCGAAGCGGAACGTGCCGCCACGTCTTCAGTGTGTCGCTTGCCTGTTTCGGGTAGCGAGCGCCGATGGTAAAGATACCCGTAGCTCCGAGTTGCGAAGCCGAACGCCAAAGTGTGCCTAGGTTCATCGGCGTCTTGTGGTGATAAATTCCAATCTCAAAATACCCGCGCATCACAACTCCTTTCGGAAAAGCATCTAACCCAGCAGTGCATCCGACCTAGCGGCGGCTGACCGCCATGTTAGGCTGCAAAACTGCATTACCCCATTGCTCTGCCATCGCGGTTGCTACGCCTTGATACGTCCTCGATCTTTCACGCCACCTATTCGGCCCCGGTGGCATCCGATGCACTCGCGTCTCCCTTCCGTCAACGATGTCCGTTGGCACCAGCTTCGGCAGTCCCTTCAGCCACAAGCACGTTGTCTTCGTCTCCCCGTGCCCGAATTGCCACGGCTGAATTATCTGGTCGGGCTTGCGGATTCTCGTGCTAATGATGCTCACGGGATTCTCCAGACAGATGCGCGGGATCGGTGCAGCGAGAAGATGCTGAACGAACCGAAGGGCTTTTCCTTGAACTCCGCTCTCCTGCTTCGCCACAAAGTGCCGCGCTCCGCTAACGGCGAGATGTGTGCAGGGAGGGTGTGCGATCATCAAATCCCAAGGGGAGCAAAGAAGATCGTCAACATCCCCTTGGTAGTGGTTTCCAGGCAACTCGCTCGGGAGCAAGTCGCAAGACCAAGACTCATGCCCCAGCCGCGCAAAAGCATCCCGTACCCGTCCGCTGTATTCACAAGCCACAAGCACTCTCAAAATATAACCTCCTGCCTAACCCAGCGTTGTAGCTGACGGCTTCGCCGCAGCTAAACTTTTATGTTAGGTTTCATAAAAACACACCAATGCGTCTTAGCGTGGTTCCCTGTGTTGTGCCCAAACATCGGAGCGTGTGGCGTCAATGCCAGTACGCGAGAAAGCGGTATTTCGATTGAACACCATTTAAAAATCAAAATCCCGTTGTCTCGCAGGATACGGAAGCATTCTTCAAACGCCTTCGCCAATTCGCACTCCCAATCCCCGAACAGTTTACCGTAAAACTTCCCTAGGTTGCTGCCCTCGCCGAGCTTTTCCATGTGCGGAGGGTCGAAAACGACAAGCGTGAACGTGTTGTCAGGGAACGGCATGTCTGTAAAATTCCCCTGTACGTCTGGATGGATATGTAACTCCCCGCCATTCGGCCATGCTTTCCCTTTTGGTAGCAGCAGTGTCTCGTCTCTCCGGTCGAAGAACAAAGCGCGTTCGTCGTTCTTATTGAACCACATTGCGCGACTACCGCAGGTAGCGTCAAGGACAGGCGGGTAAACTTCGCCCCTCGTCCCCTGAGCCGATCCACAAGAACTACACTCGCTATCCCCGCACATGCAAGGCATTCTGCCCTCCTTTCACAAAAAACCTAACCCGGGCATGAAGCTGACCGCTAGGAGCGGCAGCTTATGCTTTTGTTAGGCTGATAACGATAATGCTGATACGAGAACCACCATGCTTTCCACGCTAGGTATTTGCTTTTCTTCATCCGTCCTCCCTGTGTCGTCGTCCACCACGTTTCAAATTCACGATGAACGCGGTTCCACTCCCGAACGTGTTGCGCGACGGTCTTCTCTTTTCGCGCGACGGGCTTCTCTTTTCGCATGACGACCGAAAGAATTTCGTCGTTAATCATTTTTCAGCACCACATCAACCAGCCGCCCGACGACCTCATCAACCAGCGCGTTGTCGAAAACACAGCACGCCGGGGCATGTCTGTCGGTTGCCGCGATCACCTCGCATTTCTGATTCGTCAAGGGGCAGACGTTCCTCGGGGCCATATGCGGGCACACCCAAGGAACACCGTACTTCTTACAGTTACCGCAAACTGGATTCATCTTCGTCCTTTCTGCCGGATCATGAGGAGCCTAACCCAGCGTTGTAGCTGACGGCTACGCCGCAGCTACACTTTTATGTTAGGCTGCAAAACATAATCAATCATTTCATCTATCCAATCAAGTACCGCGTTCGCAGTCGCCAGTGGTCGTCGACAAAGCATCGACAGAAACCCGCGCTTCCCGCAGTGCCGCGAGGCGGGCATCGATTGGCGGGCGTGGCGCACCCGCTGCTAGCCATTATGGCGCCGATGCCAGCGGTTAAAGATTCGGCGCAGGCAATACGAGCGGGCCAGCGATACCGCCGTGAAGATCACGCCGATTGCGATATTCTGCGACAGCCGCACCGGGACGCCGAGCAGCGGGAAGACGATGAGCTGTGTTGCCAGCGCGACGAAATAGCCGACGGCGACGTTGGTGATGCTCTCGATTGCGGAGTGGCGGCGGGATTGGGTCATAGCAGCGTGCCTTGCGAACCGTCCGACTTGCCTTCGGCCGCGCTCGCGACGTTCTTCACGGCCTGCCGGTAATACGACGGCTTGAGTTCGACACCGATCCCGCGCCGGCCGGCGCACACGGCCCCGTAAATCTCCGACCCGACACCCATGAACGGCGTCAACACGTTCTCGCCGGGGTTGCTCCAAAGGACCATCACGCGGTCGATCACGTCCAGTTGTAGCGGATGAACGTGCTTCTCGTCTTCCGAATCCCGCGCCGCCTTGAACGGCAACACGCGGCCAATGCGGATGTCATCCCAAAAAGCCGAAGCGTACTGTCTCCAGATCCAATGCGAATAGCGGTTCTCGATCTGGTTGCCGGTCCAGCCGCGGTACTTCTGAATTTCAACGGGCATCTTCCGCTCGCCGGCGTATTCCAGCAATCCGACAGGATGAGCGATCGGAACCGTGTTTGCGCCAGCACGGCGAAATACCAGTAGGTAGTCGGCGCTCGCCACACTGCACCGGGACGAATCTTCAACGACGGTTTTATGCGCAAGGTTCTTCGCCATCGTCCGGTTGCGCACGCCAAGTGGTTCTTTCCAGATCGCGTAACGAGCGATGAATCTGAATCCGTTCTTTTCGTGCAAGCGGATAATGTCGCCGGGGAAATCAACCAGATGATCGCAACCACAATTCCCGCTCGGAACGTCCATGCAATGCACGGCCGTCATGCGGCCCGGCATCGTCAAGCGGGCAATACCCGTAACAACAAAAGCGTAGTGTTCGAAGAACTGGTCATAGTCCCGACAGTTCGACAGGTCACGCTCGTTGCTGCTGTAGTGGTACAGGCCGCCAAAGGGCGGGGAGTACACCGACAGATGAATGCTCTTGTCGGGCAGGGTCGCCATAACCTCACAGCAATCCCCGTTGTACAGCGCGTAACGGTCGGTGACTTCTTGGGAAATTACAGCCATGACGGGACAACCTCCTTTGTGAGAAATTTATTTGACCTATCGAGCGATATGCTCTTGTTCATGTGAGCGACGAGCGACGAGAACATTGCATCAGCGGCGGCGGCTTTTCGTTGTAGGTTCTTCATGACGCCAAGGCCGCCCTCGGTCGTGATAATGTCAACCGTCACCGGGTTTTTCTGCCCGAAGCGCCAGCACCGGCGCACTCCCTGATAATACTGTTCGAATGAATGGGACGGGAAAAACGTGACGTGCGCACAGTGCTGGAAATTCAAACCCCATGCGCCGATCTTTGGCTTTGTGACGAGGACGCGGATTTCGCCGCGGGAGAACGCGAGGAACTTTTCTTCCTTCGATTCGTCGGAATCCGACCCGCTGACCTGGACAGCGCCGGGAACCAGTTTCGCCAGAAGATCGCCCTCGGGGTTGAGGTGGCACCACATCAACGCGGGCTTTCTGGTATCGGCCACGAGAGACGCGGCCATCTCGCACCGCTCGGTCAGCGTGCGCCGCATTTCCTCGCGCTGTTCGTGCAGCCCTTCGGCCGGCAACGAAAAGAGAAATCCATCGGGGAGCGAGTTTGACCTGACGATATGCTCGCGCTCTACCAGTGGCGGCAGGACAAACTTTCCGTCCTCAAAGCCGAAGTCAGACGGCTTGCGGATCGCCCGCGCCCACGATGCTACCCACCGCCAGTATGGTATTTCGGCGTGACCCTTGAAGCGCCATTTCGGGTCCATGCCGCCGTGCGCCCGCCATTTCGTCTTTGTGTCGCTGGTGTTCTGGTCGTTCTTGAAAAAGCGGTTAAGCATATCCATGTGCCCGAGGTCGCCAAGGGCTTCGCTGCTGGTGCCGAGTTCCACGTAATCATTCGGGGCGGCGGTCGCCGTGGCAAGCAAGCGATACGGCATCTTTTTCATAAACTCGGTTATTTCGCCGCGGCGGGCCCCATCGTAGCTTTTCAGGATGCTCGACTCGTCCAGCACGACGGCTTGAAAATCAGACGGATTGAAGAAATGCAGCCGTTCGTAGTTCGCCACGTTGATTCCGGCGTGCAATTCTCCGGCGTGCGAGCGATGGCATTCAATCCCGAACTTCTCGCCCTCGGTGACGGTCTGGTGCGCTACGGCCAGCGGAGTCAGAATCAGCACGCGGCCATTTGTTTCACGCACAACGTTCTCGGCCCACACGAGCTGCATCGGCGTCTTCCCGAGGCCGCAGTCACCGAACAGGGCGCCGCGGCCCTTGCGTACAGACCAATCGACAAGCGAGCCTTGGAAGTCGAAAAGGAAGCTCGGAATCCACGGCGATTTAAAGCCGCGCATTTCTCCGAGGTGCGTTTTCGATTCGATGAACTGCTGATAGTCCATTAACCCCTCCTGTTTTATGGTTGACATCCGCGCACAATCTACTATAATAAAAAAACAATTGCAATAGAAAATATTTGTTGAC
>CAIQRS010000034.1 GCA_903874275.1 uncultured Anaeromyxobacter sp.
AGTCGAGGCCGAGGTGAAGGAGGATGCGCCTGGCCACGGCGTCATCGGCGATGAAGGCGATGATCTGGAGCCTGCCGCCGCAGTCGGGGCATGCGAGGACGTCCACGGCGAAGACCTTCTTCAGCAGGTCGGCCCAGGGGAGGCGGTAGGTGCGAGTCCCGGGGATCGCCTTCGGTCTGGACGAGGGCGGGGAGGGGATGGGTTCGGGAGCATCGGCAGACCCCGGAAGGACCCGGGCCCGCGCCTTCGAGTTGGGTGCGAAGATGCCGTGGTATCGGACCGAGTGGATCCTGGGCGGCGGTACCAGGGTGGCGAGCCGTGCGAGGAGCTCGTCGGGTTCGAGGAGCAGGAAGAGGGAGCCGCCTCGAGGGCGCTTCATCCGGTAGACGAGCTGCCCGTCCTCGCCCTGCGAGAGCCTTTGAAGCGCGAATGGCGGTCGGACCGCGTAGCGGCAGAGTCGCTCCAGCCCCTCGCGGTCGTGCTCGTGGATGCGGACGCCCGCGTGCAGCGAGAAGCCGTCGAGGCTGGCGGTGCGGCGCTGGTTCCTGAAGGGGTCGGGGAAGCGCAGCCGCCGGTCCACCTCGGCGGCCTGGAGCGCGGCCAAGGCGTCGCCTTCCGATGCCACGTCGTCGTACCCGACGAGCGCCTTCGCGGTGCGGCGAACGATCCGATCGAGGATGGCCGCCAGTTCCTCGTCTCGAGGCGGCGGGATCGGGACGAAGCGCGGCTGGCCGGCGCCCTCCAGGTCGAATACCCCGTCCGGGACGAGGGTGTGAAAGTGGACGTTCAGGTTGATGGCGCCCCCGAAGCGCTGGACCGCCGTTACGCCACCGGTCCGCGGATCGGCCACTCCTCGACGGCGAGCCTGCCGCCGCTGCCAGGTGAAGACGGCGCGGGTGAAGAGGTCGAGCAGACGGGAAGCCAGTGCGGGATGGCGGGCCGCGAGGAATCGCACTCGCCGAGGGAAGGAGAGGACCCACTGCCGTACCGGGACCTCCGGGAGCACGTTGCGGACGAGGTGCTCGGCGGTGTCCTCCATGCGTCGTGCGTTGCAGGAGGGGCAGACGTGGGCCTTGCAGGAGAAGGCAACCAGGCGCTCGAAACCGCAGTCGGGACAGCGTACCCGTGCGAAGCCCCGGGCGAGGATGCCGCAGTCCAGGTAGGCGCGAAGCTCCCGCTCGACGAAGGCGGGCAGCCCGTGGCCGTGGGCGCTCCGTTCACGGGCCGAGGCGAGGAACGGCTCCAGCCGCTCCCGGACGACCTGGTGCAGGAGGGTCCTCTCGGGTTCGCGCCGGTGGTACCCACCGAGCGGCGCGCGCGAGGCGCCCGACTGGCGCTCCCAGATCTCGCGGGGCTCGGGAGGGGGCACGCCCGGACGCTTCGCAAGCGCCGTGCCCGCTCCCGGCAGGCTGGGCGAGGAGCGGCTTCAACCTCGATGACGAGGGGCGATGAAGCGTGCCGACGACGGTGCCGATGACCGGGTTCGTCGGGTCGAGCACCAGGCGCGGCATCGGGATCGGCATCACCCCAATCGCGTGTAACTCTCCGCAACGATCGAACCTTGCCCCGCCTCCCGCACGTCGTCGAGTGGGGTGAGGCGACGGGCGCCATCAGCCCGACCCCTCCCTCCCAACGACTTGGGGATGGAGGGGTCTGGATGATGTCACCCTGAGAGAGAGAGGAAGAAGCGGGAGGCGGGGCAAGGTCGGTCAAATTGAGGCCAGTAGAGAATGAAGAAGAGAGGAATCGAAGGGACCAGTTTCTGAGAAGAAGAAGAGGCGGCAAGGAAGAGAGGAGAGAAGAGTCGAAGAGCCGCCGAGGAGAAATTGCGAGAGGGTCGGGGGGGGGAGCGTGGAGAAGGGGGAGCGCCGAAAGGGGGACCGGGGAGGCGGCATGGGGAGGGGGCGGTTTCGGTCGGGCAGGGAGGGGGAGGAGAGGGAGAAAAATGGCGGACCGAGTTGACAGATGACGAAGGGTAGCTATATGAGTGTCGGTACGTATTACTAGCGACACTCAGCGAGGCGATCATGGCGGACCCCTTCGAGACCACCGAGCGCATCATGCAGACCTTCCGCATGCCCCGGGACCTCGTTTCGTTCCTGAAGACCGAGGCCACCCGGGAGGGGCGAGACCTCACCCCCTACGTCATCCGCCTGCTCGAAGGGATCCGCAGCTGGTTCGGCCTGCCCTTCGCCGCGACGACGCTCCTCGAGGCCGATCGGAAGATCATGAAGCTCGAGCACTACGAGTACCTCCTGCACGTGCTCTTCCTGCGCAGCCTGGAACTCCGGGAGAAGGGGCCAGGCTTCGACGCGCCCAGGGCCGAGAAGACCAAGGGGTCGGGCCGGTAGACGGCGGAGACGGCCATGGCGAACGCCAGAGGGGCCATCCTGACGAACCGTGACCGGGCGCTGCTCGCCTTCATCGGCGTCGCCCGCTACGTCTCGGCCGAACAGGTCCACCGGCTCTACTTCGAGGGGAAGAGCAAGAAGCAGACGTACCGGCGGCTGTCGAAGCTCTGCCAGCCCGGCGGGAAGCCCGGCGAGGGGCCCTGCCTGCGGCGGCTGGAGTACCGACGCTCCGAGGGGACAGGGGTTCCGGTCTGGGCGCTCGCCCCGTACGGTCGGATCGTCGCGACCCGGTGCTACCCGTTCCTCCGGCCGCCGGCGGCACACGACGTCGGGCACCAGTTCCTGGAGCACACGCTCGTCCTGAACGACGTCCTCGCGGGGCTCGTCCTGAAGCTCCGTCGGTCGCTGGTCGAGCCATTTGCCGACCTCCCCTTCCTCTGGCTCTCCGAGGACGATGAGGCGCTGCAGTTCGAGTGGAGCCCGCAGGGCCGGATGTCGGAGCATTTCAAGGCCGTCCTGAAGCCGGACGCCGTCATCGAGTCGAGGGTTCGGTCCATCCGGCTCTTCCTGGAAGCGGAGACCGGCACGCAGAGCATCACGACGGCGACTCCCGGCAAGAGCGGCGCCATCACGAACAAGGTCCGGCGCTACGCCCGCTTCGTGCACGGGCTGAAGCCCGGGACCATGAAGACCTTCTACAAGGTCGCCTTCGACGACACGTTCGTCCCGAGGCTCGTCTTCCTCGTCCACTCGGCCGAGCGCAAGGCGAGCGTGGAGAAGGTCCTGAAGGACGAGTTCGGAAAGAACCTGGATGACGAATTCAACGTGCTGGTGTTCACGTTCGAGGAGGCGCCTGCCGCGCTGGCCTCCCGCATCCTCGGCGGTCGACCGCAGTCCACCGCCGTCCCCGAGCGTCAGCGTGTGGTTGCCGTCGACGAGGGCAGGATGGCCAAGCTTCGCGAGGCTTACATCGCGGTCGTCACGTCCCACAACGTGGCGGTGAAGGCCATGGCGGAACTCGCCGCCGCGCATGGCGTGCGTGCGCCAAGTTTGCAGGTTCCGTCGGAGGCGTTCTCGCTGTTGCACGACTTCGTCAGCCGCGAAGTCCGCGCCGAGGGCCCGGCGGCCGGCACCGCGAGAGCCAACAGCCGATGACCAGGGCAAGAGGAGCGAACATGACGGAAGCGGCAAAGCATCTACTTGCAGATCGGATGTGGAAAGTGGCGGACGTGGCCGACTTCCTGGGCGTGAGCCCGTCATGGGTCTATCTGCACGTCCAGCTTGGCGACCTTCCCTACCGCCGGATCGGCGGGTTGGTGCGCTTCTTCCCTGACGACGTTCGGGCCTTCGCTCGCGGAGAGCAGCGCCCGACAATCCCAGCTCTGCCGCTGCATCCCAAGGTTGGTTGAGCGAGTCGGGATAAATGCCTTACAATGATGTGCATGTACCGTGACGCCTCCATGACCTTCCGACTGCCTGCGAAAGTCAGAGCCGCACTGCAAGAAGCTGCAGAGGTCGAAAGGCGATCCCTCAGCAGCACGGCTGTGCTCATCCTTGAAGGCGCACTGGTCGAACGGGGCTTCCTGAGGCGCCCGACGACCCCAGGCAAGAGGAAACGGGCCTGAACATGGCAAGCGCGCACAAGAATCATGGCAACTGGGTAGCGAAGTGGAAAGACGCCGATGGACGCTGGCGCTACGCCAGCACGAGCGCTCGAACCAAGGTCGATTGCGCCCGCTTCGCTCGCGAACTGGAAGCCAAGGGAGAACGACAGCGCCTTGGGCTCGAGCCCCATCTGGCGGCGGATGGCGGCGGAAGCGTGGCCGATCTCCTTCGCTGGTGGCTGGAAACCTACAGCACTGGGACCCCTTCTCACGCAACCAACAAGAGCGCAGTGCAGGTTCACCTGGTGGGCTCGGAACTGGCGAGCCTCAGGTTGGCGGCACTTCGATCGCAGCACGTCGAAAGGTTCCTCCAGTCGAAGGGGGCGACCCTGGGGCCGCAGAGCGTGAACCACCTTCGTTCGTATCTCAGCCGCGCCTTCATGAGGGCCAAGGAGGCTGGCCGCTGGGAAGGAGCCAATCCCATCGGGAACGTGCGTCGAAGGCTCATACCGAAGGGCTCCTTCGACTACCTGCGCAGGGAAGAGGTTGGGCCCGTGCTGGCGGCTCTCGCGCCTCGCTGGCGCCCACTGTTCGCCACTGCCATCTACACCGGGGGACGGCTGGGCGAGTTGTGTGCTCTGCGGAAGGCAGACGTGGACTTCGGGGCGGGGCTCGCAACTTTTGCTCGGAGTTGGGACCGGACCTCGACAAAGAGCGGCAAGGCCAGGTCGGTGCCCGTCAATCCGGAACTGGTGCCCTTCCTGCGGGAAGCAGTGCTCTCCTCGAACTCCGACCTGGTCTTTCCGAACCTGACGGGCGAAATGCACGCCCGCGATGTGGACTTCCCCACCGTTCTTCGGCGCGGACTGGCACGGGCTGGAATCGTCACCGGCTACCTCCACGTCTGTCGGGCTCGGGTGAGCAAAAGCGGACGGCGAGACCCGACAGCATCCCGATGCGGTCACTCCGAGTTGACTCCCGACAAGGCCCCAAGGCGCTGCCCTCAGCACGGCGATCTCCTCTGGCCGAAGGCGCAGGTGCGCCCGATTCGCTTTCACGATCTTCGGCACACCTGCGCGAGTCTGCTCCTGCAGGCGGGCTGCTCCCTGCCCGTCGTGAGCCGGGTCCTGGGCCACGCAGACGTTCGGATAACCCTGGAGCGGTACGGGCACCTCGCCCCTGACTTCATGCAGTCCGAAGTGGCGAAGCTGCGCCTTGGCGTCGAGGCTCCCGTTGCGGCGACCGCGGCGGGGGAAACTGGGGGGTCGAGTTGCGCCGGTGTTGCGGCCTTCGCAACCGAGGTTCCCGAGGGCTCACCAACCCAGGCACCAGAAAACGAAAAGCCCGGGATTACCGGGCCTTCCGTCATACCGAATCTGGAGCGGGAAACCGGATTCGAACCGGCGACCCTCAGCTTGGGAACGGTTTTCACCGAAAGTCCTACCACGTGCAAGGATGTGCAAGCCTTGGCAATCCCTGCGGATCCGGTCGCGGCCGCCGTCCAGCGGTCCCGCGAAAACCCGCTCCTTTTCGAGGATTTTGCTACGCCCTTGCGTGCGCCAGGAAAGCCTGGAGGAGGAGGAAGTTGATGACAAACTGAAACCTTCTATCGAACCCAGCGGGACGATCCCGCCCGGCAAAGGGTAGCGACCAGCCGGAACCGAGTGTTGCGTGGTGCGGGGGCGACCC
>CAIQRS010000035.1 GCA_903874275.1 uncultured Anaeromyxobacter sp.
ACTCCGACTCCGACTCCGACTCCGACTCCGACTCCGACTCCGACTCCGACTCCGACTCCGACTCCGACTCCGACTCCGACTCCGACTCCGACTCCGACTCCGACTCCGACTCCGACCCCCCCCCCGCGTTGACACCGCGCCGGACCGGGACCTATATGGTCTCGCTTTCTCGGCATTTTCCCCTCTTTCGCAGGGTCCCCGTGCTCCCCATTCCGCTCGCCTTCGCCACCTCCGACCTCGTCGGCGCCGCCGTCATCGCCGCACTCGTGGCGCTCTTCGTCGTCGCCGGCCTGCGCATGTTCCGCAAGCGGGGCGCCGCGCCCTTCGAGCCACCGGTCTCCCAGCAGGAGATCGAGCGCGAGCTCGAGCGGGAGGCAGGGGTCGAGCCGGAGCGCCGTCCCGAGGCGGTCCTCCCGCCCGCGGCGCCGGTCCAGCGCCCTGCCCCGCCTCCGGAGCCCGTGGCCGTCACCGTCCCCGCGGCCCCGGCCCCTCCTCCCGCGCCCCCCGCCCCTACCTCGGCGCGGGAGGCGCGCCGGGACGGCGAGGTCGCCCGCCGCGAGGCCGAGGCGGCCGCCGAGGAGGCCCGCAAGAAGGAGGACTACCGGCAGAAGAAGGAGGCCGAGCGGCTCGAGAAGGAGCGGCGGCGCCTGGAGCGGGAGGAGGAGGAGCGGCTCGCCCGGGAGGAGCAGTCGCGGCTCGCTCGGCTGGCCGAGGAGGCCCGCCTCCGCGAGGAGGAGGAGAAGCGGCGGCGCGCCGAGGCCGAGGCCGGGCGCACGCTGGCGGCCGGTCTCGAGAAGACCCGTGGCGGCTTCATGGCCCGGCTCCAGGGGATCTTCGGCGGCGGGCGCCAGGTGGACGAGTCCACGCTGGCCGAGATGGAGGAGATCCTCTTCACCGCCGACATCGGCGTGAAGACCGCGACGCACCTGCTGGAGTCGGCGCGGGAGCGGGTGAAGAGGCGCGAGCTCGACGATCCGGCCAAGCTGAAGGCGGCGCTTCGGCAGGAGATCTCCCGCATCGTCTCGCTGGGAGGCCCTGCCGGCGCGAACCGCGAGTTCACCATCGGCGCGGATCGCCCCCGCGTGATCATGGTGGTGGGCGTGAACGGCTCGGGCAAGACCACCACGGTGGGGAAGCTGGCCTCGAAGCTCGGGCAGGCGGGGCACCGGGTGCTGCTCGGCGCCGGCGATACCTTCCGCGCCGCGGCTGGCGAGCAGCTCGAGATCTGGGCCGAGCGGGTGGGCGCGCCGGTGGTCCGTGGCAAGGACGGCTCCGACCCGGCCAGCGTGTGCTTCGAGGCGGTGAAGCGCGGCGTCGAGGAGAAGGTGGACGTCGTGCTCCTCGACACCGCCGGACGGCTCCACACCAAGCTCCCGCTCATGGAGGAGCTGAAGAAGGTGAAGCGGGTGCTGGACAAGGCGATGCCCGGCGCTCCCCACGAGGTCCTCCTCGTGCTCGACGCGACCAACGGGCAGAACGCCATCGCCCAGGCCCGCCAGTTCCACGAGGCGCTCGGGGTCACCGGGATCGCCCTCACCAAGCTCGACGGGACCGCCAAGGGCGGCGTGGTCATCGGGATCTCCGACGAGCTGCGCATCCCGGTCCGCTACGTGGGCGTCGGCGAGAAGGTCGCCGACCTCCGCCCCTTCGACCCGGACGAGTTCGTGGATGCCCTCTTCTCGTAGCCCGGGGCGCGCCGGGCGCCGGGTGATCCTCTTCGACGTGGACGGCACCCTCGTCCACGCCGCCGGCGCGGGGCGCCGGTCGCTCGAGCGGGTCCTCACCGGGGAGTTTGGCCGGGTGGAGCACGCCCTCTCCGGCCTCCGGCTCGACGGGATGACCGACCGGCTCATCGTCCGGGAGGTGCTGGTCGCGCTGGGGCGCCGCTTCGAGGAGTCGCTCTGCGACCGGATCCTCGAGAGCTACGTGCTCGCGCTGCGGGAGGAGATCCAGGGGCCCGGTTTCCGCGTCCTGCCCGGGGTGCCGGAGGTGCTCGCCGCGCTCGCGGCGGCCGGCGCGACCCTTGGGCTCTGCACCGGCAACGTCGCCGAGGGGGCCCGCCTCAAGCTGGCCCGGGGCGACATCGACCGCTTCTTCGAGTGGGGGCCTGAGGCCATCGCCGGCTTCGCCCACGACGGGGAGGCCCGCGAGCTCCTCGTCCGGGCCGCCCTCGACCGGGGCGCCAGCCGGCTCGGCTCGGCGCTCCATCCCGCCGACGCGCTGGTGGTGGGCGACACCCCGCGCGACGTCTCGGCGGCCCGCGCCCACGGCGTGCCGGTCGTCGCCGTCGCCACCGGGCGTTACGGTGCCGACGAGCTCCGGCAGGCGGGGGCCGACGGGGTCCTCTCCACCCTGGACGGGGCGGCGCCGGCGCTCCTCGCCTGGGTCGAGGGCGGGGCACTCCCCGGGGCGGCGGCATGAACCCCTTCCGCACCCAGCGCCTCGTGGCCCGCCCGGCCTCCGAGGACGACCTCCCTGCCCTCCAGGATCTTCTCGAGGACACACCGGCCTACCACGAGCTCGTGGACGGCGCGCCGGCCGGCCCCAGCGCCGCCTCGGACCTCCTCGCCGACGCCCAGGCCGACGCGGACAGGCGCCTCCTGCTCCTCTGGCCACCCTCCGGGGTTCCGGGGGGCGCAGGCCGGGCCGCCGGCCTCGTGGACCTGCAGCTCCACTGGCCCGAGCCCGGCGCCGCCCACGTCCGGCTCCTGCTCCTGCGCGAGTCGCTCCACGGGAGGGGGCTGGGGCGGGAGGCCGCGGCCGGGCTCGAGCTGGCGCTCCGGCGGGACGGGTTCCTCGCCCTGCGCCTGTCCGTCACCGGGGAGAACCACGGGGCGCGGGCGTTCTGGGAGCGGATCGGCTTCGAGCCGGTGGAGCGGCTGCGCGCCGGGGACACCCTGCACGAGAAGTTGCTGTAGCGGCCGCCCCGGGGGCGACCGCCTGCTTCACTCCGCGTCGGCGACCTGCTGCGGCGCCGGGACGAAGCGCGACCAGAAGTCGCGCAGCCCCTCGATGGCGCTCATGATCCCGACGTAGGCGAAGCCGGCCTGGAAGAGCACCAGGAAGGGCAGCGAGTACCAGACGCCCCGGTCGATGGTCCAGACCACGGCCAGCGTGAAGTAGGCCGCCAGCGCCAGCTCGAGCAGCGGCTGCAGGCTCACCGCCATGCGGTAGCGCCGCTTCGGGGCGACGCCGGTCCCACCCTGGACGCCGCTCTTGGGGGTGCGGGTGAAGGCGGTCTGGTGCCCGAGCAGGGCCTCGACGACGGCGCGGGCCTGGTTCACCGACAGTCCGATGCCGAGGGCCATGAGGTAGGGCAGGTACTTGATCCGTTGCCAGGTGGTGGCCTGGATCTCGCGCTGGCTGGCCACGTAGAAGACGCACACGCTCATGGTGGCGGTGGCGAAGAAGGGCAGGTCGAGCAGCAGCACCTCGATCCAGCCGTGGCTCACCCGCACCACCACCGTGATGGGCATGAGGATGGCGAGCGGGATCATGAGGAGGTAGGCCACGTTGGCGGTGAGGTGGAAGAAGGCCTCCTTCTTCACCGCGTAGGGAAGCTCGCTCGAGAGGATGCGCGGGAGGAGCTTCATGGCGGTCTGGATGGAGCCCTTGGCCCAGCGGTGCTGCTGGCTCTTGAAGGCGCTCATCTCCACCGGGATCTCGGCCGGCGCCACCACCTCGGGCAGGAAGACGAACTTCCATCCCTTCATCTGGGCCCGGTAGGAGAGGTCCAGGTCCTCGGTGAGCGTGTCGTGCTGCCAGCCCCCGGCGGCGGCGATGGTGGTGCGGCGCCAGATGCCGGCCGTGCCGTTGAAGTTGAAGAAGCGTCCGGAGCGGTTGCGCGCCGTGTGCTCGATGACGAAGTGGGCGTCGAGCAGGATGGACTGCACCTCGGTCAGCGAGGAGAAGCCACGGTTCAGGTGCTCCCAGCGGACCTGCACCATGCCCACGCCGTCGTCGGTGAAGTGGTTCACGGTCTTGCGCAGGAAGTCGCGAGGCGGGACGAAGTCGGCGTCGAAGACCGCCACGAACTCTCCGGTGGCGGTCTGGAGGCCGTGCTCCAGGGCCCCGGCCTTGAACCCCTGCCGGTCGGTCCGGTGGATGTAGTGGATGTCGATGCCCCGGGCCTTCCAGGCCTCGACCGTCCGCCGGGCGATGCCGGTCGTCTCGTCGGTCGAGTCGTCGAGGACCTGGACCTCGAGCCGCTCCCGGGGGTAGTCGAGCGCGCAGACCGCGGCGATGAGCCGCTCCACCACGTACATCTCGTTGAAGACGGGGAGCTGCACCGTGACCCGGGGCAGGACCTCCCAGCGCCGCAGCGGGACCGGGACGTTGTACTTGTGGCGGTAGTACAGGTACGCCATGAAGTACCGGTGCGACCCGTACACGGAGAGTACGAGCAGGACCAGCCCGTAGGCTGCGACGACGGCGATCTCGAGAGAACTCATCTTCTTTCGGGGTAGGAGCGAACCGCCAGGCGCTGGTACACGCCAGGCGTCGAGGAACGCGGACTCACCGCTTCCCTGGGCCCAGGACGGCGCGAAGTTTAACTGGGCACGTCACGAAGTCAACCCGAACGTTCCCGGTGACCG
Source organism: uncultured Anaeromyxobacter sp. (assembly GCA_903874275.1). Lineage (GTDB taxonomy): Bacteria > Myxococcota > Myxococcia > Myxococcales > Anaeromyxobacteraceae > CAIOAK01. Next base: position 4,596 of record CAIQRS010000035.1, read on the forward strand.
TCAGGGGGATTCCGGAACCGCCCCCCGGAACACCCGGGCGACCCGCAGGAGGTCGATGGCCCTGTCCAGTTGCGAGTCGGGGGTGGACCGTGCCGCACCACGCCCCGCTTGGGGGGCATCGACTCCGGCCGGCGGGTCGGTCGCCTCGACCAGGACGTCCGGGGCGATCCCCCGCTCCTGGATCGACCGGTGGTTGGGGGTGAAGTACCTGGCCACGGTGAGCTTCAGGGCCGAGCCGTCGTCCAGTTCCACGATGGTCTGGACCGAGCCCTTCC
>CAIQRS010000036.1 GCA_903874275.1 uncultured Anaeromyxobacter sp.
CGGCGGGAGCTGCCCGCCGACAAGGCCTGCGGCGAGGGGCTCCTCCCCGGAGGCGTCCGGGCGCTCGAGGCGCTGGGCGCGCTGCGCCACCTCGACCCGGGAGGCTGGTCCCCGCTGCGGGCCATCCGCTGGATCCAGGAGGACGGGCGACTCGCCGAGGCGCGCCTGCCCTCGCCGGGCGGGATGGGGATCCGGCGGCTGGCGCTCTCCGCGGCGCTCGCCGCCCGGGCGCGCGAGGCCGGGGCCGAGGTCCGCGACGGGGCCGGGGTGGAGGCGCACCGGCGCGACGCCGACGGCGTGACGGTCCGCCTCCCGTCGGGCGAGGAGCTGCGGGCCCGCCTCCTCGTGGCCGCCGACGGGCTCTCCTCGGCGGTCCGGGAGCGGGAGGGGCTCGACCGGCCGGCGGCCACGCCCCGCCGCTTCGGCCTGCGGCGGCACTTCGCGATCGATCCCTGGGCCGACGCGGTCGAGGTCCACTTCTCGCCCGGAGTCGAGGCCTACGTCACCCCGGCGGGAGCGCGGCGGGTGGGGCTGGCCTTCCTCTTCGAGGAGGGGATCGCGTCCGGCTTCGACACGCTCCTGGCCCGCTTCCCGGGGCTCGCCTCCCGCCTCGCCGGCGCGCCCTTCGACTCGGCGCTGGCCGGGGCGGGCCCCCTGGGGAGGAACGCGTCGGCCCGCATCGCCGACCGGCTCGTCCTCGCCGGTGACGCCGGCGGGTACGTGGACGCCATCACCGGGGAGGGGGTCTCGCTCGCGCTGCAGGAGGCCGTGCTCCTGGGGGCGCTCCTCCCGGATGCCCTCTCCCGGGGAGCCACCCGGGAGGCGCTCCTGCCCTGGGATCGGGCGGTCCGGGCCCGCCACCTGCGCCATGCCGCGGTGACGCGGCTCGTCCTGGGCATGGCGCGCCGTCCCACCGTTCGACGCACCGCGGTGGCGCTTCTCGGCCGGGCCCCGCGCCTCTTCGACGCCCTGGTGGCCGCGGCGGTCGGTTGATCGCCCCCGAGATTCGAGCGCAAGCGCGCCGGTCCGTGGTTAACTGAGCCCCTTTCAACGGAGGCAACAATGCGCTCGACGGTGCTCGGAGCGGGGTCCTGGGGTACGGCCCTCGCCTCCGTGCTGGCCAGCAAGGGGTATCCGGTCACGCTCTGGGGACGCGACGCCCCGGTGCTCGACGCGGTGGTGCGGGATCACGAGAACCCGCACTACCTGCCGGGCATCAAGCTGCCGCCCACGCTGGGGGCCTCCCCGAGCCTGGCCCGCGCGCTCGAGGGAGCCGAGCTGGTCGTGTTCGCCGTCCCCAGCTCGGGGATGCGCCAGGTCGCCATCGAGTCGAAGCGCTACCTCCACGCCGGGACCGCGGTGGTCTCGGCGGCCAAGGGCATCGAGGAGGGCAGCCTCATGTCCATGGCCGAGGTGCTCGAGGACGTGCTGCCGGTGGCCATGCACCCGTACCTGGCCTACATCGGTGGCCCCTCCTTCGCCAAGGAGGTGGTGCAGCAGATGCCCACCGCCATCACCGTGGCCGGGCGCTGGGACCGGGTGACCCGGTCGGTGCAGGACGCCTTCCACACCCGCTGGTTCCGCCCCTACACCTCCAACGACGTCCCCGGAAACGAGCTGGGCGGGGTGGTGAAGAACGTCATCGCCATCGCGGCCGGCATGTCCGACGGGCTCGGGTTCGGCGCCAACGCGCGGGCCGCCCTCATCACCCGCGGGCTGGCCGAGGTGACGCGGCTGGCGGTGCGCAAGGGGGCGAACCCGCTCACCCTGGCCGGGCTCTCCGGCGTCGGCGACCTCGTCCTCACCTGCTCGTCGGACCTCTCCCGCAACCGGCGGGTCGGGTTCGGGCTCGGCAAGGGGCGCACCCTGGCCGAGATCCAGGCCGAGGTCGGCCAGGTGGCCGAGGGGGTCGTGGCCGCACGTACGGTGCGTGAACTGGCCCACCGGCTCCACGTCGAGATGCCCATCACCGAGGTGGTCTACCGGGTGCTCCACCAGGACCTGACGCCCAAGCAGGCCGTGGTGGACCTCATGACCCGGGAGACCAAGGCGGAGATCTAGTGGCGGCGACCACGCAGGCGACGGCCCAGGAGGCGATCCGCGCCGCCGGGGAGATGGTCGAGAGGCTCCGCGCCTCGACGGGGCTCTCCCGCGACGAGGCGCTCGGGCTCTTCGACGACGCCTTCGCCGGGCTCGGGAACGCCGCCGCCCAGGCCAGCCTGCTGCGCAACGTCCACCCCTCCCCGGAGGTCCGGGACGCCGCCGAGCGGGACGAGCAGGAGATCGACGCCTTCCAGACCGGGCTCTCGCTCGACCGCGGCCTCTACGAGGCCCTCTCCCGCGTGGACCTGGCCGGCGCGGACCCGGCCACGCGCTTCCTGGTCGAGAAGAGCCTGCGCGACTTCCGGCGCGCCGGGGTGGACCGTGACGAGGCCACCCGGGAGCGGGTGCGCGCGCTTCGCGACGAGCTGGTGCGCATCGGGCAGGAGTTCGGGCGCAACGTCCGCGACGACGTGAAGGAGCTGCGGGTGGACCCGGCCGAGCTGGCCGGCCTGCCCGAGGACTGGCTGCGTGCGCGGCCGCCCGGCCCCGACGGCAAGGTGACGGTCACCACCGACGCCACCGACTACGTGCCGGTGGTGACCTGGGCCGGGAGCGCCGCCCTGCGGGAGCAGCTCTGGCGCCTGCAGCGGCAGCGGGCCCACCCGGCGAATTTGGAGGTGCTGGCGCGGATGCTCTCCCGCCGCGCCGAGCTGGCCCGCCTGCTCGGCCACGCCACCTGGGCCGCCTACGCCACCGAGGACAAGATGATCGGCGGGGAGGCCCAGGCCGCCGCCTTCGTCGAGAAGATCGCCGACGCGGCCGGGGACCGCATGCGGCGTGACCACGCCGACCTGCTGGCCCGCAAGCGGCGCGACGAGCCCGGGGCCGGGTCCGTGGATCCGTGGGACTCGGCCTTCTACTCGGAGAAGATCAAGGCCGAGCGCTTCGGCGCCGATGCGCGCGCGGCGCGCCCGTACCTCGAGTACCGGGCCGTCCGCGACGGGATCCTCGCGCTCACCGGGCTGCTCTTCGGCGTCGCCTACCGGCGCGTCGAGGTCCCGGACGCCTGGCACCCCGAGGTCGAGGTCTTCGACGTGGTCGAGGGGGACCGGGCGCTGGGGCGCATCTGGCTCGACATGCACCCGCGCGAGGGCAAGTACAAGCACTTCGCCCAGTTCACCCGGGTGAACGGGCAGGCCGGGCGGCGGCTGCCCGAGGGGGTGCTGGTCTGCAACTTCCCCCGGCCCGGCGAGGCCCCGGCGCTCCTCGACCTCTCCGAGGTGCGTACCCTGCTCCACGAGTTCGGGCACCTGCTCCACCACGTCCTGGGAGGGCACACCCGCTGGAGCGCCCACTCCGGGGTGGCCACCGAGTGGGACTTCGTGGAGGCGCCCTCCCAGCTGCTCGAGGAGTGGGTGCGCGATCCGGTGGTGCTGCGCCGCTTCGCCCGGCACGTCGAGACCGGCCAGCCCATCCCCGAGGACCTGGTGCGCCGCCTCGACGCCTCCGAGGAGTTCGGCAAGGGGCTCACCGTACGGCAGCAGATGTTCTACGCGGCGGTGAGCCTGGAGCTGCACCGGCGCGACCCGGAGGGGCTCGACACCACGGCGCTGGTGGCCAGCCTGATGGAGCGCTACACCCCCTTCCGTCACGTGCCCGGGACATTCTTCCACGAGTCCTTCGGCCACCTCGACGGCTACTCGGCCCTCTACTACACGTACATGTGGTCGCTGGTCATCGCCAAGGACCTCTTCTCGCCCTTCCAGGAGGAGGGGCTGCTCACGCCGGCGCCGGCGCGCAGGTACCGCAGGGCGGTGCTCGAGCCGGGGGGCTCCAAGCCGGCGGCCGAGCTGGTCCACGATTATCTCGGGCGGGACGCGAGCTTCGCCCCCTTCGCGCGCTGGCTGTCGTCTGGAGGCTGACCGATGTCCGAGACCCGGTTCCACGAGAGCGGCTCGCGCCGCCGCATCAAGGAGATGGAGGTGATGGTGGCGGATCTCAAGGTCGAGACCCAGGACACCGTCACCCTCATCCTCTTCACCGGCAACGATCACCTCGAGTACAAGGCCGGCCACTTCCTCACCATCGACCCGCACCAGTTCGAGGCGCTCGACCGCTTCATCACCTTCTTCGAGGACGTGAAGGGGACGACGGAGCCGACGCGGGCCTACTCGATCTCCTCGGCCCCGCACGAGCGCTACCTGGCCATCACGGTCAAGGAGGAGCGCTACGTCTCCGGCGTCACCAAGTACCCGCCGCTGCTCTCCCCGCTCCTGGTGAAGCGGACCACGCGCGGCATGCGGCTGGTCATCACCGGATTCACCGGCCCCTACGTGCTCCCCGACGACGTGGAGCAGCAGACCGACCACGTGGTGCACGTGGTGGCCGGCTCGGGCGCGGTGCCCAACTTCGCCATGGTGAAGTGGGCCCTAGTTCACTGTCCGTCAATCTGCCACACCTGGGTCTGCTCCAACAAGGGCTGGCAGGACGTGATCTTCCGCGAGGAGCTGGCCCAGCTGGAGCGGGAGAACCCGTCCCGGCTCCGGGTCGTGAACCTCCTGACCCGGGACCCGGTCACCCCGGTCTCGCAGGGGGTCTGGAAGGGCAGGATCAGCGCCGCCAGCCTGAAGGAGCTGGTGCCGGATCCGCGGGCCGCGCTGGTCTACGCCTGCGGCCCGGCCAACGGTCCCCACGAGAGGGCGGCCGCCCAGGCCCGGGGGGAGGAGCCGCAGCCCCGCTTCCTCGAGTCGGCCCTGGCCGCCATCCGCGAGGCCGGGGTCCCCGGGGACCGCATCAAGCTGGAGTCCTGGGGGTGAACCCGGGCCGGACGCTGCGCGCCGCCCCGACGCTCCTGCGGGTGGGATTCTCCGAGGCGGTCGCCTACCGGGCCGAGTTCCTGGTCTGGCTGCTCTCCACCAACATGCCGCTCGTCATGCTGGCCCTCTGGAGCGCGGTGGCCCGGGACGGGCCGGTGGGGCGGTTCGACCAGGCCGGCTTCGCCGCCTACTACCTGGCCGCGCTGGTGGTCCGGCTCATGACCGGCGCCTGGGTGGTCTGGGAGATGAACTTCGAGATCCGGCAGGGGACGCTGGCCTTCCGGCTGCTGCGCCCGGTGCATCCACTGGTGGCCTACGCCGCCGAGAACGTGGCCGCCATGCCGGTGCGGCTGGCCGTCTCGCTGCCGGTGGCGCTGCTGGCCCTCTGGTTCCTGGGCGGGAAGCACGTCACCCACGACCCGCTCCTCCTGGCCCTCTTCCCGGTGACGGTCTTCTCGGCCTGGCTCATCACCTACCTGGCCATGGCCGCGGTGGGCTGCCTGGCCTTCTGGCTCGAGTCGGCCACCTCCCTCTTCGACGTCTGGCTGGGGCTCTTCGGGATCTTCTCCGGTTACCTGGTCCCGCTCGAGCTCTATCCACGATGGGTGAATGAGGTCTCCTACTTCCTGCCCTTCCGCTACATGCTGGCCTTCCCGGTGGAGCTGGTGACCGGCGGGCTCGACCGGTCCCAGGCGCTGGCCCAGCTGGCCGCGCAGCAGGCCTTCGTGCTCCTCCTGCTCGGGGCGGCGGCCGGGATGTGGCGGCTGGGCACGCGCCGCTTCGCCGCCTTCGGAGGATGAGTGCGCTGGGCGCTCCGACACCTCCGGCTGCTCTCGGTCCAGTTCCGGGCCTCCCTGCAGACCTCCATGCAGTACCGCGCGGACTTCCTGGTCCAGGGGGCCATGTCCTTCTTCTGGATGGCCTGGGCGATGGTGCCGCTGCTGGTGGTCTACGGCAAGCGCGACCGGGTGGCCGGCTGGGACCTCGATCACGCACTCGTGGTGATGGGCTGGTTCCTGGCCATGAAGGGGGTGCTGGAGGGGGCGGTGAACCCGTCGCTGGCCAGCGTGGTCGAGCACATCCGAAAGGGGACGCTCGACCTGGTGCTCCTCAAGCCCGTGGACGCGCAGTTCCTGGTCTCCACGGCCAAGTTCGCGCCCTGGCACGCGGTGGACGTGGCGGCCGGGGCGGGGGTGATCGTCTGGGCCTTCTCCCGGCTCTCGCGCTGGCCGGGGGCGGCCGACGTGGCCTCGGCGCTGCTCCTCACCCTCTGCGCCGTGGCCGTCCTCTACTCGCTGTGGATCCTGGTGGTCTCGGCCGCCTTCTTCGTGGTGAAGGTGGACAACCTGTCCTTCCTGTTCCTCTCCATCTTCGACGCGGCCCGCTGGCCGGTCTCGGTCTTCACCGGCTTCTGGCGGTTCCTCTTCACCGTGGTCATCCCGCTGGCCCTCATGACCACCTTCCCGGCCGAGGCGCTGCTCGGGCGCATCCGGCCGCCGGCGGTGCTGCTGGCGGTGGCCGGGTCGCTCGCCTTCGTGGCCTCCGCACGGGTGGTTTGGCTGCGGGCCATCGCGCGGTATACCTCGGCCTCGTCCTGACCGGCCGCCATGCTCCGCCTCACCTTCCTCGGCACCTCGGGCGCCATGCCCACCGCCGCCCGCAACCTGTCGGGGCTCTCGGTGCGCCAGGGGCGCGAGCACTACCTCTTCGACTGCGGCGAGGGCACGCAGCGCCAGATGATCCGCTACGGCACCGGGTTCGACGTCACCGCCATCTGCTTCACCCACTTCCACGCCGACCACTACATCGGCGCCATCGGCTTCGTGCGAACCCTCTCCATGCTGGGGCGGGCGCGGCCCCTCGACGTGTACGGCCCGGCGCCGGCACGGCGGTTCCTCGAGGAGCTGCTTCTCGGGGGGACCGACCCCATGGCCTTCGAGATCCGCATCCACGAGGTGAACCCGGGCGACGCCGTGCGGCGCGACGGCGCCACGCTGCTTCCCTGGGCCACCACCCACCGGGTCACCTCTGTGGGCTGGGTCCTGCAGGAGGACGCGCGCCCGGGGCGCTTCCACCCGGACCGGGCCCGCCAGGCCGGCGTTCCCGAGGGGGAGCTGTGGGGGGAGCTGCAGCGCGGACGGCCGGTGACGCTGGCCGACGGGCGGGTGGTTCACCCCGGGTCCATCGTCGATCCGCCCCGGCGGGGGCGGCGGGTGGCGGTGACCGGCGACACCCGGCCCTGCCCGGAGACGGCGGCGGCGGCGCGCGGGGCCGACCTGCTCGTGCACGAGTGCACCTTCGGCGACGCCGAGGCCGACCGGGCGGTGGAGACCACCCACTCCACGGCGCGCGAGGCGGGCCGGATGGCCCGGGAGGCGGGGGTGGCGCGGCTCGTGCTCACCCATCTCTCCACCCGCTACGACACCGTTCCCGGGCCGCTGCTCGAGCAGGCCGCCGAGGAGTACGCCGGTCCGGTCGAGGTGGCCCGCGACGGGCTCACCATCGAGATGGCGCGCGCGGAGTGAACGTGGGAACTCCCTCCGACGACCTGCGGCGCTGGATCCCCGGGCTGCTCGCGGCCTGGCGGGGGTTGCGCCGCGAGGTGCGCCGCGGCCCGCGCCCCCCGCCGGACCAGCTCCTCCCCGACGAGCTGCGCGAGGTGGCCGCGGCCGTGCAGCGCCTCTCGCTTGGGCTCACCCGGGACCGGAAGCTCATCGGGGCTCGCTACCTCGACGACGATCGGCTGCTCGGGGCCTACCTGCTCTTCTACTGGCCGGTCTCCTACCTCCAGGCCCGCGGGGTCCTCTCCGAGCTCCCGCGGCGGCCGCGGTCGGCGCTCGACCTGGGAAGCGGGCCCGGGCCGGTGGCCTTCGCGGCGCTCGACGCCGGGGCCGCCGAGGTGGTGGCGGCCGACCGGTCGGCCCGGGCTCTGGCGGCGGCGCGACGGCTGGCCACCGAGGCCGGCGAGCCCATCTCCACCCGGGAGTGGGACCCGCAGCGGCGCGGCGGCCTCTCCGGCCTGGCCGGTGGCCGGAGGTTCGACCTCGTCACCATGGGTCACGTGGTGAACGAGCTCTTCCAGGGGGACGGGGCGGCGACGCGGCGGACGGCGCTCCTCGAGGAGGCGCTCGGCCTGCTGGCGCCGGGCGGTTCGCTGGTGGTCATCGAGCCGGCGCTGCGCGACACCTCCCGGGCGCTGCTCGAGGTGCGCGATCTCCTGGTGGCGGGCGGCGTGGCCGTCCGCGCCCCCTGCCTGTTCCGGGGCGCCTGCCCGGCGCTCACCCGCCCCACCGACTGGTGCCACGCCGAGCGGCCCGTCGATCCCCCCCCGCTCGTGGAGGAGATCGGCCGCCGCGCCGGGCTCCGCAAGGAGGCGGTGAAGATGAGCTACCTCGTGCTGGCACCGAGGGGGGAGGGATGGAGCGAGCCCCCGCCGGGGCTCGTCTTCCGCATCGTCTCGGAACCGCTACCGTCCAAGGGGCGGCTGCGCTACATGGGGTGCGGGCCGGAGGGGCGCAAGGGGCTCGCGCTGCAGGAGAAGGACGTGACGACGCGCAACCGGGCCTTCGAGGGGCTCCTGCGCGGGGACGTCGTCGGGATCACCTCGGTCGAGCCGCGGGGGGACGGGCTGCGGCTCTCGCCGGAGTCGGACGTGCGGATGATCGCCGCGGCCGGGAGGCCGGTGGCGCAGCAACTCCAGGAGAAGGGGTGAGTCGATGAGCAAGCGACGCGTGGTGGTGACGGGGATGGGGGTGGCGAGCCCGCTGGGGTGCGACGTCGCGTCGTTCTGGCGGCGGCTCCTGGCGGGAGAGTCGGGCGTGGTGGCGCTCGAGGATCCCGAGTTCGCCTCCTTCCCGACGCGCATCGGGGCGCGGGTCCAGGGCTACGTCCCCGCCGACCACTTCGAGGTCAAGGAGGCGCGCCGCACCAGCCTCACCTCCCAGTTCGCGGTCGTGGCGGCCACCCAGGCCGTGGCGCAGGCGCACCTCCTCGACGGCGGGGTCGATCGGCAGGAGACCGCGGTGCTCATCGGGAGCGCCATCGGAGGCTTCAGCGCCTCCGATCACTTCTACCGGGACTTCTACCTCAAGGGGCGCGCCGGACCGCTCATCATTCCGGTCTCCATGAACTCCGGCCCCGCGGCCAACGTGTCGATCCGCTTCGGCCTGGGCGGCCCGCTCTTCAACGTGGACGGGGCCTGCGCCTCGGGGACCCACAGCATCGGGCAGGCCTTCCAGATGATCCGGTCGGGCCTGCTCGACGTGGCCCTGGCCGGGGGCGCCGACTCGTCATTCACCCTGGGTGTCATGACGGCCTGGAGCGCGCTCCGCGTGCTGTCGAAGCTGACCGACGAGCCGGCCCGGGCCTGCCGCCCCTTCAGCGCCGATCGCGACGGCATCGTGCTGGGGGAGGGCGCGGGGGTCCTCGTCCTCGAGTCCGAGGAGTCGGCCCGGAGGCGCGGCGCGGAGGTCCTGGCCGAGGTCCTCGGATACGGGGCCTCGGCGGACTGCCACAGCCTGACGCAGCCCTCGCCCGAGGGGCCCACCCGGGCGCTCCGGAAGGCCATCGCCGACGCCTCGCTGCGCCCGGAGCAGGTCGGCTACGTGAATGCCCACGGGACCGGGACCGACTGGAACGACCGGACCGAGACCACCGTGATCAAGAACGCCCTTGGGGAACAGGCCCGGAGGACGATGGTGGTCGCGAACAAGGGAGCGCTGGGGCACGGCATCTCGGCGGGCGGCGCCCTCGAGCTCATCGGCTGCGTCCTGACCCTCCGCGATCGGGTGGTCCCCCCGACCATCAACCACACCGTCCCGGATCCGGAGTGCGACCTCGACTACGTGACCGGCGGGGCCCGCGCCTACGAGGGGGACTTCGCGGTGAGCAACTCCTTCGCCTTCGGCGGGAGCAACGCCGTCGTGGTGGTGGGGAGGTACCGGCCGTAGGGCGGAGGCGGCAGACCCCGGCGGGGGCACTGCCCCGAAAGGTTGACCCTGAGTCAAGGCTCATGGGTTCGGAGGTCCCCGGATCAGGGACTCCCCAGGAGCCGGCGCCGGCGCCATGGTGGATGCGGCGGCGGGAGCCCTTCCCGCCGGAGGGGGAAGGCCATGAGATCATCTTCGACGGTCGTCGTGTCGCTCGTGCTCGCCACCGGGCTGGGTTGCGGCTCCTCGGGGGATCCGGACCCGGCACCCCCGGCGGCGACGACCTACCAGTTCTCCCGGGCCTGGGGGTCGACGGGCAACGGGGACGGGCAGTTCAACTTCCACAACGGCCCCGTCGCCGCCGGGGTCGCCGTGGATGCGAGCGGGTTCGTCTACGTGGCGGACTGGATGAACCACCGCATCCAGAAGTTCGACGGGAGCGGCGTCTTCGTCGCCAGGTGGGGGTCCCCGGGGTCCGGGGACGGCCAGCTCTACGCGCCCATCGGGATCGCCATCGCCCCCAACGGCGACGTGCTGGTGGCCGAGTCCGGCAACCACCGGGTCCAGCGCTTCACCTCGACGGGCACGTTCGTGGCGCGATGGGGTGGCCAGGGCGCCGGCAACGGGCAGTTCCGGAACCCGAACGGCATCGCCGTGTCGCCCGGAGGCGCCATCTACGTCGCCGACACGTTCAACAACCGGATCCAGCAGTTCGACGCGACCGGCGCGTTCGTCCGCGCATGGGGGTCGGGTGGAACGGGAGACGGCCAGTTCAGCCTCGTGTACGCCGTCGCGATCTCCCCATCGGGAAAGGTCTACGCCTCCGACGACGGCAACGGCCGGATCCAGGTCTTCGACGCCGCCGGGGCATTCCAGTCGAAGTTCGGGTCGCCCGGCACCGGCGACGCCAGCCTCACGCATCCGATGGGCATCGCCTTCGACACGGCCGGGAACCTCTTCGTCGCCGACTTCGGAAACAACCGTGTCGTCGAGTACGACGTCGCCAACGCGTTCGTCCGGAAGTGGGGGTCGCCAGGAACCGGGGACGGCCAGTTCAACGGGCCGTACGCCGTCGCCGTGGATGCCGCCGCCGCCGTGTACGTGGCCGACACCAACAACAACCGGATCGAGAAGTTCGTCAGGGTTCCCTAGGGGCGGCGATGACACCTTTCCGGAAGTGGTCCGGGATCCCCTCCGTCGTGCTCCTGCTCGGCGCCGTCGCGGCCGGGCCGGCGCTGGCGGCCCCGCCGGCCAGCGAGACCTTCGTCCCCTACTCCTACGTGGACCCGGTCTCCAGGCTCGAGGTGTTCCGCTGCCTCGTGCCCAGGGGCTGGAAGGTCGAGGGGCAGGTGAAGTGGTCGGCCAACCCGGCGCTCCCGGCGCAGTTGCGCTTCCGGTTCCACGACCCGGCCGGTGCGGCCGAGGTGAACCTCTTCCCGACCCAGGCCTTCTTCTGGACCGACAACGCCACCTTCCTCGGGACCAATCCGCCCGGCACCCTGAGGTTCAACACGCTGGTGGCCCGGCCGGTCGACCTCGACGCAGCCTTCGACCGGCTGCTGGTGCCCTCGATCCGCAAGGGCGTGGCCGGCCTCTCCGTCGGGGAACGGAAGCGGCTCCCCGACCTGGCCAGGCTGGCGGCCGGGGATCCCACGCCTGGCGTTCGCTCGTCGGCCCAGGCCGGGAAGGTCCGCCTGGCCTATCAGGAGCGCGGCAAGGCCATCGAGGAGGACCTGTTCGCCTCGGTGGCGAGCTTCCGGATCGACCTGCCGGGGTCGGCGATGTCGCGCCCCTACTACATCGACTACTGGTACGTGGACAACGTCTTCTCCTTCCGCGCGGAGAAGGGGCAACTCGCCGCCCACTCGAAGACCTTCCAGACGGTGGTCCTCTCGATGAAGGTCAACCCGAAGTGGTTCGCCAAGGTCGTGCACACCAAGGAGGCGCTGGCCAAGGAGTTCATGCGCTCCACGCGCGCCGTCACGGCCATCGGGGCCACCGTGGCCAGCGCGGGGACCAACCTGCGGGAGGAGCAGATGCGCGACTGGGGGCGCCGGCAGTCCATCCAGGACAAGGTGGTCCAGGCCCAGAGCGACGGCATCCGGGGCGTGGACCGGTTCGTCGATCCCCACTCGGGCAACGAGGTCGAGCTCCCCAGCGGCTACGGCAGGGCGTGGGCCAACAACCTCGGGGAGTACATCGTCACCGAAAGTCCGAGCTACAACCCGAACGTCGGGTCCAACCTTCACTGGGAGGAGATGAGCGCCGGGCGCTGATGCGCGAGGCGCCTTCGTTCCGACGCGGTCGCGTGGATCGCCTTCGTTCCGTCAGGACGTCTGCCGCCGGGCGCTGGGACATCCCTCTCCGCGGCGCTGGTCCTCAGGGTGAGGGTGTACTGCGGGTGAATGGCGCCGGGTCACGCTGGGCCAGAGCGTCGCCTGTTCCCGTCGCCCCTTGCGGAGGCGCCGCTATGAGGGACGCCCGCGCCGGCTGGGGAAGCCCGGGCCGAAGGCGACGCGATCAGCGCGCCTCGTGGGGAGATCCGGGCGGCCACTCGCGGGCGGCCGTTGGTCGAGCACCGGCAACTGGGCCGCGGTCTCGCGGGGCGCCTCCGCAGCGGCGACCCGATCTTTCCCCTCCCTCGCTGTACGCGGCGCGAGGACCAGCGCCTCCAGCGACGAGGCGCACCCACGGGGCGCCGGCACCACGGACGGGCGTCACCCGCGACCGCCCCGGCCGGCCTACGGCGTGGCCGCGCGCCGCTCAATCGATACGGTAGATCACCGCCGTGCCGTCCCGGTAGACCTCCCGGAATGGCGCCCTCCGGAGCTCGGGGAAGGCGCCTGCGCGGGAGGCCCGGAGCACGAGGTGACTGGACTGGAAGGCCTCGCGCAGGATCGGTCCGCTGATGGGAGCCCGGCGCTGCCGGAAGCGCTCGAGCAGCCGGGATCTCTCGAGGTCGAAACGTATCGAGAAGGTTGGGTCGATCCCCCAGAGGTAATGCTGGCGAGGGGCCGAGTAGAAGAGGTCTGGGAAGTCGTCCCAGAAGAGGTTGACGACGGTCTCGCCCGGCGCCAGGTGGCTCTCCATCCAGGCGCTCGCGCCGTCGAAGAAGCGGGCCGGGGCGAACTGGAACTGGTACACGCGGTAGAACGACAGGGATCGGGCGTGGAAGCCGGCCAGCAGGGTCAGCGCCGCCACCGCCCCAGCCAGCGCCCAGCGGCGCCCTCGCGGTGCCCAGCGCGGCAGGGGGTCCGCGCTTCGCACGAGATCCCGGACGACCATGCCCGCCGCGACGGCGAGCAGGAGGGCCAGGTACTCGACGAAGCGGGCCGCGACCGACGTCATGGCGGCCCAGAAGATCATGGCCAGCACCACCCCCCTGGTGTCTGCCGTCACGCGGCGCCAGCGGGCCGCCACCGCAAGGACCACGACCGGCACCAGGAGGACGATGAGCGGGTAGATGTCGAAGAACACCGCCGGGGGGTACGGGTAGATCTCGTTGCCCAGCTCGAACCCCGACCGACCTGCCCCCTCCACTCCCATCCGGAAGATCTGGACGATGGTGAAGAAGGTCTCCAGGGTCAGCGGCGAGTAGGGGTGGAGCACCAGGCCGGCGAACGAGCCCATTCCGGCCGCCCCGACCGACCGCCAGTCGAGTCCGCCGCGCCCCAGCCATCGGCCCACCGCGAATGGAACCGCGGTGAAGAGGAGCACGAACGGCATCGTGTAGCACCAGGCGTAAAGGAAGCCGAGGACCGCCACCGCCCGCCATCGCCGCTGGAGAAGGAGGCGCATCCCCAGCAGGAGGAGCACCATGCTCAGGACGTGGGAGCGGATCATGCCGAGGCGGGCCAGGAACAGGCCGCCGGTTGCCAGTGGGAGCGCGGCGAACCAGGTGGGCCAGGGAACGCCCTGGACCCGCAGGAGCCAGTGGAGGGTCGCCACCACCGCCAGGGCCAGGAGCACGCTGAAGATCCGAGCGCCCAGGATGGGCTCGTCGCCGATCCAGGCGAAAGGCGCCATGGCCAGGTGGTAGAGGATCTCCTTGTCGCAGTAGCCGTCCTTCCAGGTGGAGAGCTGCGTCCACGGGAAGCTCCGCGAGAACCCCCGCTCCGGCAGGAGCCGGGCCAGCTGGGCGTGGTAGTAGCCATCCCGCTCGAAGAGGCCGGGCTGGAGGATCGCGGTGCCCCCGAAGAGGGCCGCCACGTAGAGGAAGAGGGCCAGGGGGGCGCCCCAGGCGGAGCGGCCGGGTAGGGGAAGGCCGTTCACGACGCGCGCCGCCCCTGGAACAGCTCGCTCATGATCTCCTCGAGCGGGGGTTCCTCCACCGTGAGGTCCGTGACCGGGAGCGAGGAGAGCAGCCGGCCGACGACGGTCGCCACCTGGTCCCCGGGGACGCGGTAGACGGCCTGCCCGTCGGCGTGGGAGACGACCACGCCGAGGAGGGAGAGTTCCGCCTCCGGCACCGGCTGGCCGAGCCGGACCACCACCCGCTTGTCGGGGCGGACCTCGCGGGAGAGCGTCCGCAGATCGCCGTCGTAGATGAGCCGCCCCTTGTCGATGACGACCACCCGGGGGCAGAGTGCGATCACGTCGTCCATGTAGTGGCTGGTGAGGACCACGGTCGCGCCGTGCCGCTCGTTGTAGGAGCGGATGAACTCGCGGACCGTGGCCTGCATGGTCACGTCGAGTCCGATGGTGGGCTCGTCGAGGAAGAGGACCCGCGGGCGGTGGACCAGGGAGGCGGCCAGCTCGCACTTCATCCGCTCCCCCAGCGAGAGCTGCCGGGTGGGCTTGTCCACCACCCCGCCCAGGTCGAGCAGGTCGGAGAGTTCGCGGATGCGCGACTCGAACTCGGGGCGCGGGATCTCGTAGATGGCCCGGTTGAGGGCGAAGGTCTCGGAGGGGGGGAGATCCCAGAGCAGCTGCTGCTTCTGCCCCATCACCAGGGTGATCGACTTGAGGAACGCGGTCTCGCGTCGGGAGGGGACGAAGCCGGCCACCCGCACGTCGCCGGCGCTGGGGTGGAGGAGCCCGGAGAGGACCTTCAGCGTGGTGGTCTTCCCGGCCCCGTTCGGGCCGAGGAAGCCGACCCGCTCGCCGGCAGCGACCGAGAAGGAGATGCCGTCCACCGCCTTCACGGCCTCGTACCGGCGGCGGAAGAGGGAGCGGATCGAGGCGCCCAGGCCGGGCTGGCGCCGGTGGACCTTGTACTCCTTGCGCAGCTCGCGGACCTCGATCACGGCTGGCCACGATAAGGGCGTGCGCGCGGCGCGGCAATGGTTAGGGGATCCGGATGCGACGACTCGCCCTGCTCGCCACGCTCCTCTCCGGTTGCGCGCACGCCCCTGCCGGTCCGCCGCTCCGGACGGTCGAGCGGGTCGATCTGCAGCGCTACCTGGGCAAGTGGTACGAGATCGCCACCATCCCCATGTCCTTCCAGAAGGGCTGCGTGGGGGTCACCGCCACCTACTCGATGCGGGAGGACGGCGACGTCGCCGTCGTGAACACCTGCCGCAAGGAGACGCTCGACGGGCCGGAGCGCTCGGTCGAGGGGAAGGCCTGGTCGGTCGATCCCTCCAACGCGAAGCTGGAGGTCCAGTTCTTCTGGCCCTTCCACGGCGCCTACTGGGTCATCGACCTCGACCCGGACTACCGGTGGGCGGTGGTGGGCCACCCCAGCCGCACCTATCTCTGGATTTTGTCCCGGACCCCTCAGATGGACGAGGCCACCTACCAGGGCATCCTCTCCCGGCTGCGCGCCCAGGCCTACGAGCTGTCACTGCTGGTGAAGACCCCGCAGCTGCCCGAGAAGGGATGAGCCTCCCGCGCGCCGGTGCCCGGAGCGGACCGGGGACAACCGGCCGGGAATGTGGCATGGAGGAGGCGTGAACGCGAAACTGGTCATCGTGGTGGTGGCGGCGCTGGCGCTGGCGCTCGCGGGGTACGTCCTGCTCTCCGACCGGGGATCCTCCGGTTCCGGGAAATCGGCGGCCCCACCCGCCGTCGCCGGCAAGAGCGCGGGCGAGGCTGCGAGGTTCCTGCCGGATCCGTCCGGGAAGGCGGTCGAGCTGGCGCCCGAGGAGGTGCGCAAGATCCGGGAAGCCCTGGAGACGGCCGCCGGGGCAGGGGGAGCGGCCAAGAAGATCGATGCCCCGGCTGCGTGGGCGAAGCCGGTCGTCGAGGCCGAGACCCGCTCCTGCCAGGAGCGCGCCCAGAGCTTCGTCCCGCCCAGCACGCCGGGCGGCGTGGAGCGGGTCTGCGCCTGCGCGGTTCCGGCGGTGCAGAAGGCCTATCCGCAGGGCCCTCCGGATCCGGCAAGGCGGAAGGACATCCTCGCCTACGGGCGCGCGATGGCCAATGCGATCGAGGACTGCGCCTCGATGCCGCGCTGAGCCGCGGTCCCTTCCGAGCCTAGTAGCAGCCGCCGATGGGCGGGACGGCGTCGATCCAGTAGCGGGTCCCGCCGTGGCAGCCCACGACCGAGGTTCCCGTCCAGCCGTTCGGGCCGGCGGCGGTCGAGCTCCAGTCGGGCAGGAACGTGGCGCTCGTGTTGATCACGCCGTTCACGTGGATCGGAATCACGGCCGGCCCCACCGAACTGGCGGTATAGCCGGCCGGGTGGCAGTGGCTGCAGGCCAGTCCCACGAGATCAGGCGAGGCGTGGAGCAGGTGCGGCGGATCCCTGGGCGGGGAAGCGTGGCAGGTCCCGCAGGACGCCTGGGTGCCGTCCACCTTGTTCCAGATCGGCGCGACGTTCGAACCCCCCGCCCCGAGCGTCTGGCCGTGGCAGTAGTTGGCGCAGGTGGACGATGACGGGTTGAACGAGGGCGTGGCTCCGTCCGCCCTGGCCAGCGGACCCCATTCCAGGGTGGCCGGGGTCGTCGGGCCGGGCCCGACGTGCAGGAGGTTGGTCGGGACGACGTGGCACTCGGTGCAGGCCACGGGTTCGGAGATGGCGCTCGCCCCCGGCAGCAGGTGGGCCTGGTGGGCGCCGACGCCCACCTGCCTGGTGTCGGAGGAGCCGGTGCGGTCCACCGGGGGAGCGGCCATCACCTCGGGCGGCGTGCCCGGAGGCAGCACGCGGCTCGGGTCGCCGTGGCAGGCCGAGCAGCTCGTCAACAGGTTTGGAGGGTTCACGTCGGCGAGGCCGTTCACGTGGACGAGCGGGTTCACCGAGACGCGCGTGTAGCCGGTGTGGCAGAGCCCGCAGTCGGAACCCACCCCGATGGCCGGGTGCCAGGCGCTCGTGTCGGTGGTGCCGCCGGGCAGTGCGTGGCAGGTGCCGCAGGTCACGGCAGACGGCGGATTCCAGGTCGGCGAGGTGAGGGTGCCTCCTCCGAGCGGTAGCCCGGGGCCGCCGCCGTGGCAGTAGACGTTGCTGCAGGTGACGGAGCTGCTCCCGGGAGGGGGAGGGACGAGCTGGGGAGTGGCGCCGTTCGCCGAGGCGAGGGCCCCCCAGGTCACGGTCGCCGGGGTGGAGGCGGACGGCCCGACGTGCAGGAGGTTGGTCGGGACGACGTGGCATTCCCCGCAGGCGATCGGCCCGGCGATGGCGCTCGCTCCCGGCAGCAGGTGACCCTGGTGGGCGCCGACGCCACGAAGTGCGGTGGACGAGGAGCCGGCCCGGTCGACCGGGGGCGCCGCCGTCACGACCTCCGGCGTACCCGGAGGCATCACCCGGTTCACGTCCCCGTGGCAGGCGGCACAGCTGGTCTGAATGGTCGGATGGGTGAGGTTCACCTGGCCGTTGACGTGCACGCTCCGGTTCACGGTTGCATTGGTGTATCCGGGGTGGCAGAGCGCGCACTGGACGCCCGCCGCCACGACCGGGTGCCAGGCGCTGGTGTCGATGGGGCCGCCGGGAATGGCATGGCAGGCGCCACAGGACACGGTCGATGGCGGGTTCCAGACGGGAGCGAGGAGGGTACCCCCGCCCAGCAGGAGCTGGGGGCCACCGGAATGGCAGTAGACGTTCGAGCAGGTGAGCGACGCGCCGTTGAAGCCAGGCTGCGCGCCGTTTGCCGAGGCCAGGGAGCCTTGCAGCGTGACCTGGAATGCCGCGTCGTGGCACTGGCCGCAAGCGATGGGCTCGGCGATCGTCCCCGTCAGGTGGATCGTGTGGGCTCCCGTCGTGGGCCCGCCGCCGCCGCCGCCGCCCGAAGCGGGGCGGGATTCGCAGGAAGCGAGGCCGAGAACGGCGAGCGTGGCGAGAGCAGGGACGACGCGGGAACGCATGGAGCCTCCGGATCAGGAAGTCGGACACGCTACCATGGCGCCGTCGATCTCCAAGGAGGAGGGCCGTGGGGTCTTCCTTGCTCCGCCGAGGTGCTCCCCCGGCCCGCGACGACGAGCCGCAACCCTGGCGCGGGAGGCGGTCACCGACCGTACTTGACGCTTTGCGTCGAGACGGCTAATCATCCGGTTACATCGCTGATTCAAGAATCAACACGGGGGTCCGCATGTCCCACCACCGGAAGCACAAGCACCACCATTCGCGAAGCCAGTCCGAGGGCTCGCCGCCCCCGCGCGTCGCGGTCGTCGCCGGCCTCCGCACCCCCTTCGTCAGGTCGGGCGGGGACTTCAAGGACCTGTCGGCCATCGACCTCGGCGCCATCGTGGTGAACGAGCTGGTGGCCCGCAGTGGCCTGCCCCTCGCCGAGTTTGACGCCCTCATCTTCGGCCAGGTGATCCCCTCCCAGCTCTCCTCGCTCATCGGGCGGGAGGTGGTGCTGCGCACCGAGCTGCCGCGGACCGTCCCGGCCCACACCACCTCGCGGGCCTGCGCCACCTCGCTCCAGGCGGCCACAGAGGCCGCCGACCAGATCCTCCTCGGCCACGCCGACACCGTCATCGCCGGAGGCGCCGAATCGCTCTCCGACGCCCCCATCTTCGCCTCCCACAAGCTGGCCCAGGCGCTGGTGAACGCGTCGCGGGGGCGCAGCGTCCCGGAGAAGGTGAAGGCCTTCGCAGGGCTCTCCCTCGCCGACGTGGCCCCGGTTCCCCCGGCGCTGAAGGAGCCCACCACCGGCCTCACCATGGGGGACAGCGCCCAGAAGATGGCCTGGGAGAACGGCATCACCCGCGAGGCCCAGGACCGCTTCGCGCTCGAGAGCCACCGCAAGGCCGCCGACGCCTGGGCCAGCGGCAAGTTCGCCGAGGAGGTCATGGCGGTGGACGTGCCGCCCCGCTTCCAGAAGATCGCCGCCGCCGACAACAACGTGCGGGCCGACACGACCTACGACGCGCTCTCCTCGCTGAAGCCGGTCTTCGACAGGCGCTACGGCACCATCACCGCCGGCAACTCCTCCCCGCTCACCGACGGCGCCGCCGCGGTGATCCTGATGTCGGAGGGGCGGGCCCGCGAGCTCGGGGTGAAGCCGCTGGGCTTCCTGCGCGCCTACGCCTACGCCGCCACCGACCCGGGCGACCAGCTGCTGCAGGGGCCGGCCTACGCCGCGCCCGTGGCGCTCGACCGAGCCGGCCTCGCGCTCGCCGACATGGACATCGTGGAGATGCACGAGGCCTTCGCGGCCCAGGTGCTCTCCAATCTCCAGGCCTTCGCCTCCCGGAAGTTCGCCGAGGAGAAGCTGGGGCGCGCCGATCCGCTGGGGGAGATCGACCCGGCCCGGCTCAACCCCAACGGCGGGTCGATCCCGCTCGGCCACCCCTTCGGCGCCACCGGCGCCCGCATGATCACCCAGGCGCTGCGCGAGCTGGCGCGCCGCAAGGGGCGCCACGCGCTGCTCACCGTCTGCGCCGCCGGCGGTCTCGGCGCCGCGGTCGTCCTCGACGGTCCGGAGGCCTGACATGACCACCAGTGAATGGAAGAACTACCGGGTCGATATCCAGGACGGCGTGGCCACCGTCCTCGTGGACGTGCCCGGCGAGCCGGTGAACACCCTCTCCCGGGAGACCGGCGCCGAGTTCGGCGCGGTGCTCGACGCGCTGGAGAAGGACCCGGCCGTGAAGGCCCTGGTGGTCGCCAGCGGAAAGAAGGACGGCTTCGTGGCCGGGGCCAAGATCGAGATGCTGCGCGACGTGAAGGACGCCGCCGAGGCAGCCGAGCTCTCCAGGGACGCCCAGGCCGGCTTCGACCGGCTGGAGAAGTTCGGCAAGCCCGTGGTGGCCGCGGTGCACGGGGCCTGCCTGGGCGGCGGGCTCGAGTGGGCCATGGCCTGCCACTACCGCGTGGTCTCGAACGACAAGAAGACCCAGCTCGGCCTCCCCGAGGTGCAGCTCGGCGTGATCCCCGGCGCGGGTGGGACGCAGCGCCTGCCCCGGCTGGTGGGCATCGCCACCGCGCTCGACCTCGTCCTGGCCGGCAAGACGGTGAAGCCGAAGAAGGCGCTGGCCATCGGGCTCGTGGACGAGTCGGTGCCGCCGGCGCTCCTGCTCGAGGTCGCCCGGGCCCGGGCCCGCGCGCTGGCCGACGGCGAGAAGCTGCGCCCCGCCGCGCCAGGCGTGGTGGACCGGCTGAAGAAGGATCCCCAGGCCACGCTCCAGAAGATGGCCCTCGAGGAGAACTTCCTGGGGCGCGAGGTGCTCTTCCGCCAGGCCAGGAAGACGCTCCTCGAGAAGACGAAGGGGCACTACCCGGCGCCGCTGGCCGCCCTCGAGGCCATCCAGGCCGGCATCGAGAAGGGGATGGAGGCCGGCCTCGCCACCGAGGCCCGCCTCTTCGGCGACCTGGCCGTCTCGCCGGTGGCCCGCGAGCTGATGGGCATCTTCTTCGCCACCACCGCCCTGAAGAAGGACAACGGGACCGCCGACCCGTCGGTGAAGGGGCGCAAGGTCGAGTCGCTGGGCATCCTGGGCGGCGGCCTGATGGGCTCGGGCATCGCCTACGTCACCACCAACGCCGGCATCCCGGTGCGCATCCGCGAGAAGGACGACGCCGCGGTGGCCCGCGCCTTCGCGGCGGTGGCCGGGATCTACGACGGCCGGGTGAAGAAGCGCTCCTTGGACCGGCTGGAGAAGCTGGCCCGCATGCGGCTCCTCACCGCCGGCACCGGCTGGGAGGGCATGGAGCGGGTGGACGTGCTCATCGAGGCGGTCTTCGAGGATCTCAAGCTGAAGCAGGAGATGCTGCGCACCTTCGAGACCCTGAACCCGAAGGGCATCTTCGCCACCAACACCTCGTCCATTCCCGTCGGCGAGATCGCGGCCGCCTCCGCCCACCCCGAGACCGTGCTGGGGATGCACTACTTCTCGCCGGTGAACAAGATGCCGCTGCTCGAGGTGATCGTCACCCCGCGCACCGCCGACGAGGCCACCGCCACCGCGGTGGCGCTCGGCAAGAAGCAGGGGAAGACCGTCATCGTGGTCGGCGACGGACCGGGCTTCTTCACCAGCCGCGTGCTGGCGCCGTACATGAACGAGGCGGTGATGCTCCTCCTCGAGGGGGCCTCGGTGGAGGACCTCGACGCCGCCCTGGTGGGCTTCGGCTTCCCGGTCGGCCCGATGACCCTGCTCGACGAGGTGGGCATCGACGTGGGGGCCAAGGTGGCCAAGGTGCTCCACGGCGCCTTCGGCGAGCGCATGTCGGTGCCGGAGGCCATGGGCAAGGTGCTCGAGTCCGGGCGGCTCGGCCGCAAGAACGGCAAGGGCTTCTACACCTACGGTGATCCGAAGAAGAAGAAGGCCGTGGACGAGACCGTCTACGACGTGCTCCCGGGCGGCCGGAAGCGCAAGAGGATCGACCGGGAGGAGATCGCCCAGCGCTGCGTCCTGCAGATGGTCAACGAGTCCCTTCTCACGCTCGGTGAAGGGATCCTGCGCAGCGCGCGCGACGGGGACATCGGCGCGGTCTTCGGCCTGGGCTTCCCCCCCTTCCGCGGCGGCCCGTTCAGGTGGATCGACGCCGAGGGCAGCGCCCGGGTGCTGGAGCGCATGCGCCGCCTGGAGGGGCGCTTCGGCACCCGGTTCAGGCCGGCGCCGCTGCTGGTCGAGCACGCGGCGACCGGCAAGCCGTTCCACGGTTGACCAGACCCTTCAGGGTACAGCGCGACGAGACCCTTCGGGGTGGCCTCGGGGCAACCCCGAAGGAAGGGTGCGCCGCCACCCCATCCGGGACGTGAGCCGGCTGTCTTCATCGCCGGGTCGCGCCCTGGGTCGGGCTCCAGGACGAGGCTGGAGCGCAAACTCTTCACCGACCCCGGGTCCACTCGCCCAGGTCACCGCCACGCGCGAGCCGGGGTGCGACGAACGGGGCGGCGACCGCGCCCCGGAACCGGATCGTGGAGGTGCCCGCGCGCAAATGAGCGCATCCTCATGACATGACGCGCGAACTTGCCGCGTGTGAGCTTAACCTTTAGTGAACATGACCGATCCGGTCCAGATCCGGGTGGGCCCGGGACGTGCTCACCCGAGCGCGCGGGGCACATGCAAGCGACGGCTTGCACCGGGTCGCGGCACGCCGAGGATCGTCGAGCGAAATCCTTGCGCGCAAGGGCTCGCGCACATTGTGACGAAAGGTGAATGACCGCTTCGTGATCCTGTCTCAGGAGAAGCCGTATTCAAGCGGCTTCCGTGACCCCCATCGGAGTGTCCCCGACTCCAGAGGAGCGCAACCCGACAGGCTCCATCAGGGACCGACAGTCTTCTCCCCGTCCCGGATCGATCGGTGTAGTCTGCCCTTCCACGAGTTCACCTCTCAGTGAAGCACGCGACGGATTTCAGTCTCATCCGCAGTCAAGTCAGCCCCATCGAGGAGGCAGTGAAAATGCGAACGTCGAAGCTCTTGACACTCTCCGTGCTGGTCGCGGCAGGCATCGGCCTGACGGCCTGTTCGGGCAGCACCGGTCCGCAGGGCACCAACGGGACCAACGGGACCAACGGGACCAACGGGACCAACGGGACCAACGGGACCAACGGGACCAACGGGACCAACGGGACCAACGGGACCAACGGGACCCCGGGCGACACCGGCCCGCAGGGCCCCTCCGGCCCGCAGGGCCCCGCCGGCCCGCAGCTTCCGGGCGCAGGGCTCCAGATCGAGATCCTCTCCGCGACGGCCGTCTCCGGCTCCGCACCCACCGTCACCTTCATCGCCAAGGACACCGCCGGAACCGTGCTCGACTTCATCGCCGAGCTCAAGGCCGGAGCGTACGGCACCACCCGCGGCCCACGCTTCTCGATCGTCCAGGCCCTCCCGCTGGCCGGCGCGCCTCCCTACGAGGCTGGCGTCTACAACATGAGCCTGTACCAGTCCGCCTCGGCGGGCGCCCCGTCCGGCACGCAGACCCGCCCGACGTCGGTGCCCGGCACGATCGACCTCCCCACGGCGGCCAGCTTCTACGTGGCCAACGCCGACGGCAGCGTGACCTACACCTGGCCCACCGCCGCCCCGGCGTTGCCTGCGCTCGCCGCCGGCTTCCCGTTGGGCGCGACTGCGGGCGCCCAGACCATGATCGGCATCCAGGCCTCGCGCACCTTCGGCGGCGTGGCCTACCCGGTCGGCGCCTCCATCGAGTTCATCGCCGGCGGCGGAACGGCCGTTCCGCGCACGGTGGTGACCGACGCCGCCTGCAACGCCTGCCACGGCAACATGCAGGCCCACGGCTCGCGCCGCACGGTGGACCTCTGCCTCACCTGCCACACCCCGGGCTGGTCCACCGCCGCCTCCGCCAACACGGGCGGCAAGACGAACGCGATCGACTTCCGCGTCATGATCCACCAGATCCACGTCGGCCAGACCATGGGCTTCAACCCCCCCTGGGTCTACAAGTGGAGCGCCACCGTGGACTTCAGCAACGTGATGTTCGCGCCGCCCAACTCGGTCAAGAACTGCACGCAGTGCCACGCCGGTGGCGCGCAGGCCGACTTCTACAAGTCCAACCCCACGGCGGCCGTCTGCGCCTCCTGCCACGTCTCCCACCCGGGGACGTCCGGCGCCTTCCCGCCGGACGCGGAATGCATCCTCTGCCACAAGCCTGACACCAACAGCCTCGCCCCGGCCACCGGGCTGGTCCACTCGCCGCTCTACAACGCCGCGACGAACACCACCTTCGTGGGCAAGACCCTCGCCATCACCATCGACTCGGTGAACGTCACCACCCAGACGGCCGCCACGGTCACCTTCACCGTGAAGGTGGATGGCGCCGCCTACGACATCAAGGCCACCCCGCTCGCCTCGCTCGCCTTCACCATCGCCGGCCCGACGACCGACTACGGCGCGGACGTGGTCGGCGGCGTTCCGTTCAACTGGTACGCCAACTCCGGCGGCTACATCCAGGCTCCTGCCACCGGCGGCGGCGCCGCGGCGGGGGTCGTGGCCACGGGAACGGCTGGCCAGTTCCGGGCCCCGCTCGGTGACCTGTCCAAGCTGAACGGCTTCTCGATGGGCGTGGGCGCAGAGGCCTACATCAACGAGACCGGAACCTGCCAACCGGCCGGCGGGTGCACCGCGTCCACGAAGGCGTGGACGTCGAATCCGATCACGATGAAGTACGTCAAGGTCGGCACCGGCACCGCCGTCAACCGCCGAACCATGACCAGCAACGTAAAGTGCAACGCCTGCCACGAGGACCTCGGCTTCCACAGCAACTCGGCGCGCAAGACCCCGGAGTACTGCGCGACCTGCCACAACCCCCAGAACGTGAACGACGAGCGCACCTCGCAGTTCCGGGTGATCCCCGGCACGACGACGCCGTTCAACAAGCTGCCGCACACGGTCGAGCTCTCCGTGATGGTCCACAAGATCCACATGGGAAGCGCGCTCGCGAACGAGTACTGCATCGGCGCGACCCGTGACTTCCGGCCCGAAACGGGCGTGAAGATCGCCGGCGAGGCGCCGCCGGTCTGCTTCACGGGTGCCTACCCTGGCGACATCAAGAACTGCCAGGCCTGCCACGTGGCGGGTGGCTACAACCTGCCTCCGGCGACGGCGATCCCGACCCGGTTCGTGGACTTCACCTGCACGCAGGCGGTTGATCCGACCATCCCGGCCCCCGTCTACGCGAACGTCTGCGGTGCCTCCGGCACGGCGACCGTTCCCTGGGGCGGTGGCGTAACCGTCCCCGACTCCGCGAATGGCGACGCCTTCTGGGCCAAGACCGAGTCGTTCGTCCAGTCCGGAGCCGCGAGCTGCGGCAGCTGCCACGACACCACCGCCGCTCGAGTCCACTTCGCCACCATGACGATCGGGACCGACGAGGCCTGCGCCAGCTGCCACGGCGCCGGCAAGGTGTTCAACGCGATCGACGTCCACGTCCCGTCGCCGTAAGCGGGATCGACGCGCAGGGCCCCGCGTAGCTCGCGGGTCCCGATGAATCGCCGGGCTCCCGGCGCCTTCCGAGGCGCCGCGGGGCCCGGTTCCTTTTCCGGCCTCCCGCGCCGCGCCCTCCCGGCCGCGTTACACTGGCCCCGTGAAGCTCCGGCGCGTCTACCCGCTCATCATCGGCCTCGTGGTCGTCCCGGCGGCCATGATGCTCACGGTGGGCATCCTCATGCTGGTCTTCGGGCGCCAGAAGCAGGACTACGTCTTCGGCACCCTCATCCTGGCGCTGGTCGCCACCACCATCCTCGGCACCATCGGCACGCTGGTGGTGCTCTACCGCGAGGCCTACGTCTCGCGGCTCCAGACCGACTTCGTGAACAAGGTCTCCCACGACCTGCGCACGCCCCTCACCAGCATCCGCATGTTCGTCGAGACCCTCCAGCTCGGGCGCATCGCCGACCCGGCCCAGGAGAAGGAGGCGCTCGAGATCATCTCGGCCGAGACCCAGCGCCTCTCGGTGCTCATCGCGCGCCTCCTCGACTGGGCGCGCATGGAGTCGGGGAAGCGCAGCTACGACTTCCGCCGCCAGCCGCTCGGCCCCATCGTGGACGACGCGCTCCGCGCCGTGGAGCCGCAGCGCATCCAGACCGGCGCCGTGGTGCGCCGCGACCTCCCCGAGGGGCTGCCCCAGGTCTACGCCGATCGCGACGCCCTGGCCGACTCCCTGGTGGACCTGCTCCAGAACGCCTTCAAGTACACCGGCGACGACAAGCGCATCTCCATCTCCGCCGAGGGCTCGGGGAACGCGGTGGCGATCGTGGTGGCGGACAACGGCCCGGGCATCCCCGGTTCCGACCAGAAGCGCATCTTCGACAAGTTCTACCGGGGCAAGGACCCCCTCGAGCGCACCATCGAGGGGAGCGGTCTCGGGCTCTCCATGGTGAAGCACGTGGTGCAGGCCCACGGCGGGAGGGTCGGCGTGAAGAGCGAGCTGGGCAAGGGAGCGGCCTTCACGGTGCTGCTCCCCGCGTCGGAGGCGCGCAAGCCATGAGCGGCGAGCGGATCCTGGTCGTCGAGGACGACCCCAACATCCTGCGCGGGCTCGACCTCAACCTGGCCATGGAGGGGTACAAGGTCCGCACCGCCGCGGACGGCGAGGAGGGGCTGCGAATCGCCCGCACCGAGCGCCCCGACCTGCTCATCGTGGACGTCATGCTGCCGCGGCTGGGCGGCCTCGAGCTCGTCCGGGAGCTGCGCAAGGAGGACCCGGGGATGCCCATCCTCATCCTCTCGGCCAAGGGGCAGGAGGCCGACAAGGTGGCGGGGCTGGCGCTCGGCGCCGACGACTACGTGGTGAAGCCCTTCGGGCTGAAGGAGCTCCTGGCCCGCATCGGCGCGGCCCTGCGCCGCCCCCGGGCCAGCGGCCAGGCCGGGCCGGCGCGGCAGCTGAAGCGCTTCGGCCAGGTGGAGATCGACCTGGGCGAGCGGCGCGTCACCGTGGGCGGAGAGGTCGCCAATCTCACCGCCCGTGAATTCGACCTGCTGGCCTTCTTCGTGGCCCACCCGGGGCGCGTCTACTCCCGCGAGCAGCTCACCCGGGCGGTCTGGGGATCGCTCTACATCGGCACCGAGCGCACCGTGGACAACTTCGTGGCCCGGCTCCGCGCCCACATCCGCGACGACGCCGACCGTCCGCGCTTCCTCGAGACCGTGCGGGGCGTGGGCTACCGCTTCAACGGGTAGCCGCCCGCACCGCCGCGAGCACCGCCTCGTCCTCCCCGGGCAGCACCGTGCGCGGGTCGAGGAGCACGCGCCCCCCCTCGATGCGCGCCACCACCGGGGGATCCGAGGCGCGCAGCCGCGCCGCCGTGCCGTCCGGGTCGCCGGGCGGCAGCGCCAGCGCGAAGGTGGGCAGCGTGACGCCGGGGAGGGTGCCCCCTCCCACCGCCGACCGGGCCTCCACCACCTCGGCGCCGGGCAGGCCGAGCGCGTCGCGCCAGGACGAGGCGCGGGCCAGCAACTCCTCCTGGGTCCAGGCGATGGCCCGCCACACAGGGATCTCGCGCAGCGCCTCCCCCCGCTCGTAGTGGGAGAGCGTGGCGGCGAGGCCGGCCAGGGTCACCTTGTCCACCCGGAGCGCCCGGAGCAGCGGGTGGCGGCGGCAGGCCTCGACGGCCTCGCGCCGCCCCACCAGCACCCCGCACTGCGGGCCGCCGAGCAGCTTGTCGCCGGAGAAGCAGACCACGTCCGGCCCGGCGGCGACCCGCTCGCCGACCGTCGGCTCGTCCCCCAGGCCGAACGGCCCGGTCTGGAAGAGGGTGCCGGAGCCGAGGTCGTCCACCACCCAGACGCCGGCCCGCCTTCCCAGGTCGGCGAGCTCGGGCAGCGTGGCGTCGTGGACGAACCCCTCGATCCGGAAGTTGGAGCGGTGGACCGACAGGAGGATGCGGCTCCGGGGGGAGAGCGCCTCCTCGAAGTCGGCGAGGTAGGTCCGGTTGGTGGTGCCCACCTCCACCAGGTCGGCGCCGGAGCGGCGCAGCACGTCCGGGACCCGGAACCCCCCGCCGATCTCGACGAGCTGCCCCCGGGAGACCAGGACCTGCGGGCGGCCCGCGGCACCCTCGTCGGCAACCGGGAGGGGCGCCCCCGCCCGCCGGGCCGGCAACCGCTCCGACAGGGCGGAGAGGGCGAGCAACACCGCCGCGGCGCAGTTGTTCACGACCACCGCCGCCTCCGCCCCGGTCAGCCGGCACAGGGCGGCCGTGGCGTGGCCGTACCGGTCGCTCCGCTCGCCGGAGGCCAGGTCGAACTCGAGGTTGAGGTAGCCCGAGGCCTCCTGCATGGCGACCACGGTCCCCCGGGAGAGGGGGGCGCGGCCGAGGTTGGTGTGGATGACCACCCCGGTGGCGTTCACGACCGGCCGGAGCGTACCCCTGGCCCCTGCGGCGAGCCTCCCCAGGAGCCGGGCCTCCACCTCCTCGGCGGGAGGGCAGGGGGAGCCGGCCAGCACCGCAGACCTGAGCTCTTCCAGGGTGGCCCGGACCGCCTCCATGATCGGGGCGTGGCCGAGCCGGGCGGTCCAGCCGGCGCGATCGGCGGCGGCGAGGAGCCTGTCGGCACGGGGAATCTTCCGGGCCTCCGCGGCGGCGTCCTTGAGGGCGGTCACGCGGCGATGATAGCCATTCACAAGGTGATTGCCTCCCTTGTTCGAAGAAGGTAATCCTTTCGCCTCCCTATGCCCCAGCTCCTGGACAATCCGGCTGCGGCCCAGAGCTACCTGTGGGCCATCATTCTCCTCCCCCTCGCCGGAGCGCTCGTCAACGGGCTCTTCGGGCGCCGGCTCGGCCGCGGAAACGTGGCCCTGATCGGTCTCGCGATGGTGGGAGGGGCGTTCCTGCTCTCCTGCATCGCCTTCGCGTGGGTGGCGGGAGGCACGAGGCTCCACTTCGTCGGTGACTGGTGGTTCCGCATCGTCGATCCCAGCGGCCGGGCGCCCATCGCGGTGCCCTGGGGGCTGCTCGTCGATCGGCTCTCCGGGACGCTGCTCCTCATCGTCACCGGGGTGGGCTTCCTCATCCACCTCTACTCCGTGGGCTACATGTCCCACGAGGACGACGCCGGCTACGCGCGGTTCTTCACCTACCTGAACCTCTTCATCGCCGCGATGCTCACGCTGGTCATGGGCGACAACCTCGTCCTCACCTTCGTGGGCTGGGAAGGGGTGGGGCTCGCGTCCTACCTGCTCATCGGCTTCTGGTACACCGACGAGGAGAAGGCCTACGCCGGCCGGAAGGCCTTCGTCACCAACCGCGTGGGCGACTTCGGCTTCCTGCTCGGCCTCTTCGCCATCTACTCCATCTTCGGCACCGCCGACTTCGGGCAACTGTCCGCGAAGGCGCTGGCGATCCGCCCGGACTGGGTGCTCACCTCGGGCATCTTCAGCGGCTGGACGCTGCAGGGCGCCATCACCTTCGCCACCCTGGGGCTCTTCGTGGGCGCCGCCGGCAAGAGCGCGCAGATCCCGCTCTACGTCTGGCTGCCCGACGCCATGGCCGGTCCGACGCCGGTCTCGGCCCTCATCCACGCAGCCACCATGGTGACCGCCGGCGTCTACCTCGTCGCGCGCACCAACTTCCTCTTCGCGCTGGCGCCGGCCTCGATGGCGGTGGTGACCCTGGTCGGCGCGGCCACGGCGCTCTTCGCCGCCGTCATCGCCTTCGCCCAGTACGACCTGAAGCGGGTGCTGGCCTACTCCACGGTGAGCCAGCTCGGCTTCATGTTCATCGGGGTGGGGTCGGGGGCCTACTTCGCCGGCGTGTATCACCTCATGACGCACGCCTTCTTCAAGGCCTGCCTCTTCCTCGGCGCCGGCAGCGTCATGCACGCGATGCACGACGACCTCGACATCCGGAACATGGGCGGCCTCTGGAAGAAGATGCCCTCCACGGCGAAGACCTTCCTGGTCGGGACGCTGGCCATCACCGGCATCGTCCCGCTCTCGGGCTTCTTCTCGAAGGACGCCATCCTGGCCGCCGCGTTCTTCAGCCACAACGCCGCCTGGCCGGCGGTGGGCAAGATCGCCTACGTCCTCGGGACCCTTGCCGCGGCTGGCACCTCCTTCTACATGGTCCGGGCCTTCGCGCTGGCCTTCGTCGGCAAGCCCAGGACCGAGGCCGCCGAGCACGCTCACGAGTCCGACTGGACCATGACGCTCCCGCTCTGGATCCTGGCCTTCCTCTCGGTGGCGGCGCTCGCGCTCGGGCTTCCCGCCTGGCTCGTCGGCGCCCGCTACGCCGAGATCTTCCATCACTTCGAGCTTCCGGTCTTCGCCCAGGCCGAGAGGATCCTCGGCATCACCGAGCATTCGGTCATCTGGCCCTACGCGGTGGCCTGGGTGGTGGCGTTCGTCCCGGGCTGGCTCTCCTGGCAGATGTACGCCGGCTCCATGCAGGGCTTCCCCGACCGGTTCGTGGCCGCCTTCCCGGCCTTCTTCCGGCTGGTGGCCGACAAGTTCCGCGTGGACGAGCTCTACCAGTTCCTCTTCCTCGGCCCCATCGTCCGGGTGGCCCGGGGGCTCTGGCGCACCATCGACGTGTTCGTCATCGAGGGGATCTTCGTGAACGGCGTGCCGAAGGCGGTCTTCGCCATCGGCGACGTGCTGCGCGGCTGGCAGAACGGCAACCTCCAGCGGTACGCCACTGTCA
This sequence comes from uncultured Anaeromyxobacter sp., assembly GCA_903874275.1. Taxonomy (GTDB): domain Bacteria; phylum Myxococcota; class Myxococcia; order Myxococcales; family Anaeromyxobacteraceae; genus CAIOAK01. Next base: position 30,215 of record CAIQRS010000036.1, read on the forward strand.
TCGCCATCGGCGCCGCCGCGGTCCTCTGGGCAGTCCTCGCCGCGGGGGGGTACTAGCCATGGCCGGCGGCACGTTGCTCAACGTCGTCCTCTTCCTCCCGCTGCTGGGCGCGCTGGTCGCCGCCATCCTGCCGCGGGGCGAGGGTTCGCAGCACAAGGCCTGGGCGCTCTTCGTGAGCCTGGTGGTCTTCCTGGCCTCGCTCGGACTCTGGTTCGGCTTCGACCCGTCGCGGGGCGCGCCCGAGTTCCAGTTCGAGACCAGCGTTCCCTGGATCTCGGCGCTGGGCATCGGCTACCACGTGGGGCTCGACGGGGTGGCGCTGCTCCTGGTCATGCTGACGACGGCGCTCATGCCCATCGTGATCCTGGCGGCCTGGAACTCGGCGCAGGAGCGGGTGAAGGAGTTCTTCATCGCCCTGCTCTTCCTCGAGACCGCGATGATCGGCACCTTCGCCGCGCTCGACCTGATCCTCTTCTACGTCTTCTACGAGGCCATCCTCATCCCGATGTACCTGCTCATCGGCGTCTGGGGCTCGTCGAACCGGGTCTACGCGACGGTGAAGTTCTTCGTCTACACCTTCGCCGCCAGCGTGCTCATGCTGGTCGCCATCCTCTACGTGTGGATGAACGACGGGAAGTCCTTCGACTACGTGGTGGCCCGCAACGCCCTGCAAGTCACCCCCGCGGTGGGCGCGCTGCTCTTCGGCGCCTTCGCGCTGGCCTTCGCGGTGAAGGTCCCCATGTTCCCGCTCCACACCTGGCTGCCCGACGCCCACACCGAGGCCCCCACGGCCGGCTCGGTCATCCTGGCCGGCGTGCTCCTCAAGATGGGGACCTTCGGCTTCTTCCGCTACGCCATGCCCCTCTTCCCCGAGGCGGCGCTGCAGTACCGCGGGACCATCGCCGCGGTGGCCACCTTCGGCATCGCCTACGGCGCACTGATGTGCTTCGTGCAGACCGACATGAAGCGGCTGGTGGCCTACTCGTCGGTCTCCCACCTGGGCTTCGTCATGCTGGGGATGATGGCCATCACCGCCGAGGGGCTCACCGGCTCGGTCTACCAGATGCTGAACCACGGCGTGTCCACCGGCGGGCTCTTCCTCCTCGTGGGCATGCTCTACGAGCGGCGCCACACCCGGCTCATCTCCGAGTACGGCGGGCTGGCCAAGCAGGTGCCCTGGATCGCCACCGCCTTCCTGGTGGTCACCTTCTCCTCCATCGGCCTCCCCGGCACCAACGGCTTCGTCGGCGAGTTCCTCATCCTCTCGGGAACCTGGCTCAGCCGGCTCCGGTCGCCGGGCTGGTACGCCGCCTTCGGCGCCACCGGCGTGGTCCTGGGCGCGGTCTACATGCTGGTGCTCGTGCAGAAGGTCTTCTTCGGGAAGATCACCAACCCCGAGAACCGGCACCTCCCCGATTTCTCGGTGCGCGAGGCCTTCGTCATCACCCCGGTGATCCTCCTCATCGTGGTCATGGGGCTCGCGCCGCAGCCCTTCCTCGACCCGGCCAAGTCCTCGGTGGACCGGCTGCTGGCCCGCATGCAGGCCGCCGAGCAGAAGCTGCGGAAGGCCGACCCCGACCTGCGCCCGCTCACCGGCACCGACCCGGTCGCCCTCGCCTTCGCGCGCCCGCCGGCGGTCCCGGCCGCCGCGCCCGAGCCGCCCCCGCCCGGCGCTGCCCCCGCCCACGGGAGCCACTGACATGCCGTCGAGCCTCGACATCGCGGCCCTCCTCCCCTTCCTGCTCCTGGTCCTCGGAGCGCTCGTCCTCATGATGTCCGAGGTCTTCCTCACCTCGGGCGGGCGCGGCTACCAGTCCGGCCTGACCATCGCCTTCGGCGTGGCGGCCGCGGCGGCCGTGCCGTTCGCCCCGCAGCGCGTCCTCTTCGGCGGGCAGGCGGTGAGCGACGGCTTCTCCGGCTTCGTCGCCGTGGTGGTCTGCGCCGGGCTCGTGCTCTCGGCGCTCCTCGGCCGCGGCTGGCTCACCGTCCGCAACATGGAGCGGGGCGAGTACTACGCGCTCGCGCTCTTCGGCGCCTCGGGCATGGTCCTGCTGGGCATGGCCACCGATCTCCTGCTGGCCTTCATCGCCATCGAGGTGATGAGCCTCGCCGTCTACTCCATGGCCGCCTACCCGCGGCGCGGGCAGCGGGCGCCCGAGGCGGCCTTCAAGTACTTCATCCTGGGCTCCTTCGCCTCGGCCATCCTCCTCTACGGGTCGGCGCTCTTCTACGGCGCCACCGGCTCGACGCTGCTCTCGTCGATGCGCGGCGGCGGCGGGGCGCTGCTCGCCGCCGGGCTCTCCCTGGTGCTGGTCGGGCTGGCCTTCAAGGTGGCGGCGGTTCCCTTCCACGCCTGGACGCCCGACGTCTACGAGGGCGCCCCCACGCCGGCCACGGCCTTCATGGCGGCGGGCGTGAAGGCGGCGGCCTTCGCCTTCCTCACCCGCGGCGTGCTCGCCATGGTGGCCGGCACCCCTTACGCGGTGGGGAGCGAGCTGGGCGGGGTCCTCGGCTTCCTCGCCGTCCTCACCATGGTGGTGGGCAACCTCTTCGCGCTCCCGCAGCGGAACGTGAAGCGGATGCTGGCCTACTCGTCCATCGCCCACGCCGGGTACCTGCTCGTCGGCGTCGTCGCCACCACCAGCCCTGCGGCGCGCTCCCAGGGGCTCTCGGCGGTGCTGGTCTACCTGGCCGCGTACGCCTTCACGGTCATCGGCGCCTTCTCGGTGCTGGCGGTGCTGGAGCGGCGGGATCCGAACCCCGACGTCTCCGCGGGCGGCGCCTGGGACATCTCCCGCTTCGCGGGGCTGGCCAGCCGGCGTCCCTGGCTCGCATTCGCCATGGCCATCTTCATGCTCTCGCTGGCCGGGGTGCCCCCCACGGCCGGGTTCGTGGCCAAGCTCTCCATCTTCCAGTCGGCCGCCGCGGCCAACGCCTGGGGGCTCGCCGTGGTCGGCGTGCTCACCAGCATCCTGGGCGTCTACTACTACCTGCGGGTGGTGGTGGCGATGTACATGCGCCCGGCCGAGGTCGAGGAGCCGTCCCCGGCCCACGCCACGGTGGTGGTCGCCATCGCGGTCACGGCGCTGGTGGTGGTGGTGGTGGGCTTCTCGCCCGAGCCGCTCGCCGCGTGGGCTCGTGCCGCGGTTTTGGGCATGTAAGCTCAGCTCTCCGGCGGCTGGCGCGCGTCCACTCCCAGCCGCTTCATCTTGCGCCAGAGCGTGGTGGCGGAGATCCCGAGCTCGCGGACCACCCTCGCCTGGTCGCCCCCGCAGCGCACCAGCGCCGCCTCGATGGCGCGCCGCTCGGCGCCCGCGACCACGTCGGCGAGCGACGTCGCCTCGCCTCCGGGGCGACCGTCCTGGCCGATGGCCACGTCGGACGCCCGGATCTCCGGCCCGTCGGAGAGGGCGGCCGCCTGCTCCACCAGGTTCTCCAGCTCGCGGACGTTTCCCGGCCAGTCGTGCTCGAGCATCCGGGAGAGCGCGTCCACCGTCCAGCGCTTCTGGGCGCCGCTCCGCCGGTTGTGCTGCTCGAGGAAGTGGCGGGCCAGGAGCGGGATGTCCTCGCGCCGCTCGCGCAGCGCCGGGATGCGCAGGGGGACCACGTTGAGCCGGTAGAAGAGGTCCTCGCGGAAGCGCTTCTCGACGATGGCGCGCCGCAGGTCGCGGTTGGTGGCGGCGATGATGCGGACGTCCACCTTCACCGGCGAGGACTCGCCCACCCGGCGGATCTCCCCGTCCTGCAGCGCGCGCAGGAGCTTGGCCTGGAATCCCGGGGTGGTCTCGCCGATCTCGTCGATGAAGAGGGTTCCCCCGCTGGCCTCCTCGAAGAGGCCGATGCGGGCCCGGATGGCGCCGGTGAAGGAGCCGCGGGCGTGGCCGAAGAGCTCGCTCTCCAGCAGGGTCTCGGTGATGGCCGCGCAGTTGACCGGAACGAACGGGTGGGCGCCGCGGCGGCTCCCGGCGTGGATGGCGCGGGCCACCAGCTCCTTGCCGGTTCCCGACTCGCCGGTGAGGAGCACGGTGGCGTCGGTGGCGGCCACCCGGACCGCCCGGTCGAGCACCTCGCGCAGGGCCGGTGAGCGCCCCACCACGTTCTCCAGTCCGTAGCGCCGCCGGAAGTCCCCGGCCAGCAGGCTGACCTCGCCGAGGAGGCGCCGCCGCTCCACGCCCTTCCCGACGCGGACCAGCAGCTCCTCGGACTGGAAGGGCTTGGTGAGGTAGTCGTAGGCGCCGCGCCGCAGCGCCTCCACCGCCGACTCGATGCTGCCGTAGGCGGTCATGACGATGACCTGGACCGAAGGTGCGATCTCCAGCGCGCCCCGCAGGACCCCCATCCCGTCCACGTCGCCCATGCGCAGGTCGGTGAGCACGACGTCGAAGGGCTCGGCGCCGAGCCGCTCCAGCGCCGCCGCCCCGCTTCCGGCCTCGGCGACCTCGTAGCCGGCCTGCCGCAGGACGATGGCGGTGGTGACCCGCATGTTGCGCTGGTCGTCCACGACGAGCACGCGCCCGGCGGGGGCGGCCGTCGCCGCGGCGGTGGATCCGGGATCGGTCATGGGTCGGAGGGCTCGGGAGCCCCCTCCATCCTATCGCGCCCCCCGGCGACGAGCGGGAGCCTGAGCAGGAATGCCGCCCCCCCGGCCCCGGGCGGCGCCAGGTCCACCGTGCCGCCGTGCCCCTCGGCGATGCGGCGGACCACGGCCAGCCCCAGGCCGGTGCCGGTGGCCTTGGTGGTGAAGAAGGGCTCGAAGATCCGCGGGCGCAGCTCGGCGGGGATGCCCGGCCCGGAGTCGCGCACCTCGACGAGCGCCGTGCTTCCCTCGCGCCGGGTGCGCACGGTGAGGACGCCGCCGCGCGGCATCGACTGAAGGGCGTTCACCGCCAGGTTGAGCACGGCCTGCCGGATCTGGTGCGCGTCCACCGGGACGGGCGGGAGATCGCGATCGTACTCGCGGCGAACCTCGACCGGCCCCTCGACCTGGGCCAGCGCCGCCACCAGGGCGTCCTCCAGGATCCGGTCGAGCGGCTCGGCCCGGATGGCCGGCTCGGCGGGCCGGGCGAAGTCGAGCAGGTCGCCGACGATCCGGTTGAGCCGGTCGGCCTCCTCCTGGATCACCTCCAGGAGCAGCCGGGCGTCCCCCTCCGGGCGCAGCAGGTGGTGGAGCGATCCCAGCGAGTTGAAGATCACGCCCAGTGGATTGCGCACCTCGTGGGCCACCACCGCCGACAGCTCGCCCAGCGCGGCCAGGCGCTCCCGGTGCACGAGCTGCTTCTGGGCGCGCCCCAGGTCGGCGTAGCTGCGCGTCAGGTCCTCGAAGAGGCGCGAGTTTTCCACGGCCACGCCGAGCTGGGAGGCCACCGCCGAGAGCAGCTGCAGCTCCACGGGGCGGAAGGGGAGGGGCCGCCTCCGCCCCAGCGCGAAGAGGCCGAGCGTCCGTTGCTTCACCACCAGCGGGACGATGGCGACGGCCTCGACCCCCTCCTGCTCCCGGAAGGCCCGGCCCAGCTCGGAGGTCCCGCCGACGTCGGAGAGGCTGACCGGACGCTGGGAGCGGATGGCCTCGCCGGTCGCCCCCCGGTCGGCAGGCAGGCGGGACATCATCTCGCGGGCAGCGGTCCCGGCCACGCCCGCCATGGCGCGGCTCACCAGCGCGTCGCCCTCCAGCGTGTAGGCGGCCCCCAGGTCGGCGTCGAAGGTCCGGAGCATGCGCTCGAGCGCGTCGCCCAGCAGCGCCCGGACGTTCATGGTCGCCGACGCCACCGCGGTGACGTTCATGAGCTCGAGCTCGGAGACGCGGCGGCGCAGGTCGTCCACGAGCCGCTGGGTCTCCACCGCGGCGGCGAACGGGCCGGCCAGGCCGCGCATCGTCGAGACGACCGGCTCGTCGCGGGTCCTGCGCCGCCGGAAGCCGACCGTCATCACCCCCACCACGCGGGAGCGGATGCGCAGCGGCAGGGTGGCGAAGCTCTGGAAGCCGGCCCGTGCGAAGCCGCTCCGCTCCGGCTCCTCGAGCTCCTCGATCTGCAGGATCTCCGTGCGGGCCCCGCGCAGGAGGCCACCGAAGTAGCGGGAGGAGGCGATGGGGATGCGCGCGAACGGGGCCAGGAGATCGGGGGCGTCGCCGAGGAAGTGGCCGAGGAGGAGCTCGTCCCGCTCGGCGTCGTGCAGCCAGATGGCGACGCCGTCGCAGGAGAGGGCCTCCTGGACCACCGCGCTGCCGGCCGCGAAGAACTCGGCGAGCCCCGGGGCGGTGGCGGAGACCTCCACGAGCTGGTTGCGGGCCCACACCGCCGCGAGCGCCTCGGCCGAGGAGATCGCGGCCGTCACCTGGGCGCCGAAGAGCCGGAAGGCTGGGACGTCGGCCGGTGTGAACCAGGAGCCGGCCACCCCGATGGCCTCGTCCGCGGGATCGCCCACCCGCAGGACGATGGCGCGCAGGAGCCCGGCCTCCCGGACCGCCACGGCAACGGTCGCCGGGAGCCCGACGATGTGCGCGGACGCGGCGGGGGCGTCGTCGATGAACATCGCCCCCTCCCGCCAGGTCCAGGGGACGTCGCTGAAGTGGCGCCCCGCCGGCTCGCCGTCGTAGCCGGCGGCCCGCAGGGAGGTCATGGCGCCCTCGGGCCCGTGGAAGCGCTCGACCTTCATCTGGTCGCCCTCCAGCCGGAGCAGGACGGAGGCGAGCCCCAGCTCGGCGAGCCCGCGCGACACGGCGTCGAGGACGCCGTCGCGGGTGGTCTGCCGCTGGACCCTGGCGCCCAGCCGGGCCAGCCCCTCCAGCCGCTCCAGGTGGCCGACGCGAGCCGACATGTCCACGAACTGGAGCAGGAGCTCGTCCGGGCCGAGCGGGGCGACGTGCAGCTCGAACGGGATGGTGCGGCCGCTGGGCGCCGTCACCGAGACCTCGTAGAGGGTGGGCTCGTCCTTCCCCCGCAACCGCTGATCGCGCCGGACGCGCAGCCGGCTTCCCTCGCCCTGGGACAGGAACGCGTCGTAGGGCTTCCCGAGGAGCGCCTGGGCGGGGAGGCGCACCAGCGCACAGACGGCCCGGTTCACGTAGACGATCCGCTCGTCCCGGACGAGCATCGCCGGGACCGGGAGCGAGTCGAGCAGGTCGGCCGGGTTCACGGGCCCCTCCCGTCGCCGCGCAGCACCCGCTTCTCGCCCACGCGCAGCGTCACCCTCTCCCGGTCGAAGTACTCGGCGAGCGGGATGACGTGCTTGCGGGTGGCGCCCACCAGCTCCTTGAAGGTCGGGGTGTCGATCCCCCCGTGGGCGCGCAGGTGCTCGACCAGCCGGGCGCGCAGCCCCTCCACCGCGCCGCCGTCGAACCAGATCTCCGGGGAGACCCGCACCGCGGCCCCGTCGGCGGCGAGCAGCTTCAGCACCGCGGCCACGTCGTCGGCGGAGGCGGCGGCGAGCGCAGGGAGGTCGGCCACGCGAGGGGGCGTGAGCCCTCCCTCCCGCAGGATCGCGGCGATCCGTTCCTTGAGCGCTCCGCCCTGGCCTCCGGATGCGGCCAGGTGGCCGGGCAACCGCACCAGGTCCCCGAGGACGATCAGCTCCCCCTTCTCGGCCAGCTGGGCCACCAGCCGCTGGAAGAGGCGCGGGTCGGTGACCGGGGGGAGGCGGCCGCGCAGCTCCTCGCGCCCGGCGCCGCCGGCCAGCGGGTGGGCCGCGTGGAAGGCCTGGAGCGCTTCGAGGATGCGCTCCCGGAGCTCGGCGGCCACCGGCCCGGACACCCAGCCGCGCCGGTCCCGGTCGAAGAGCAGCGCCTGCCCGCGGGCCCCCAGCCGGTCGAGCGCGGACTGGAGCGCGCGGGGGGAGAGGGCGGTGCGCCCGATGAGCGCGTCGGCGCCGAGCCCGGCCGGTCCGGCCATCTCGAGCACCACGGCGAGCCGCGCGTCGGCGTCCTCCCCGGCCAGGATCCGGAGCTGCGCCGCGTTCTCCGGCCGCCCGCGCCGCCGCTTGCGCGGCAGGATGGCGAGGACGCGCCCCCCGCCCACCGTCTTGCCGCGCCCCTCGATGGTGCGGAAGCCGCGGAGGATGAAGCGCTGGCCGGGGAGCGCCGCCACCGGCGCGGCGAGGCGGAGCTGGGCGAAGGCCGACTTCCCGGGGGGGAGCTCGGCCGTGCCGTCCACGAGGGCCACCGCGCAGGGCACCTGGGCCGTCCCCAGGTGCAGGAGCAGCCGGGAGCGGTGGCGAATGGGGCGGGGCGCGCCGGCGAGGAGCGCGACCTCCACGTCGAGGATCGAGGTGGCCGGCACCACGCCCGGGTGGGCCAGCGACTGGCCGCGGGAGATGGCGGTGGCCTCCACGCCGGGGAGGTTCACGGCGGTGCGCTGCCCGGCCGAGGCGCGCGGCGCCCCCTTGCCGTGGACCTGCACGGTGCGTGCACGCAGCTCGCCCACCGCGGGCGACGGCGGCACCAGCGCGAGCGCGTCCGCCTCGGAGACCGTCCCGGAGAGGATGGTCCCGGTGACCACGGTGCCGAATCCCTTCAGCGTGAAGGCCCGGTCCACCGGCAGGAGGAGCGGCCCGTCGGCGGGGCGCTCCGGGACCTCGGCGGCCAGCGCGGAGAGCGACTCCAGGAGGAGGGGAAGCCCCTCGCCGGTCCGGGCCGAGACCGGGACGATGGCGGCGGCCGCGAGGAAGGTGCCGGCGCAGGCGGCGCGGATCTCCTCCTCGAGAAGGGGGAGCCAGTCGGCGCCCAGGCCGGGGAGCAGGTCGCTCTTCGTCACCACCACGACGCCGCGCGAGACCCCGAGCAGCCGGCAGATGTCGAGGTGCTCCCGGGTCTGGGGCATGACCCCCTCGTCGGCCGCCACCACGAGCAGCACGATGTCCACGCCGCTGGCGCCCGCGGCCATGGCGCGCACGAAGCGCTCGTGGCCCGGCACGTCCACCACCCCCGCCACCGTCCCTCCGGGCAAGGTCAGGTGGGCGAAGCCGAGCTCGATGGTGATGCCGCGCCGCTTCTCCTCGGCGAGCCGGTCGGTGTCCACGCCGGTGAGGGCCTGGACCAGCGCGGTCTTGCCGTGGTCGATGTGCCCCGCGGTGCCGACGACGACCCGCTTCACTCGGCGCTCCTGCCCAGGGTCAGACCCCGACGGTGCCGGGATCGACGATCGGGCCGCCGGCGTCGAGCTGGTAGTCCCAGGGGAAGACGATGAGCTGCGCGGTCTCCAGCGCGAACCACTCCGGTCTCGAGCCGCCCGGCCGCACCACCAGCGCAGCCGACTGGACCTCGCGGGCCCCGGAGCGCTTGGCCAGCGCCTTGGCCTTGGCCAGGGTCTCGCCCGAGTTGGTCACGTCGTCCACCACGAGGACGTTCTTGCCGCGGGCCTCGGGGACGCGGAAGGTGGGGACCGCCCGCCGGTCGCGGGAGCGCTTCTCCACCCGCACCGGGAGGAACTCGGCCCGCACCGGGGCGGCCAGCGCGCCGCCCACGAAGATGCCGCCCCTCGCAACGCCCAGGACCACGTCGGGCTGGAAGCCCGCGGCGATGCGTGCGCCGAGGTCGCGCACGATGGAGCCGAACTCGAGCCAGGTCAGCTCGCGGACGGCGCCCGCGCCGCCGGCGGGCGCGGGCACGCCGCCCATGCGCTCCACGGCCCAGGCATCTCCCACGCCGACGCCGAGCGGCTGCTCGGCGCGAGGCCGCCTGGGGCGCGAGCCCTTCCGCTTCGCGGCCGGCGGAGCGGCCGCACGCGCGGGGCGGCGGGCGGGCCTCGGCGGGCTCTTCTTCTTGGTCTTCCTCTTCGTGGACTTCTTCGGGGGGGCGATGGCGAGCCTCCGCGGTGTGGCCCTCGGGCCGGGAAGGGGAATCTAGCACGCGTCCGGGCCCGGCGCGGGGCTCCGGCTCAGGCCTTGGCTCCGCCGGGTACCCCGCCCTCCAGGCGGCGGGCGATGTCGGCCAGCTCGGCCTCGTCGATCACGTACCGCTTCTTGCAGAACTCGCAGTCGATCACCACCTGCCGCTCCTCGGCCAGGACGGAGCGGATCCCGTCGGGCCCGAGCGCCGACACGGCGTTCACGGCCCGGGCCCGGTCGCAGTTGCAGAGGTAGGAGACCTCTCCCGTGGAGAGCACCTCGAGGTCGTCGCCGACCACCGCCCGGGCCAGCGCCTCCCCGCCCAGGCCGCCTGCGAGCGCGTCACGGAAGGCGCCCGCCTCCAGCCGCCTGCCGATCTGCTCGAGCGCTTCCAGGCTTCCCTCCGGCATCTTCTGGACCACGATCCCCGCCACCGCCCCGAGCGGCTCCCGGCCGGCGGGGAGCACCCGGACGTCGAGCACCGTTGCCACCTGCTCGCTGGCCGCGAAGTAGCGGCGCAGGTTCTCGGTGAGCGTCCCCGGCACGAACTCCACCGAGCCCCGGTAGAACTTCCCCTCGCCCCCGTCACGGAGCACCGACAGGGTCCCCGAGCCGCCCAGGGCGGCCCGCGGACCGACCGAGGGGTCGCCCGGGAAGTGGACGTCGGGGCGCCGGATCCTGCCCCGGATGTTGCCGTCGGTGTCGGCGTCCACGAGCACGCCGGAGAGCGGACCGTCCACCTCGAGGGAGAGGTTCACCCGGGTGCGTTCCTTCTGAAGCGCGCCGAGCAGGAGCCCGGCGGCGATGGCCTCGGCGAATACCGCGGCGCTGGTGGGGGCGAGCCCGTGGAGCATGCGGGCCATGCGGGACAGGTCGGTGGCCTCCACCAGGATCAGGCGCAGGCCCGGGGCGCGGACCAGGCCGCGGAGCAGGAGGTCCTTCACCGCCCCACCAGCACGCTTCGCAAGGTGTCCCGGATGGAATGGAGGGGAGTCCAGCCGGTGTCGCGGACGAAGCGGGAGCCGTCCACCGCGCAGAGGTACTGGATGTAGTCCACCTCCCCGGGCGGGTAGCTGGAGAGGCGCGCGTCGAAGAGACGCTTCACCACGGAGCGGATCAGGAAGTGGGGCAGAGGGACCGGCTCGCGCCCCAGCTCGCGCAGCGCCGCGGAGAGCGGGACCTCTCCGGGCCCGGTCACGTTGTAGACGCCGCGGACCCCGGGACGGAGCGCCAGCGCGATGGCCCGGCAGACGTCCTCCTCGTGGATCACCTGGATCATCGGGTCGAAGCCCAGCACGGTGATGGGGCGCTCGAGCCGCAGGTAGTTGGAGGGGGCGTTGCGCACGGTGGGGCCGACGATGTTCACCGGCCGCAGGATGACCGTCTCGATCTCCGGGTGCCGCCACATGAACGACTGGGCGTACATGTCGACCTCGATGAGGTCGCGGAAGCCGGGCAGGCGGGCCGCGCCGAGCAGCGGCGTCTCCTCGGGGAGGAAGTTGGGGTTCCCCGGCGCCGGCCCGTAGACGTTGGCGCTGGAGAGCAGCACCACCTTCTTCACGCCGTGCCGCGCGGCGATGTCGAAGAGCTTCTGGGTCCCGGCCACGTTGAAGTCGTGGGCCTCGGCGGCCTCGTCGCGCGGGTCGTGCTTCAGGCCCAGGTGGGCGATGGCCTGGATCCCGCCGCGCCGGAAGACGTCCTCGACCCGGGCCTTGCGGATGTCGAGCTGGTGGTGCTCGACGTCCTTGGGGCGGTCCCGCAGCGGGCGCCGGTCGAACCCGATCACCCGGGTGTCGCCGTGGAGGATCCGGGCGAGCTTCCGCCCCAGGTTCCCGGCGATGCCGGTGATGGCCACGCTGGCGGGCATCGGGCTCACCAGAACACGTGCTCCCGCTCGGCGATCCCACGGGCCAGCAGCGCCGCCACCGCGTCGCGCACCCGGGCCACCTTGCCCTCGAGCACGGCATCCTCGTCGTCTGCACGTCCGGTGAAACGAAGGGGCTCGCCGAACCAGATCCGGTAGCGCACCGGCATGGGCAGCGGCAGCCCGGTGAGGGTGATGGGGAAGTGCGGGAAGGAGAGGAGCTTCGCCAGCGGCTGGATGTCGAGGATGGCCGGGGCCTGCTCCTCCGCGCCCACCACGCCCACCGGGACGATGGGGACGCCGTTCTCGAGGGCGAGGCGCATGAACCCGAGCCCGAATCCCTGCAGCTGGTAGCGCTGGGAGAAGGGCTTGTTGAGTCCCCGCGTCCCCTCCGGGAAGACGAGCAGCGCCTCCCCGGCGGAGAGCAGCCGCCGGCAGTTCTCCGGCGTGCCCACGATCTGGCCGCAGCGGGCGAAGAGGGTGGAGACGAAGGGGAGGGTGGGGACCCACTTGTCCACGAGGGCGCGGACCGCGCGGGGCGGGTCCTTGTCCACCAGGCAGGCGGCCTCGACCATGGCGGCGTCGAAGGGGAGCTGGCCGGAGTGGTTGCCGACGAGGAGCACCGGCCCCTCGCCGGGGACGTTCTCGAGCCCGATGGCCTTCACCCGGAAGTACTTCCGGTAGAGCCAGAGCACCGGCGCGGCCGCGGCCTGCATGAAGTCCACGTCGAAGCCGTAGGGATCGACGCCGTACTCGTTGCGGGGCGGGGTGAGCTTCTCCAGCCGCTCCCGGGTCCCGGGACCGCCCAGCTCCAGCGTCCAGCGCCGCAGCCGTTCCTGGATCTCGTCGCCGATGCCCGCCATCGGCTCGATCTATCACGCCGGGGGGCGCTTCGCCGATCGGGGCCCCGACCCGGCGCGGACCGGCGCGCTGACGCGGAGGACCCAGAACAGCCGGACGACCTGCCGCAGGACGTTGGGGACCCGCCGCAGCAGGCCGATGGACGGGGCGCGCTTCTCGTGGAGCTCGATGGGGATCTCCACCACCCGCTTCCCCTCCATGCCGGCGCGCAGGACGAGCTCGCTCGCGAAGACGTCCCGGTCCACCACGCAGCGGGAGGCCACCGGCGCGATGGCCTCGCGGGAGAAGGCCTTCACCCCGTGGGTGTCGGTGCCGCGGAAGCCCAGCACCAGGCGGAGGACGGTGTTGTGGACCCAGGTGGCGAGGCGCCGGAAGGCCGGCCGGCCGTCCACCGATCCGGCTGCCCGCTTCGAGCCCACCACCATGTCGGCCTCGCCGCGCGCGAGGATGGGCAGGGCGCGGTCGTAGAAGCCGGGGTCGCAGAGGTCGATCTCGTCGGCGACCACCCAGCGGCCGCGGGCCTCGAGGATGCCGCGGCGGAGCGCCTGGCCGTAGTTGGGCTCGGGGGAGTGGAGGTGACGGAACCGTGGATGTGCCCGGGCCAGCTCCTCGAGGATGGCCACGGTCCGGTCGCGGGAGCCGTTCTCGGTGAGGACGAGCTCGTAGTCCCATCCCCGGGCGTCGAGCGCCGCCATGAGCTCGAGGCAGGCCGAGGCGACGATCCCCTCCTCGTTGTAGACGGGGACGACGACGCTCAGGTCTGGGGTGCCTTCGGGCATGCGGTCCGGTCCCGCTCAGCGCTTCAGCTGCCGGGCCACCTGCCGTCCGGCCAGCAGGGCGTCCTCCATGGAGGAGTACTCCCAGTTGCCCGATCGACCGGCCACGAGCACGTCGCGCTCGGCCAGCCAGGCGCGGACAGCGCTCCGGGCCGCTCCGTAGGCGCGGTCGTGGATCACGTAGGCCTGGGGGATGCTGCGCACGTGGGCAAACCGCACGTCTGCCGGTGACCCGATCAGGCCGACCGCGAGCAGCGCCTCGATGGCGGCCCGCTCGGCCTCGGCGGGCGGCACCGGCTCCCGCCCCGACATCTCGACGTAGAAGCTGCGAAACCCCGGCGGCGCGACGGACGGAACCGCGGCCGACGCCGAACCGACGCGGTAGGGGCGCAGCTTGGTCTCCGGGAGGTAGACCCAGTGCCAGGGGGGCGCACCGACGTCGCGGGCGGCGACGTTCACGTAGGTGACCGTGGCGGCCCGGAGCAGGCCGGCGGCCTCGAGCACCGAGGGGGGCGCTCCGCCGACGAGCCGCACCATCTCGGGGAGCGGGATGCTCGAGACCACGGCCCGGTACCGGACCTCCTCTCCGGTGGAGAGGATCGCCACCTTGCGGATCGGGTCGATGGAGAGGGGTCGCACCCCGCACTCGGGGGCCCGGGGCAGCCGGGCCACGAGCGCGCGGACGAAGGTCTCGATGCCCCCCTCGCGCGGGTAGAGGAAGGTCGCGCTGTACCCCTCGGCGTCCCCCTCGAGCCCGAGCGCGCCGCGGACCACCTGCTCGAGGGTGGGACGGGGCACGAAGCGCCCCATCCACTCGATGGTCAGCTCCGAGGCCGGGACCGTCCAGAGCTTCTCGTTGTAGGGGAACATGAAGTTCCGGGCGATGCCGGCGCCGAGGTGGCGCAGGACGAACTCGGCGAAGTTGTGTGGCACCCGCTCCCGGAGCTCGCGCCCCTTCTCGCCCAGGTGGGCGTCGATGAACCCGAGGACGTTCTCGGCCACCACCGCCGGGGGAAGCCCCTGGGTGTTCACCTGGTAGGGGTAGCGGGTGAAGACCCCGTGGGACCAGATGGAGGCGCGCCGCTGGACGGTGAGCCACCCTCCCGGCAGGACGTCGTTGACCAGGGCCCGGACGTCGGGGTCGCGGAGGTGGAGCCAGTGGCCGGTGATGTCGTGGGCGAAGCCGTCCCGGACTTCGGTCCGGCACAGGCCACCCGGGCGGGACGCGCGCTCGATCAGGCGGTAGCCCCCGCCGAGCGCCAGGGCAGCGGAGACCCCGGCCAGGCCCGCTCCGAGGACGAGCACGTCGCTGTTTGTTGGCGCTTGGTTCACGGGCGGCGGTACGATTCCCGTTTCTAGCTAGCACGCAGCCTGCCCCGGCGCCAGAGCGCGGGGCACGAGGGTCCTCACGATGCGCATCACCTGTCCGCAGTGCCAGGCCGGCTACGACGTCGACCCGGAGAAGATCCCCCAGAGCGGCCTGCGCGTTCGTTGCCCGCAGTGCGACAGGGTCTTCTCGGTCCGGGTCGCCCAGTCCACCTCGACCACCATGTCCGGCCAGCCGCCCGTCACCGGCCCGGTGCCGACCATGGCGGGTGCGCCGCGCCCCCCGCCCCCAGCCGGGATGACCATGGTGGGCATGGCGCCGCCCCCGGCCCCGGCGCCCTCCATCCAGTCGGACGACCCCGTTCGCCTCCCCGGCAAGGTTCCCCCGCCCGAGCCGGAGCCGGCGGTGGATGAGCTCTTCCAGCCGCCGGAGGGCGCACAGCCGGAAGCCGAGCCGGCCGAGTCCCCTCCCGCCGAGGAGCCGCCCGACGTCTTCTCGAGCCCCACCGGAGCCATCCCGCTCCCTCCGCCCCCGGGTGGGGAGAGGAGCCAGAAATGGCCGCCGCCGGAGGAGCCGTTCGAGCCCATCGAGACGCTCGTGCCGTCCGAGCCCGACGTGATGGACGCCATCGCCGACCAGCCGCCCGTTGTCGCGGAGCCGGAGCCGGAACCCGCCGCCGACGTCGAGCCGGAGCCGGCACCGGAGCCGGACGTCGGTGCCCTGCCACCGGAACGGTTCTCCTTCGGCGAGGTTCCGCTCGACCAGGGGGCGCCCGACCCCTTCGCGTCGCTCGGGGCCAGGACCGCCGCTCCCCCGCCACCCGACGAGGAGCTGGAGATGCTGTTCACTGCTGGTGGAGAGGGCGCGCCGCCCCCCGCGGCGCCCCCGCCGCCGCGCAGGACGGCCGAGGCCGGCTACCGCGTCCGCCGCCCGTCCGGGCGCGTCTTCGGCCCCTTCTCCGAGCGCGAGATCGTGGAGATGCTCGGCAAGGGGGAGCTGAACGGCAACGAGGACGTCTGCCTCGGGGACGGCGACGAGTGGATCGCCATCGGCGCGCCGGGCCCGTTCGCTGCCTCGGTGAAGCGCATGAACGAGGCACCGCTGGTGTCGGAGCCCGCGACCCGTTCCGCACCGGGGTCGGTGCCGGCGCCCTTCCAGCCGCGCATGCAGGGAGGATTCCGCGAGAAGGTGGCCGGCCTCCCCCTGTCGCGCAAGCAGCTCCTGGGGATCGCGGTGGCCGCCGGTGTCCTGCTCCTCGTCGCCGGCGTCGGGATGGCCGGCGCCTTCACCCGCCACGGTCCCTTCTTCTGGAAGGCCTTCCGGTCGGGGAGCGACCCGGCCGTCGCGAAGCTCGCGGCGGAGGGGCGACAGCTGCTCGCCCTGGACGCCTTCGTCTCCGACCAGAAGGCGCTGCAGCTCGCCCAGCAGGGGCTCGCGATCCGCGGGGACGACCCGCAGGGCGTCCGGCTGCTCGCCTCCGCCTCCGCCGCGCTCGTGTCCCGCGGTGCGGATGGGCAGGGGGCCCGGGCGCGGCAGCTCGCCTCGGCGCTCGTCGCCGACGACCCGGCCTCCTGGCAGGCGCAGGAGGCGCGGCTCGCAGCGGACCTCGCCACCGGCGCCGATCCAGGGCCGGCGGCCGCCGCGCTGGAGAAGGTCCTCCCCGCGGCCCCCGAGCCGGAGACCCTCTTCCTCCTGGCCCGCGCGGCGCTGGTGCGCGGCGACCCGGCCCGGGTCGCGGCCCTGCTCGACCGGCTCGACGCGGGCGCTCCTGGCTCGACCCGGTCGGCCCGGCTGCGCGCCGCGGCGGTCAAGAAGGGGGACGACAAGGCGGCCCGCGCCATCCTCGAGCCGGCGGTCGCGAAGGACCCGGCCAACGCGGCGGCGGCCCTCGACCTGGCTGCGCTGCTCGAGAGGGCGGGCGACCCGGCCGCGGAGGCGGCGCTCCTGGCGCTGCTGGACAAGGAGCGCGTGGACCGGCTCGGACCCGCGGAGCGGGCCCGGGCGCGCCTGCTCCTCTCCTCGGCGCTGGCCCGCCGCGGCGACGCCGACGGCGCCGAGGCCGAGCTCGCGAAGGCGGTGCAGGACTGGGCGGGCGCCACCGATGCGCGCGTCGCGCTGGGACGCCTGGCGCTGCGCCGAGGCGATCCGGCCAAGGCCATCTCCGCGCTGGAGGCCATCCCGGCCGCGACCCGGACGGCGGCGGCCTCCGCGATGCTCTGCCGGGCGCAGCTCGCCGCGGGGAAGCCCGCCGATGCGGTGGCCACCCTGGACGGCGCGATGTCCCGCTCCCCGGACGATCCCGACCTGCTCCTCGTGAAGGGCGGGATGGAGCAGCGGGCCGGGAAGGTCGGCGAGGCCAGGAAGGCCTTCGCGGCCGCGGCAGCCAGGTCCCCCACCGGCTGGCAGGCGCCGCTGGCGCTGGCCCGTCTGGCCGCGTCCGAGGGGGACCTCGAGAGTGCCGAGGCGCAGCTCAAGATCGCCGTCGAGAGGGGCCCGGCCGAGGCCGAGGTGCTGGCCGCCCAGGGCTGGATGGCCTTCGCCCGCGGCGACACCGCCGGGGCGGATGCCGCCTACGCGAAGGCCCTCGCCGCCGATCCCCGGAGCGCGCCGGCGCTGGCCGGGTCGGCCCGCCTCCTGCTCGCCCGCGGCGACGTGCCCGGCGCGCGCACCCTCGCCGAGAAGGCGGTGGCCGCCGACCCCGGGTCCACCGAGGCTCAGCTCGTCCTGGGCTGGGTCCTCTGGCGTGCCGGCGAGCCGGAGGCGGCGCGGAAGGCGCTCGAGACCGCGCTGGCGCTCGATCCCCGGGGTGCCCTGGCCCGCGTGCGGCTCGGCGCCGTGCTCCTCGAGCAGAAGCAGGCCGACGAGGCGATGAAGCACCTCGACCAGGCCACCAACCTCGACGCCAGGATGGCCGAGGCCCATTTCTGGATGGGCAAGGCACTGCTCGCCAAGGGGGAGCCCGTGGCCGCGGTGGATCGGCTCCGCAAGGCGACCCAGCTCGCGCCCGGCGAGGCGGCCTACCAGATCCAGCTCGGCGAGGCCCTGGAGCGGGCCGCCCAGGCCCCGGCCGCCATCGCGGCCTACCGGGCCGCCATCGCGGCCGCACCCCGCTCGCCGGAGGGCTACCACCAGCTGGGCCGGCTCTACGCGCAGCAGGGCGACTGCAAGCAGGCCATCCCCCAGTTCCAGAAGGCGCTCGAGCTCGCGCCCGGCCTGGAGCCGGTGCGCATCGACCTGGCCGGGTGCCAGGCCCGGACCGGGAAGAGCGCCGAGGCGGTGGCCAGCTACCAGAGGGCCCTCAAGGGCGACCCCTCGCGCGTCGAGGTCTACTTCCTCATTGCACGGACGGTGAACGAGTCGCAGGGGCTCAAGCAGGCCGTCCCCTGGTACGAGAAGGCCGCGTCGGCCGAGCCGAAGAACGCCATGCCCCACCTGTACCTGGCCTACTGGAACAAGGAGCGCGGGAGCCGGGCCCTGGCCGTCCAGGAGTTCCGGAAGTACCTGGCCCTGCGCCCCGACGCCGACGACAGGAAGGACGTCGAGCGGGAGATCGAGGACCTCTCGGCGAAGCAATAGCCGGGCGGGCGGCCGGTCGATTCTCCCGAGCGCAGCGGGGCGCTCTGGTGTAGACCTCGCATGCCAAATGGAGGTTTCATGAGTCCAGTCGCGTTCTTCGCAGCCCTCGTCCTCGCCCAGGCCACCCCGGCGCCGGTGGAGCCCCCGGCCCCGTCGCCCGCCCCGAGGAAGAAGGTCCTGACGCTCCGGGAGGCCATCGACTCGGCCCGGACGCAGAACCTCGACATCCTGCAACTCGACGCCAAGGTCCAGGCGGCGCGGCAGCTCACCTGGAAGGCCTGGTCGTCCTACCTCCCGCAGATCAACGCCGCCGGGCAGGTGGCCCGCAACCAGTACGAGGTCTCCTTCGCCCTCCCGTCCGGCTACTGGGTCCGCGACATGGGCACGCAACAGGGCCCGGCAGGTGGCGGGTCGGTCCCCGGCGAACCGACCGACTTCATCGTCTCCCCGAGCTCCGTGAGCCAGTCGACCGTCGTGCCCCTGGTCCAGACCACCGGCCAGGTGAAGCTCACCCAGGCGCTCCTGGCCCCGCAGGCCATCGTGCTCATCCAGAACGCCTACAAGGCCGAGCGGACCATCGACTACAACGTCCAGCAGGCGCGCCGGGACATCCTCTTCGGCGTGGCCCAGCTCTACTACGGGGTGGCCAGCCTCCAGGAGCTCTCCGCGGTCCAGGAGCGGCAGGTCGTGCTCACCAAGGAGCGGGAGCGCGACGCCCGCGTCCGCTTCGAGGCCGGCACCGGGACCAAGGTCGGGCTGCTCCGCGCCGAGATCGACCGGGCCCAGGCCGAGGAGGATCTCAAGCGGTCCCAGATCGACTTCCAGCGGGCCCGGCTGGCGCTGGCCACCGCCCTCGACCGCGCCGACGACTTCGACATCGTCATCCCCACCGCGCCGCAGCAGCCCACCGGGTCGGATCTGGAGAAGCAGGCCCTCGACCTGCGACCCGACGTGAAGGCCGCCGCCGAGGCACTCGACCTGGCCCAGGGCGAGCGCACCCGCATCTACATGCAGTACCTGCCCAGCATCGGCGCCTTCGGGGCCTACAGCTACGCGAGCACGAGCACCTTCAACCCCAACGCCTTCACCTGGCAGGTCGGGCTCGGCCTCACCTGGACCATCCTCGACGGCGGCCTGCGCGAGGCCTCCATCCGGGAGCAGACGGCCAAGATCGCCGAGGCCGACGCCTACAAGCGGCTGGTGGACCTGAAGGCCGTCAACCGGGTGAAGGAGGCGCAGCTCGACCTCCAGGGCGCCGTGGCCAACCGCGCCAAGGCGAGGGAGCGCACCGGTCTGGCCCAGGAGAACGCCCGGCTGGTGGACGTGGCCTACAAGGCCGGCGCCGCCACCTACCTCGAGTCCACCGACTCGGTGCAGACGCTGCGGCAGGCGGAGGTGGGGCTGGTGGCCGAGTCGCTCAACGTGGACCTGGCCACGCTCAAGCTCCTGAACGCCGTCGGGGCCTTCGGGGAAGTGAACAACTGACCGGGCGGCGCTGTCAGGGCAGGCTGAGCGGCCCCTCGGTCTCGACCCGGTTCCCGCCGCCATCGAGGGCACGGCGCAGCGCCGCCTCGGCGAGCCCCATCACCTCCGCCTCGGTGCGCGCCGAGGAGTAGGTGCCGATGGTGTCGATGCCGACCACGCCCACGCTCACCGTGAGCGCGAGGTCCTGGCCGCGCACGCTGATGCGCCCGCGCTCCACCGCCTTGCGGATGCGCTCGCCGAGCGCCCGGCCGGCCGAGAGCGGCGTCTCCCGGGCCACCACGCCGAACTCCTCGCCCGAGACCCGGGCCAGGACGTCCTCGCGCCGCACCGCCGATTTCACTAGTCGTGAAACGAAGCCCAGCGCCTCGTCGCCGACGGCCCGGCCGTGGATCTCGTTGACCCGGTGGAAGCCGTCCACGTCCACGAGGAGCAGCGACATGGGGCGGGTGTAGCGCGACGAGGTGACGAGCTCGGAGGAGAGCCGGTCGTCGAAGTGGCGCCGGTTGAAGAGGCCGGTCTCCGGGTCGAGCAGGGCCCCCTCGGCGAGCCGGCGCTGGTAGCCGATCTCCAGGTCGTCGGCCAGGCAGTACTTGAGAGCGGTGTGCATGCCCATGTGGACGCGCTGCCCGTCCTGGAGCTCGCAGTCGGCCACCCGGTTCCCGTCCACGAAGATGCCGTTCGTGCTCCCCAGGTCGCGCAGCCGCGCCCCCGCCGGTCCGGCCACGATGCCGGCGTGGCGCCGGGAGACGCCGGTGTCGCGCAGCCGGACCTCGCAGGCCGGCTCGCGGCCGAGCACGAACTCCCGCCCCGGCTCGAGGGCGAAGATCTCGCCCAGCTGGGGGCCCGACAGCACCAGGAGGTAGGGGCGGCGCTCGGAGGACGGGCGTGCCGGGGCGAGGCTCCAGGACTCGGTTCCCTCCGGGGGACGTGGTTCGACCGGGGCCATCCGGCAATCCTACCAGTGCGCGAGCCGTCAAGGTGCGATCCCACCCGGGGCATGGCCCGGACGTCCCTTCCGGAACTCCCCGTTGCGGCGCCCCTCCGCCGGCCGCATGATCCCCGGAACCCCATGCCCCGGTCCCAGGCGCTCCGCATCGTGAGCTACAACGTCCGCTACTTCGGCCACGCGCTGAAGGGGCTCGCCAGCACGCGCGGCCCGGAGCACCGCATCGCCCGGGCGCTGGGGAGCCTCGACCCGTTCCCCGACGTGGTCTGCCTGCAGGAGATCGAGACCATCTCGCTGCGCTCCCGGCTGGCCCGCGGCCGCCGCGAGGAAGGGGAGACCCAGCTCGCCTCGTTCATGGCCGCGCTGGAGCGGGCCTTCGCCGAGCTCGGGAAGCCCTTCCCGTACGACGGGTTCTACTTCCGCGCCCACGCCAACCGCATCCGCAAGGTCAACGTCACCACCCACGGCCTGGCCATCCTGGTGAACACCCGGCGCCTGAGGGTCGAATCCCACAACGTGGACTCGCCCCACCACATCACCCACCACCACGTGGAGCGCTTCCGCGACCGCAAGCAGGCGCGCATCTGCGCCCACATCCACGTGGCCGACCCGTCCGGGCGGAGGCTCCACGTCTTCAACACCCACATCTCGCTGCCCACCCCCTTCGCGCGCGGGTTCTGGACCCAGCCGGCCAGGATGGGCTGGGGCCCGAACCAGCTCCACGAGGCCCGGACGCTGGCCACCTTCGTGGAGCGGCACGCCGAGGGCGAGCCCTACGTGGTCTGCGGGGATTTCAACTCGGCGCCGGGGTCGCCGGTGTTCCGGTTCCTCACCGAGGAGGCCGGATTTCGCTCCGCCCAGCAGGACCTGGGGCTCCTCGCCCCCGACGACGCCAGGGGCTGGCCGACGGCCGGGTTCCTGCGCATGCGCATGCACCTCGACCACCTCTTCTTCGGCAACGGGGTCCGCTTCCTCGATCTCGACGGCTCGCTCCGCTTCGGCGACCGCAAGAGCCCGTTCGCCGGGCTCTCCGACCACGTCCCGCTCATCGGCCGGCTCCGCTGCGACGCGCACCGGGCCTGACCTGTGGTCTACTGCCGGGCCATGCAGCTCCCCGAACAGGCCGTCCGGGCGCTCGAGATGGTCCGCCGCGAGGGGCGCGGCGTGCGCTTCGAGATCAGGAAGGCCTGCGAGCAGGAGCGCTGGCGGCTCAAGGTCTGCTACACGGCCCCGGGCGCGGTGGGTGAGGTGCAGGTCGGCCTGCTCTGGTCGGACGACCAGGCCGGGCTCGAGGAGCTCAAGAGGAAGCTGGAGGAGGGACGCGGATGACGAACCGGAATCTCTGGACGGTGGCGGTCGTGGCCCTGGTCGCCGCGGCGGGATGCAAGAACTTCACCGCGGGTGGATCGGGACCGGCCTACGTCCGCGACGCCATGCGGGAGTACCGCTTCCCGAAGGCCTGCGAGGTGCTCTGGGTGGACGGGCTGAAGGTCATCGCCGCGGACGGCTTCGGGCTGGTGGGATCCGACCGCGAGCTGGCGGGGCAGGAGAAGCAGGGGTTCGTCACGAGCTTCCTCAACCGGGGGCACGCCACCACCCGGGACGACGACGGCGTCTTCGAGGCCGAGAGCGACGCCAACGGCCAGGGGCTGCGCTTCCTCGTGAAGGGCAAGCCGGCCGGGGCGGACGGGTGCTTCGTCCAGTACTTCGCCATCCAGGACGACCGGACCAACTCCACCGAGGCCCGCCACCGGGACTACGACAAGGAACTGCAGCTGCTCTCGAAGATCGACCCGATGGCCGCGGCGAGGATCCTCGACGCGGCCGACCGGGCCAAGTGAGAACCCGGTAGGGTCTAGAAGACGTAGCCCACGTTGGCGGTGATGTTCACGCCGGAGAGCTTCATCGCCCCCCAGTCGAAGGTCTGCTCGGTCACGTACATGTAGCGGGCCTCGGCTCCGAGCAGGATGGGCCCGAGGATGAAGTCCACGCCCGCGCCGCCGACGACCAGGAAGGAGAACTTGGTCCCGGAGAGGCTGACGCCGCTGACCGAGGCGTTCGCGAAGTTCGCCAGGCCGCCGATCCCGAGCTCCAGATAGGGCTGGATGAAGAAGATGGGCAGGCGGAGCTGGCCGAGCACGTAGAGCGGGACCGCGTTCGCGTTGACGGTGCCCCCGGTCGAGTTGGTGGTGGACGACCACATGTAGCCGCCGGCGATCTGCGCCCCGATGATTCCCATGGTCGCGCCGTAGGCGAGCTCCACGTCGCCGGAGGCCGGCAGCTTGCCGGACGTGAACGCGCCACTGATGCTGGAGATGCCGTCCGCGGCCGTCGGGGCCCAGACGCCGCCCTTCAGCGCGAGGTAGGTCTCGGCGGCATGGGTGGATGCCGGAGCGGCGAGAACGGCGAGGGCTGCGAAGGTGGCGAGGATCGAGCGGCGGACGGTGGCCATGGGCTTTCCTTTCCCTGCGGGACGGGAAGAGCCTAGACACGATCCCTCCCCGGCGCCAGTTCGCGAGTCACCGCCCCCGAAAGGGTTTCCTCCCGGACCACCAGCGCGGTCGCCGCGCCTGCGGGGACGCCCCCGGCCCCTCACCGTCGGCGGCGAGCGATCGGAGGCGTCGGGCCAGGGGACGCTTTGGCGAGGCGCCGCTACTTCGCGGCGGCGAGCGCGGCGTCGTAGTTCGGCTCCTGGCCGATCTCGGGGACGAGCTCGGTGTGGACCACCTTGTCGTTCTCGTCGATCACGACCACCGCACGGGCGGTGACGCCGGCCAGCGGGCCGTCCTCGAGGAGGACGCCGTAGGTCTTGGCGAAGGACTTGCCTCGCATCATGGAGAGGCTCACCACGTTCTGCAGCCCCTCGGTGACGCAGAAGCGCTTCATGGCGAAGGGCAGGTCGGCCGAGATGACGAGCACGATCGTGTTGGGCAGCCGACCTCCTGTCTCGTTGAACTTGCGCGTGGAGGTGGCGCAGGTCGGCGTGTCGAGGCTGGGGACGATGTTCAGGATCTTCTTCTTGCCCTTGTAGTCGGCCAGGCCGACGTCCTTCAGGTCGATGCCGGTGAGCTTGAAGTCGGGGGCCTGTGCGCCCGTCTTCGGGAGGTCGCCGTTGGTGTGGATGGGGTTGCCCTTCAGCGTGACGGTGGCCATCGGAGGAGGTCCTTTCGGTGTGGGGAAGAGCCCCTAGTCTAAGGCCCCGCGGGCGCCGGTGCCTGCTCCCGCGAGGGGCCCGCGGCGTGCGCCGTGGCTGCCACCGATTCCCCCTTGATCTCCATGGCGAGGAAGTAGTTGAGCCCGGTCCGGATCACGGCGATGGCTGCGAGCTTGCCGATCTCCTCCCAGGACGGCGAGATGGCCGTCGAGAGGATGTCCGCGGCCAGCTGGAACTCCAGCGCCAGCGACAGGTACCGGGCGAGCGTCAGGCGGATGGGGACGAATCGCCACTCCATGGGGCTCGCGCGCGCCGCCGCAAGGGCGACGAGTCCCCGGATGGCGCCGGCCGCGATGACCAGCGCGCCGACGGCCTCGAGCGCCAGGCGGAGCCACTGGACCGCCAGGTGCAGGAAGTGCTGCGATGTCTCGAACAAGGGTTCCTCCCAGGCGGTCAGGCCATCGCTCCGCCGCCGCCGACGATGAATCCATTCGGGTCGAGGCCGAGCCGCCGGACCGCCTCCGCCCACCGATCGGGCACGGGGACGGTGGTCACGAGCTCCTCGTCGAACCCCAGCGGGACCCAGGACCCCTGGGAGATCTCCCCCTCCAGCTGCATGGGCGCCCACCCGGCGTAGCCCACGAAGAGCTGGACCGGGCCGGGCGCGTCGCTGCTCAGGATCGCCTCCAGCGTGGGCCTGGAACTGCCCACGACCAGGTTCCGGCCGACGCGGATGGCGTCGTCCTCCTCGCCCCCGTTCCGGCGCCGGTAGAGCACCCAGACCTGCTCCGGGGAGACCGGCCCGCCCACCAGCACCGGCCGATTCCCGTGCTCCGAGGCCCGGGCCAGCCCGCCCAGCCGCGCGTCCACCGAGGCGAGCATGTCGGCTGCCGAGATCTGGGCGGGGCGGTTCACCACGAACCCCATCGCGCCCGCCTTGCGGTGGCCGGTCATGAGGACGAGCGATCCCGCGAAGTTCGGGTCGCGCAGCCCGGGGGCCGCGACCAGGAACCCGGGCGCAAGGTGGGAGGCCGATCGTTCGCTCGCCATCCTCAAGTACCTGCGCCCCCCGCGCGCCCGACGCAAGGGGCCTTCCCCGGAAGAGACCCGTACCCTGCAACCCCCCGCCGTTCACGCGCTTTTTGGCGACGACGGCCCGGCGGGTAGTCCTTGACGGGTACAGACGGCGCTGGTACCAACGTCGTCCCGCCGGAAAGCCCCCCCGGCGCCCCTCCACCGTCGCACGAGGATCGGAAGCCCATGTACAAGATCGTCCGCCACGAGGCCTTCTCGCCCACCACCTTCCTCTGGGAGGTCGAGGCCCCCGACGTCGCAAAGTCGGCCCAGGCCGGCCATTTCGTGATGATCCGCCTCCGCGAGGGGGGCGAGCGCATCCCGCTGACCGTCGCCGACTACGACCGCGAGTCGGGCACGATCACCATGGTGATCCAGGCGCTCGGCAAGACCACCAAGGAGATGATGGAGGACTTCAAGGAGGGGGACTCCTTCCTCGACTTCGTCGGCCCGCTGGGGATGCCCCAGCACGTCGAGGCCGGCAAGCACGTGGTCTTCGTCGGCGGCGGACTGGGCGTGGCCCCGGTCTACCCCCAGCTGCGCGCCTTCAAGGAGGCCGGCTGCCGCACCACCAGCATCATCGGCTTCCGCAACAAGGACCTGGTCTTCTGGGAGGACAAGTTCAAGAAGTACTCGGACGACCTCATCGTCTGCACCGACGACGGCAGCTACGGCAAGCCCGGCTTCGTCACGGTGGCCCTGAAGGAGATCCTCGAGAAGGAGAAGCCGGACATGGTGGTGGCCATCGGGCCGCTCCCCATGATGTACGGCTGCGTCGAGACCTCCCGCCCGTTCGCCGTGAAGACCATGGTCTCGCTGAACGCCATCATGGTGGACGGCACCGGCATGTGCGGCTCCTGCCGCGTCACCGTGGATGGCCAGGTGAAGTTCGCCTGCGTCGAGGGTCCGGACTTCGACGGCCACAAGGTGGACTTCAAGGAGCTGCTCTCCCGGCAGAAGCGCTTCAAGGGGCAGGAGGAGCAGGCCAACGTCGATTACGCCCACGTCTGCAACCTCGAGAAGCAGCTCTTCGACGAGCAGAAGCGCAACTACAAGAAGATCAAGGAGCTCGAGCCGCACCAGGTCCACATGCCCGAGCGCGACGCGCAGGAGCGCGCCCGCAACTTCAAGGAGGTGAACCTCGGGTTCTCCCTCCAGGACGCGCTCCGCGAGGCCGAGCGCTGCATCCAGTGCGCGAAGCCCACCTGCATCGCCGGCTGCCCGGTGCAGATCGACATCCCGCGCTTCATCCGCCACCTCATCGTGCGCGACCTCGACGGCGCGCTCGAGGCCATGTACGAGGCCAACATGTTCCCGTCGATCTGCGGCCGCGTCTGCCCGCAGGAGACGCAGTGCGAGGCGCTCTGCATCATCAACAAGAAGGTGGAGTCGGTGGCCATCGGCCGGCTCGAGCGCTTCGTCGGCGACAACGCCAAGGCTCCCCAGGCCGTGCCGCCGGTCTTCGCGAAGAAGCTCGGCAAGGTGGCCGTGGTGGGCTCCGGTCCCGCCGGCCTGGCCGCCGCCGCCGACCTGGTCCGCTACGGCGCCGAGGTGACGATCTACGAGGCGCTCCACGTGGTGGGCGGCGTGCTCCGCTACGGCATCCCCTCCTTCCGCCTGCCCCGCGACATCATCGAGCGCGAGGTCAACCGCCTGAAGGACATGGGCGTGAAGATCGAGACCAACAAGGTCGTCGGCAAGACCTTCACGGTCGCCCAGCTCATGCAGGAGAAGGGCTTCGACTCGGTGTTCCTCGGCGTCGGCGCGGGCGCGCCCACCTTCCTGGGCATCCCGGGCGAGTTCGCCGGCCAGGTCTACTCGGCCAACGAGTTCCTCACCCGCGTGAACCTCATGGGCGGCGACCGGTTCCCCTACCTCGACACGCCGGTGAACGTCGGCCAGAGCGTGGTGGTCATCGGCGCGGGCAACACCGCCATGGACTGCCTGCGCGTCTCCAAGCGCATCGGCGCCGCCACGGTCCGCTGCGTCTACCGGCGCACCGAGGCCGAGGCCCCGGCCCGCATCGAGGAGATCCGCCACGCCAAGGAGGAGGGGATCGAGTTCTTCTTCCTCCACGCCCCGGTGGAGATCTACGTGGACGCCGACGGCAACGTGAAGGGCATGAAGGTCGAGGAGATGGAGCTCGGCGACCCCGACGAGAAGGGGCGCCGCAAGCCCGTCCCCACCGGCCGCTACAAGGACCTGGCCTGCGACACGGTCATCTACGCGCTCGGCACCAAGGCGAACCCCATCATCACCCAGGCCACCCCCGGGCTCGGCCTCAACAAGTGGGGCAACGTGGTGGCCGACGACAAGGCCCAGGCCACCACGCTCCCCGGCGTGTTCGCCGGCGGTGACATCGTCACCGGTGGAGCCACCGTCATCCTGGCCATGGGCGCCGGCCGCCGCGCCGCCAAGGGCATCGCCACGTGGCTGGCCGGAGGCAAGGCCAAGTGGCCGGTCGCCGAGGCCGACCTCGACGCCTTCGTCCCCATGAAGCCCATCGCCGCCGGAACGGCGGCCGAGACCTCCGCACCCAAGGGAGCCGCCGACGTGACCTCCGCCGGGAAGACCTGCCCGAAGTGCCGCCAGCCGCTCGAGGGGGACGAGGAGTACATCTGCTGCGCCAACTCCACGCTGCAGTGGCGCTGCGAGGCCTGCGCCAAGGTGAGCGAGGGCTTCGCCTTCCCGTACGGCCAGTGCCCGGCCTGCGGCGGCAAGCTCGCCCCCCTGGGTGAGCGCTCCATCGGCGACGCCAAGGCGCTCGAGGCGGTCCGCATCGCCTTCGAGATCGAGCTGGGCGGCATGGCCTTCTACAAGCGGGCCGCCGCCGAGGCCAAGGACCCGGACCTCCGCATCCTCTTCGGCAAGTTCGCCGAGATGGAGAAGGAGCACATGGCCACCCTCTCCGGCCGCTACCACGTGGACGTGAGCGAGGCCTCGGAGGGGTTCAAGACCGAGCGGGCCGCCGTGTACGCCGGCATCCCCAACGACCCGCAGGATCCGGCCAACCTCTTCCGCATCGCCATCGCGTTCGAGCAGCGGGCGGTGAAGTACTTCTCGGAGAAGGGCGCCAGCTGCGCGGCGGGTTCCATGGAGGAGCAGCTCTACAAGGAGCTGGCCGCCGAGGAGCGGGAGCACGTGGACATCCTCACCAC
>CAIQRS010000037.1 GCA_903874275.1 uncultured Anaeromyxobacter sp.
CCGGGAGAGGATCTCGCGGGTGGCGTCGGCGTGGACGCGGGGCAAGGTGGGCGGCGGATCGCCGAGCCAGTCCACCGTGGTTGCGTCCCAGGGGTTGGGCGGATTGGAGATCGTGCGCGGCTTCACCCGGCCATGCTGGGCCTGAACGGATGTTCCGTCAAGCCGCGTGCTATAACCCGCCGCGCTTGGCCGAGGAGATCCTCATCGTCGCCGCCGAGGCGAGCGCGGACCTGCACGCCGCGCGGGCCCTCGAGGAGTTGCTCCGGCTTCGCCCCGGTACCCGGGCCTTCGGCGTGGGAGGCCCCCGTCTCCGCGCCGCCGGCCTGGAGACTCTCTACCCGGCCGAGGACCTGAACGTGATGGGCTTCGCCGAGGTGCTGCCCAAGGTCCCGCGGATCCTGGCGGTGCTGCGCGGGATGCGCCACGCCGCCGAGGAGCGCCGGCCCAAGGTCGCGCTGCTCGTCGACAGCCCGGACTTCAACCTCCGCCTCGCCAAGTACCTCAAGCGACTGGGGATCAAGGTCGTCTACTACGTGAGCCCCATGATCTGGGCCTGGCGCCGGGGGAGGGCCCGAAAGATCGCCAAGGTGGTGGACCGGATGCTCTGCATCCTGCCCTTCGAGGAGCGCTTCTACGACGGCACCGGGGTGTCGGCCCGCTTCGTTGGCCACCCCTTCGCCGAGCGGGCCCTCCCCGGCGACGCCGCCTCCTACCGGGCGGCCCTCGGCCTGCCGCCCGGCCGCACCACCATCGCACTCCTCCCGGGCAGCCGGCGCAGCGAGATCGCCCGGATCCTCCCGCCCATGCTCGAGGCGGCCGAGCGCATCCGGAAGCTCCACCCCGACGTCCAGTTCGTCATCCCGGTGGCCGCCACGCTCTCCGAGGAGGCCCTGCGCCCGGCGCTGGCGCTCCACTCCGGGCTCGACGTCCGGCTGGTGGCGGGCCGGGCCGACGAGTCGGTGGGGGCGAGCGACGCGGCGCTGGTGAAGAGCGGCACCTCCACGCTGGAGTCCGCGCTCATGAACCGCCCCATGGTGGTGGTGTACAAGATGGCCTGGTTCACCTACTGGATCGCCCGCCTCCTCGTCCGCATGTCCCACTTCGCGCTGGTGAACATCCTGGCCGGCCGCACCGTGGTGCCGGAGCTCCTCCAGCAGGAGGCCAGCCCAGAGCGCATGGCCGCCGAGATCGAGATCCTCCTCTCCGACCCGGTGGCCCGCCAGGCCCAGCTCGACGGCCTCCTCGCGGTGCGCCGCTCCCTGGGGGAGCCGGGTGCGGCCCGGCGCGTCGCCGAGGAGATCGCCGGAGCACTTCCATGACCGAGAATCCCGCCGCACCCTCCCGCCGCCGCGCGCTGGTGTGCCTGCCGACCTACGACGAGAAGGAGAACGTCGGCCCGATGACCGATGCCATCCTGGCGGCCACGCCGGACGTGGACATCCTGGTCATCGACGACAACTCCCCGGACGGCACCGGGAAGCTCGCCGACGCCATCGCCGCCCGTGAGCCCAGGGTGAAGGTGCTGCACCGGGCCGGCAAGGAGGGGCTCGGAAAGGCCTACCTGGCCGGCTTCGACTGGGCCCTGCGCCAGGGGTACGCGCTGGTCCTGGAGATGGACGCCGACTTCTCCCACGACCCGAAGTACCTGCCCGGGATGCTCGAGGCCTCGAAGGAGGCCGACCTGGTCCTCGGCTCGCGCAACATCGAGGGCGGGGGAACGGTCAACTGGGGCATCATCCGCAAGATCATCTCCCGGGGGGGCAGCCTCTACGCCCGGACCATCCTGGGCCTCCCGGTGCGTGACCTCACCGGCGGCTTCAAGTGCTTCCGCCGGGAGGTCCTCGAGGCCATCGACCTCGGGAGCGTGGAGTGCACCGGCTACGCCTTCCAGATCGAGCTCACCTACCGGACGGTCCGGCGCGGCTTCCGGGTGAAGGAGATCCCCATCGTCTTCGTGGACCGGCGGGTCGGCCACTCCAAGATGTCGAAGCGGATCGTTGTGGAAGCGCTGCGAAAAGTGTGGTCCATTCGACGCTCGAATTTCCGCTGACGGGGGGCAGGATCCGGAAGACCGATGCTCCGAGAGGTCCTGACCCAGAGTCTCGTCGCGCTCTCCGCCATCTTCGTGGTGGTCGATCCGTTCGCGGCGGTCCCGTTCTTCCTGGCCATGACGTCGGACCAGTCGGCGGCGCAGCGGCGGGAGACCGCGCGGCGCGCCGCCATCGGCGCCTGGCTCATCCTCACCGCCTTCGGCCTGCTGGGCGCGCTCCTCTTCCGCCTGCTCGGCATCTCCATCCCGGCCTTCAAGATGGCCGGCGGCATCCTCCTGCTCCTCATCGCCATCGACATGATCCGCACCGCGCCCTCGCCGGCCCGCATCACCGCGCCCGAGGTCGAGGACGGCCAGGTGAAGGACGACGTGGCCATCGTGCCGCTGGCCATGCCGCTGCTCGCCGGTCCCGGCTCCATCGCCACGGTCATCGTGCTCATGGGACGGGTGCAGCCGAAGCAGTGGTGGAACGGCCTGCCGGTGCTGGTGGCCGTGGCCGTGGTGTCGGTCGTCACCTTCATGACGCTGGCCGCGGCCACCCGCGTCGAGCGGGTCCTCTCCCGCACCGGGATGAACATCCTCGAACGCGTGGCCGGCATGCTGCTCGCGGCCATCGCCCTGCAGTTCCTGATCGACGGAGCCGGGGAGGCGTTCCCCGGCCTGCTCCGCTGAGGGCCCCCATGAACCCCACCGAGAACTTCCGGCGCGCACGCGACTTCCTGCTCCAGAACCGCGAGGACTGGGCGGCGGCCTACCAGGGCTTCCGCTGGCCGGCGCTCGACCGCTTCAACTGGGCGCTCGACTGGTTCGACGTCATCGCCGACGGCAACGGGCGGACGGCACTGCACATCGTCGAGGAGTACGGCGCCGAGGTGCGCCTCTCCTACCACGAGCTGGCCGACCGCTCGAACCGGGTGGCCGTCCACCTGCGCCGCCACGGAGTGGAGCGTGGGCACCGCATCCTCATGATGCTTCCCAACACCGCGCACCTCTGGGAGATCATGCTCGCCGCCATGAAGCTCGGGGCGGTGCTCATCCCGGCCACCACCCTGCTCACCCCCGAGGACATCCGGGACCGCATGCTGCGTGGCGAGGTCCGGCACGTCATCACCGACCCCGCCGGCGCCGAGAAGATGCGCGGCATCTCCGGCGACTTCACCCGCATCGTGGTGGGGGAGCAAGCCCAGGGCTGGCTGGACTTCCACGACGCCTACGACGAGTCGTCCCACTTCAT
This sequence comes from uncultured Anaeromyxobacter sp., assembly GCA_903874275.1. Taxonomy (GTDB): domain Bacteria; phylum Myxococcota; class Myxococcia; order Myxococcales; family Anaeromyxobacteraceae; genus CAIOAK01. Next base: position 3,285 of record CAIQRS010000037.1, read on the forward strand.
CCCGCACGGCGAGACCCACATCAACGACCCGGTGCTGCTCTACTTCACGAGCGGGACCACGGCGAAGCCCAAGCTCGTGCTGCACACCCAGCGCAGCTACCCGGTGGGGCACCTCTCGACCATGTTCTGGATCGGCGTCCGCGAGGGGGACGTCCACATGAACATCAGCTCGGCCGGGTGGGCCAAGCACGCCTGGTCCTGCTTCTTCGCCCCCTTCAACGCCGGCGCCACGGTCTTCGTCCACAACTACGCCCGCTTCGTGCCGCGCCGCACCCTCGAGGTCCTGGAGACCCACGAGATCACCACCATGTGCGCCCCGCCCACGGTGTGGCGCATGCTCATCCTCGAGGACCTGAGCCGCCACAAGGTGCGCGTGCGCGAGGCGCTCTCGGCCGGCGAGCCGCTCAACCCCGAGGTGATCGAGCGGGTGCGCCAGGGCTGGGGAACCACCATCCGGGACGGCTACGGCCAGACCGAGACCACCGCCCAGATCGGCAACCCCCCCGGGCAGCTCATCAAGCCCGGCTCGATGGGGCGACCGCTGCCCGGGTACAAGATCGCGCTGCTCGACGGGGAGGGGAACCCGGCCGAGGAGGGGGAGATCTCGCTCGACCTCGCGGCCCGCCCGGCTGGGCTCATGGCCGGCTACCAGGACGACCCGACGCTGACCGAGTTCGTGACCCGCGACGGCCACTACCACACCGGCGACGTCGCGGTGCGGGACGCCGACGGCTACATCACCTACGTCGGCCGGGCCGACGACGTCTTCAAGAGCTCCGACTACCGCATCAGCCCGTTCGAGCTGGAGAGCGCCCTCATCGAGCACGCGGCCGTGGCCGAGGCCGCCGTGGTCCCCAGCGCCGACCCGGTCCGGGGTGACGTCCCCAAGGCCTTCCTCATCCTCAAGCCTGGCCAGGAGCCCACCCGGGAGCTGGCCCAGGACGTCTTCAAGTTCATCCGGCGCCGGCTCGCCTCCTACAAGCGGGTGCGGCGCATCGAGTTCTCGGACCTTCCCAAGACCATCTCGGGGAAGATCCGGCGCGTGCAGCTTCGCGCCCTCGAGAAGGAGCGGCGGTCCCGTGGCGAGCGCGGACCGCTGGAGTTCTGGCAGGAGGAGTTTCCCGAGCTGAAGGGCTGACAGGCAATCCCCTCGAACCCCGCCCCACCCGGGTGGATCCGGAGACGAAATGGCTCCCCGCATCGCACGCACCTTCTCCATCCTCGGCGCCGACGGCGCCGGGAAGACCGCCCTCGTCGAGGCCTTCCTCCGCGCCGCCGACGCCCGGCGGGCCAGCCCGGAGGGTTCCACCTCGCGGCTCGACGCCGATCCCGAGGAGAAGAAGCGCAACTTCACGCTGACCATCCACCCCGAGACCTTCGAGGAGGGCGGCCGGACCTTCAACGCGCTCGACACGCCGGGCTTCGCCGCCTTCATCAACGAGGCCGAGTGGGCCCTTCAAGTCTCCGACGGGGCGGTGCTGGTGGTCTCGGCGGTGGACGGCGCGCACAACCGGGCCGAGCGCATCTACGACGTGCTGGCCGACTCGGGCCGCCCGGCCATCGCCATCCTCGGCCGCATCGACCACGACCAGGCCGACTTCCGCCGCGCGCTCGCCGACGTCGAGTCTTCCCTCAAGGTGAAGGCCGTCCCGGTGCAGCTCCCCATCGGGTCCGGGGCCGCCGGCGGGCTGAAGGGGATCGTCGACCTGTTCAGCATGAAGGCCCACCTCTACGACCGCACCTTCGGCAAGTTCGCCGAGGCGGAGATCCCGGCCGACATGAAGGCCGAGGCCGATGCCGCCCGGACCGCGCTCGTCGAGGCGGCCGCCGAGTCGGACGACGAGCTTCTGGGCAAGTACCTGGAGGGCACGGCGCTCACCGCCGAGGAGATCGAGCGGGGGCTGGCCTCCGGCGCCGCCCAGCAGAAGCTCCTCCCGGTGGCGGTGGTCGCCGCCAAGCCCGGGGTGGGCGTCCGCGAACTGCTCGACCTCGTGGTTCGGCTGCTGCCCGCGCCCGAGGCCCGACCGGTGAAGGGCGTGGACCTGCACGGCGCCCCGCTGGAGCGCCGCGCCGACGCCGGGGCGCCGTTCTGCGCCCAGGTGTTCCGCACCACCATCGACCACTTCGCCGGCCGGGTGGACTACCTGCGGATCCTCTCCGGCACGCTCAAGGCCGAGGCCACGGTGATGAACCCGCGCACCCGCAGCGAGGAGCGGGTCTCCCGCCTCTTCCGCACCGACGGCGCCCAGACGGTGGAGGTCCCGTCGGCCGGCCCCGGCGACGTGGTGGTGCTGCTCAAGCTCAAGGACGCCCGCACCGGCGACACCCTCTGCGACCGCGATGCGCCCATCCTGCTGCCCGACTTCCGGCAGCCCAACCGTCCGGTGGCCTACGCCATCCAGGCCAAGGGGGGCGCCGACGACAAGGCGGCCGCCGCCATCCACAAGCTCATCGAGGAGGACCCCTCGCTCGACCTGCAGCGCAATCCAGACACCGGCGAGTTCCTGCTCAAGGCGGTGGGCCAGGCCCACATCGAGGTCACCGTCGAGCGGCTGAAGCGCAAGCACTCGGTGGAGATCGTGCTGTCCGTGCCCACCCCGGCCTACCTCGAGACCATCACCGCCCCGTCCAAGGCCCAGGGCAAGTTCAAGCGCCAGACCGGCGGCCACGGCCAGTACGGCGACTGCACCGTCGAGCTCATCCCGCTGGCTCGCGGAGCAGGGTTCGAGTTCGAGGACGCCATCGTGGGCGGCGTCATCCCGCGCCAGTTCATCCCGTCGGTGGAGAAGGGCATCCGCAACGCCCTCCACTCGGGGCCCCTGGCCGGCTACCCGGTGGTGGACTTCCAGGCCAAGCTGGTCTTCGGCAGCTACCACGACGTGGACAGCTCCGACATGGCCTTCCAGATCGCCGGCTCGATGGGCTTCACGAAGGCCATGGAGGGGGCCCGCCCCATCCTCCTCGAGCCGGTCATGACGCTCGACGTACGCGTCCCCGAGGAGTCCGTGGGCGCGGTCATGGGCGACCTGAACAGCCGGCGGGCCAAGGTCCAGGGCATGGAGCCGGCCGCCCGCGGCGTGGTCATCCGGGCCCTCTGCCCCCACGCCGAGGCCATGACCTACGACGCCGACCTCCGCTCGCTCACCCAGGGTGTCGGCTACTTCACCATGGAGCCGTCGCACTTCGACCCGGTTCCCCCGTACTCGGCCCAGAAGATCATCGAGAAGCGGCGCGCCGAGGGGAAGGTGAAGGGGGCCGAGGAGGAGAAGTAGCGGCCCCGGCGGTCAGCGAGCTTTCACGGGGAGTCGAAGGAGGGTCCGTCGCCTCCCCACCGGCGTCCGCGCCGGGTCGGAGAGCCACACCTGGTGGAGCCGTCCGCGGACCACCAGGTCCTGGTCGGCGGCGGCCCGCCGCATCCGGTCCAGCGTCCCGGCGATCCCGGCCGGAGGGCCCACGTGCAGGGCCTGGATGCACCGCCCCTCGCGCAGTTCCTCGAGCCGCGCCGCCGGCAGGGCGTGCCCGTTTCCTGCCTGCTCGCCGGCCAGCGCGGCCAGGTCGCTCGACCGGACGAAGGCCGGGATGCGCAGGAGGAGCTTCCAGGAGACCGGGGCTCCCGGGTCCACCTCGACGCCCGGGGCGCGCCGTGCGCCGAGCAGGACCTCCAGCGGGGGGAGGCGGAAGTCCTTGCCGGCCTCCCGCCTGGCCCGGGCGCGCAGCTCCCGCAGCAGGGTCGAGAGCGAGAGCGCCTGCTCGACGAACCTCTCGCCCTGGAACTCCCCGGCGCCGTCCAGGGAGAGGTAGCGCGCCGGCGTGGTGGGCACGACGCGGGGAGCGCGACCGGCGGCGTACTCCTCGGCGTGAAGGGCCACCAGGTCGACCCGCGCGGACATCCCCGCTACATAGCCCCCGGACGCCGCCCCGCCACTCCTGCTGGCGGTCCGCCCGATCCCCTGTGACAATGCGGCACCGACCTCGCCGGAATCCCATTGCGCACCTACCTCCGCCTCCTCGCCTACGCCGCGCCCTACCGATGGCGCTTCCTCGCCGCCTTCGGGTGCATGGCGATCCTCGCGCTCGCCACCGCCATGTACGTGAACCTGCTCGGGCCGGTGCTCGAGTTCCTCTTCACCGGGCAGGTCGGGGCCATGGGGTCGCTGGCCCGGCTCCTCCCCGGCGACTCCGCGCTGGCGGGGTGGGCCCAGGGGGTGGACCGCTCGCAGGCGCTGCGGGTGCTGCCCTGGGTGGTGATCACGGTGGCCCTGGTGAAGGGGGTGGCCTTCTTCGGCCAGGGCTACCTCATGGGGACCACCAGCCAGCGGATCATCGCCGACCTGCGTCTGGCGCTCTTCGACCACCTGCTCCGGCTCTCCCCGTCCTTCTACGCCCGCCGCCACTCCGGCGACCTGCTCTCCCGCGTGGGCAACGACGTACAGGCCGTGGAGGCCGCCGTCTCCACCGCCATCGCCAGCTACCTGCGGGACGGCCTCACCGTGCTGGTGATGCTGGCCAATTGCTTCCTCATCGACTGGAAGCTCTCCCTGGTCACCTTCGTCGCCATCCCCATCACCATCCTCCCGGTGGTGCGCATCGCGAAGAGGCTGAAGAAGGTCACGGTCCAGTCCCAGTCCACGCTGGGCAAGATCTCCGAGCTGGTCCAGGAGAGCCTCTCCGGGATCCGGGTGGTCCAGGCCTACGGCATGGAGAGCTGGGAGTCGTCCCGCTTCCGGGAGGAGAACGAGCGCTGGCTCCGCTACATGCGGCGAAGCGTCGCCGTGCGCGCCTTCTCCTCGCCGCTCATGGAGGTGATGGCCGCCGTGGGCATCGGCATCGCCATCTGGTGGGTGGGGGAGGGAATCGTCTCGGGGGCGCTGCCGGCCGGGAAGTTCTTCTCCTTCGTGACCGCCATCCTGCTGCTCTACACGCCGGTGAAGTCGCTCGGCAAGGTGGGGCAGGTGGCCATGGTGGGAGCCGCGGCCGGCGAGCGGATCTTCGAGATCCTCGACGCCCGGACCGACGTCCCCGACGACGGCAAGGTGGCGCTCCCGCCGCTCGGCGACGCCATCCGCTACGAGGACGTCACCTTCTCCTACGGCGACCGGCCGGTCCTCCACGGCATCTCCATCACCGTGCGGAAGGGGGAGGTGGTGGCGCTGGTGGGCAGTTCGGGCGGCGGGAAGACCACCGTGGCCAACCTCCTGCCCCGGTTCTGGGACGTCACCGGTGGTCGCATCACCATCGACGGCGTGGACGTCCGCCAGGGCACGCTCTCGAGCCTGCGCTCCGGCATCGCGCTGGTCACCCAGGAGACGGTGCTCTTCAACACCTCGGTCCGCTCCAACATCGCCTACGGGCGCCCCGACATCCCGCTCGCCGAGGTGGAGCGCGCCGCGCGCATGGCCCACGCCGAGGAGTTCATCCGTGCGCTGCCCCAGGGCTACGACACCGTGGTGGGGGAGCGGGGCGTCATGCTCTCCGGCGGGCAGCGGCAGCGCATCGCCATCGCCCGGGCCTTCCTGAAGGACGCGCCCATCCTGCTCCTCGACGAGGCCACGAGCGCGCTCGACGCCGAGAGCGAGCGGGAGGTCCAGCGGGCGCTGGAGCGGCTCATGGGCATCGGCGAGGGCGGCCAGGGGGCGCACCGCACCACGCTGGTCATCGCCCACCGGCTCTCCACCATCCGCAACGCCGACCGGATCGTCGTCCTGTCGCAGGGGCGCGTGGCCGAGGAGGGGCGCCACGAGGAGCTCCTGGCGCGGAGCGGCGAGTACGCCCGGCTCTACCGGATCTACGAGGGCGGAACGGCCGCCGAGGCGCCGGCCGGATGACCTGGCGGCGGGCCGGCCTGGTGCTCGGCGCGCTGCTCGCCGCCTGGGTGGCCTTCGGGCTCTTCACCCGGTCGCGGCGCGCGCCCAGGCCCCCTCCGCCCGCCGGCGAGCTGCGGGGCGCCTGGCACGTCCACACCACCCGCAGCGACGGGACGGGCAGCCTCGACGAGGTCGTGCGAGCGGCCCGGGAGGCGGGGCTGCAGTTCCTCGTGATCGCCGACCACAACGTCCTCGCGCCGGAGGACGGCGGCTGGCGCGACGGAGTCCTGGTGATCCCGGCCACCGAGGTCTCCGCTCCCTACGGCCACGTGGTCGGGCTGGCGCTCCCCCGCGCGCTGGCGAAGGAGGAGCGGCAGAAGGATGCACTCGGGACCGTGGCGCGCCTCGGCGGCGACGCCGTCCTCGCCCACCCCTTCCACCCTGGACGGCCCTTCACCCGTTGGGCCCGGGACGACTGGGCGGGCATGGAGGTGGTCTCGAACGACACCTTCTGGGGGCTGGTGCAGCGGGACCACGCCTGGTGGCGGGCCGGCAAGGCGCTCCTCGTGCTCCCCTGGGACCCGGGGCGCTCGATGCTGGCGTTCTACCAGGACCCGGCCCGGGAGCTCGACCGCTTCGACGCCGCCTCGGCGCGGCGCAGCGTGGCGCTCCTCTGCGCATCCGACGCCCACGGCTGGCCGACCTACGGGGCCGCCTTCGAGGCCTTCAGCATGCACGTACCGGTCGCCCCCACCGGCGACGGACCCGCCGACGTGGACGCCGTCCGGCACGCCCTCCTCGACGGGAGCGCATGGTGCACGATCGACGCCGTCGCCCCGGCGAGCGGCGTCCGGCTCTCGGTCTCCCCGGCGGGGGACCGGATCGAACTCCGCGCCACGGTGCCCCCTCGGGCGAAGGTCGCCTGGCACCTCTTCCGCGACGGCGCCCCGATGGGGACCTTCTCCTCCGCGCCGCCAGGGTGGGCGTGGAACTGCGGAGGGCCGTGCCCTCGCGGGGCGTGGCGGGTGGAGGGGCGCATCGCCGGCGCTCCCTGGATCTTCACCAACCCGGTGCGCGTGGAGTAGGACCGGACGACCGTGCACGCCCTCTACGCGATCGGGAGCTACCTGGCGGCCGTCCTGCTGCTGCCGATGCTGCTCTTCCACCCCAAGCTGCGCCACGGGATCCGGGAGCGGCTCGGGTTCTACCGGTCCCGGGAGGCCCCGGGGACGGGCTCGCCGCGCATCTGGCTCCACGGCGCCAGCGCCGGCGACCTGCTCTCGCTCCAGCCCATGATGCGCGAGCTGAAGCAGCGCGTCCCGGGGTGCTGCCTGGTCGTCACCACCATCACCAACAGCGGCCTGGAGATGGCGCGGGCCAAGATCCGCGAGGCCGACGTCGTCGTCTACGCCCCGTACGACCTCCCGGGCGCGACCCGGCGGGCCATGGCCACGCTGCGCCCCGACCTGCTCGTGCTCGAGTACACCGAGATCTGGCCCAACCTCATCCGGGCCGCGCGCAAGGCCGGGGTGCGCATCGCGCTCACCAACGGCCGGTTCGCGCCCGAGAAGCTCTCCCGGTACCGGACCTTCTTCCGCGCGGTGGGCAAGCCGCTGCGCTCCATCACGCTGTTCCTCATGCGCTCCGACGAGGAGGCCGAGCGGGCGCTGCAGCTCGGCGCCCCGCCCGACCGGGTCTGGGTCACCGGCAACACCAAGTTCGACGCGCTGGTGCTCGACCGCCCCCGCGGCGACGACGCGGTGCTCCGCGCCGCCCTCGCGCTCGACCCCGGCCGGCCGGTCTTCATCGCCGGCTCCACCCACGACGGGGAGGAGGAGCTCCTCGTGGAGGTCTACCGGAAGCTCGCGGCCGACTTCCCGGGGCTCCAGATGGTGGTGGCGCCGCGCTACGTGGAGCGGGCCGGGAAGATCGTCGCCATCGCCCAGGGGGCCGGGCTCACGGCCCGCCTGCGCAGCGCCGGGGCCCCCGGGGGGCCGGTCCAGGTCGTGGTGCTGGACACCATCGGCGAGCTGGCCGCCGCCTACCGGCTGGCGACGCTGGCCTTCGTGGGGGGCAGCTTCGTCCGGCGCGGGGGGCAGAACGTGCTGGAGCCCGCCGGACAGGGGAAGCCGGTCCTCTTCGGTCCGCACATGCAGAGCTTCAAGGACAGCGTGCAGGTGCTGGTGGGGCGCGGCGGCATCCAGGTGGCGACCCCCGAGCAGCTCCTCAAGGTGGCCCGCGAGCTCCTCTCCCGACCCGACGAGATCCTGCGGCTCGGCGCCATGGCGCGCGAGGCGGTGGGCGCGGTGCGGGGGGCCAGCGCGCGAAACGTGGACCACATGCTGCGAGCCATCCCGCGGCCGAAGGGAGTGCAGTGAGCGCGGCGAGGGGAGCCGGCCTGCGGGAGCGGCTCTGGTGGAGCCCGCGCCCGTCCCCGGGCGACCGGCTGCTCGGGGCGCCCCTCCTCCTCGCCGAGGGGCTCTTCCGGGCCGGAGCGGCTGCTCGGGGCGCGCTCCACGACGCCGGGGTCCTTTCCTCCAAGCAGGCCACGGTGCCGGTGATCTCGGTGGGCAACCTGGCCGTGGGCGGCGCTGGCAAGACCCCGGTGGCGCTGGCCATCGCCGGGAGGCTTCTCGGGGCCGGACGCAGGCCCGCGGTGCTCTCCCGCGGCTACGGCGCGACCCGTGGCGACGACCGGGTGGTGTCGGACGGGGAGCGGTTGCTGCTCGACGCCGCCGCCGGAGGGGACGAGCCGGTCCTGCTGGCGCGGCGGCTGCCGGGGCTCCGGGTGCTGTGCGGGCCGGATCGGGCGCGCCTCGCACCGGTGGCCGTCGCGGCGGGGGCCGATGTGCTCCTGCTCGACGACGGATTCCAGCACCGGCGCCTGCGCCGTGACCTCGACGTGGTGGTTCTCGACGCGTCGAACCCCTGGGGAAACGGCCACTGCCTCCCGTTCGGACCGAACCGGGAACCCAGGTCCGCGCTCTCCCGGGCCGGGCTGGTGTGGCTCACCCACGCCGACCGGGCCGGGGCGGGCGAGCTCGACGCGCTCCGGGCTCTCGCCAGGGACTTCACCGGGAATGATCCGATCGATTCGCGCCACGCAGCCAGGGACCTGACGAATGGAAGGCTGGAAGGGAGCATTCCGCTCTCGGAGCTGGCGGGGAGGCGGGTGGGGCTGCTCACCGGTGTCGCGAGGCCGGAGAACGTGCGGAGAACGGTGGAGGGGCTGGGGGCGAAGGTGGTGGGGGAGTACCCGTTTCCGGATCATCATCGGTTCTCGGAGAGGGAAGTGGTTGCCGCGATGGAGGCGGTGCGGAGGGAAGGGGGGGAGTGGATGGTGACGACGGAGAAGGATGCGGTGAGGTTGCCGGAGGCGGTGGCGGGGGATCCACGGATCTTCGCGGTGCGGATCGACGCGGAGGTGCTGCGGGGGGAGGAAGTGCTCGGTGCGGCGCTCTGCGCCGCACTGCTTGGGGGATCGACGGAATGAGGCGCTTCCTGGTCGGGATGGGCCGAGGGCTGGGCTGGCTCCTCTGGATCCTCCACGTCCGTCGTGGCGTGATCATGGAGAACCTGCGGCTCGCCTTCCCCGAATGGACCGAGGCGAAGCGCCGCGACGTGGGGAAGCGGACCTTCGTCAACATCGGACAGATGGCCCTCGAGTTCCTGCTGGTCACGAAGCTGGACGAGGCCGAGCTCGAGCAGATGTTCGTCTACGACCCGCACATGCGGGAGGTCACGCTGGCGGCGCTGAAGTCCGGTCGCCCGATGCTGGTCTGCACCGCCCACTTCGGCAACTTCGAGAACCTGGCAGCGGTGCACAACCTGCAGGGCTACGCCATCGCCATGGTGGTGCGCCGGATGGGCGGCGGCTGGTTCGGCCGCTTCTGGAACAAGGGGCGATCGAAGGCCGGCCTCGAGGTGCTCGAGGTCACCCGCGGCGAGACGCTCAAGGCGGCCCAGCGCGCCATGCGCGAGGGGAAGATCCTCGGCTACGTAATCGACCAGAACATGCCTGGCCACCGCGCCATCTTCCCCACCTTCTTCGGGGTGCCGGCGGCGACCGCCCCGACCCCGGCCTACCTGGCCATGCGCTCGGGCGCGGTGGTCTTCTTCGCCCTCGACGTCCCGCTCGAGGACGGGCGACACCAGATCGTCCTGGAGGGGCCGCTCGAACCCCCCGACACCGGCGATCGCGAGGCCGACGTCCTCGCCTTCATGCAGGACCTGAACGACCGGCTGGAGCGCTGGATCCGGCTCTACCCCGACCGCTGGTACTGGCTCCACCGCAGGTGGAAGACGCGCCCTCCGGCGGACGGGGGCAGGAAGCGCAAGGCCCGGCGAATTGACCCCACCGAGGGCGCGGAGTAGACACGGCCATGGTCCGGAGCAAGCCGCCCCACCTCGCGCCGCTGGCCCCGCTCCTCCAGAAGTTCGTGAAGAGCCGCGTGGTCGTGGTGGGGGATTTCGTCGCCGACGAGTACGTCTACGGCGAGACCGAGCGCATCAGCCGCGAGGCCCCGGTCCTCATCGTGCGCTTCGAGCGGAGCGAGCTCGCGCCCGGGGGGGCGGGCAACGCGGCCCAGAACCTGGCCTCGCTCGGCGTCGAGGTCCGGGCCGTGGGGCTGGTCGGCCACGACGCCCTCGGCTCGAGGCTCCTCGGGGTCCTGCGGGCCGGCTCGGTGGACGTGAAGGGAGTGCAGCGGGTGCACGGGCGGGCCACCGAGGCCAAGACCCGCATCCTGGCCGGCGGGCGGTCCACGCGCCGCCAGCAGATGCTCCGGGTGGACCGCACCCCCGAGCCGGTCCCGGCGGCCGTCGAGCGGCGGCTCATCGACGACCTGCTCCGCGCGGCCCGCGGCGCCACCGCGGTGCTGGCCAGCGACTACGGCTCCGGAGTCCTCTCCCCGCGGGTGATCGAGGCGCTCCGCGCCCTCCGGCGCCAGGGCATCCCGGTCTGCGTGGACTCCCGCTACGCGCTCAACACGTTCTCCGGCCTCACCATGCTGAAGCCCAACGAGACGGAGCTGGAGGCCGCCACCGGCATCCGCGCCTCCACGCCTTCGGGGCTGGCGCGCGCCGCCCGCTCGCTGCAGCGGCGCCTCGGCTGCCAGAGCCTCCTCGTGACCCGCGGCCGCAACGGGATGTCGCTCTTCGAGCGCGGCCGCCCGCCCCTGCACCTCGACGCCCACGGCGAGAAGGACGCGGTGGACGTCACCGGCGCCGGCGACACCGTGGCGGCCACCTACGCCGCCGCCATCGCCTCCGGCGCGAGCGCCGCGGATGCCATGCGCCTCGCCAACGTGGCGGCGTCGATCGTCGTCCAGAAGGCCGGCACGGCCACGGTGGACCGGGGCGAGATCCTGCGCGAACTGCTGGAAGCCCCATGACCATCCGGCTCCGCATCTCGGACCTCCCCGCGCTTCGCGCCCGGACCCGCCGGGCCGGGAAGTCCATCGCGCTGGCCAACGGCATCTTCGACCTCTTCCACGTGGGGCACCTCCGGTATCTCCAGGGGGCGAAGTCGCTGGCCGACGTGCTGGTGGTCGCGGTGAACAGCGACGCCTCCACCCGGCGCAACAAGGGGCCGGGTCGGCCGGTGGTGCCGGAGGGCGAGCGGGCCGAGATCGTGGCCGCGCTCTCCTGCGTGGACCACGTGGTCGTCTTCGGCTCGAAGACCGTGGTCCCGCTCATCCGCAAGCTGAAGCCGGACTGGCAGGTGAAGGGCACCGACTACACCCCGGAGACCATCCCGGAGGCTGAGGAGGTCCGGAGGCACGGGGGCCGGGTGGCGGTGGCCGGCGACCCCAAGGACCACTCCACCACGGACATCCTGCGGCGGCTGGCGCCGCGGAGGCGCCGTTGAAGGTCTCGGGCTTCACCTTCGCCCGCAACGCCGTCCGGCTCCGCTATCCCCTCGCCGAGTCGATCCGGTCGGCGCTCCCGCTGGTGGACGAGATGGTGGTCAACGTCGGGCGCTCCGACGACGGCACGCTCGAGCTGGTGCGCGGGATCGGCGACCCGCGAATCGTGGTGGTCGAGTCGGTCTGGGACGAGGAGAGCCTGGTGCGCGGTCGGGTGCTCGCCGAGCAGACCGACATCGCGCTCGACGCCTGCACCGGCGACTCGTTCCTCTACCTCCAGGCCGACGAGGTCCTGCACGAGGACGATCACCCCGGCATCCGGGAGGCCCTGCGGCGCATGCACGAGGACCCGGCGGTGGAAGGGCTGATCTTCGACTACGTCCACTTCTACGGCTCGTTCCACACCGTGGGCGTGGCCCGGCGCTGGTACCGGCAGGAGGTGCGCGCCTTCAAGGCCGGCATCGACGTGCGCTCCTGGAAGGACGCGCAGGGGTTCCGCGTCTGGGCGCCGCCGCCCGGGTTCAAGGGCGAGCGGCCGCGGTCGCTCAAGCCCGGCGACCCGGCGCGCAAGCTGCGCGTGGCGGGCTCCGGCGCCCGGGTCTTCCACTACGGGTGGGTGCGCCCCCCCGACCAGCAGACCGAGAAGCTGGCCGAGTTCGAGCGGCTCTACCAGGGGGACGAGGCGCGGCGGCGCAGGCTCAGCGAGGGATTCTCCTACGACGTCGAGGAGAAGGTCCGCCCATTCGAGGGCACCCACCCCGCCACCATGGCCGCGCGGGTGGCCTCCGAGGACTGGGTCTTCGAGCCCCGCCGCCGTCGGATCCGTCCCGGCCACCTCCGCGAGGACCTCCTCGACCTCTTCGAGGCCGCCACCGGCGTCCGCATCGGCGAGTACCGGAACTTCGAGCTCGTCGGGTGAGGATCCTCGAGCTGCTCTCCTCGCCGGTCTGGACCGGCCCGGCCGAGCCCATGACCTCGGTGGCCCGCTGGCTCTCCCGTCGCGGGCACCACGTGGAGGTGGAGGTGGACGGCCGCCGGGAAGGTGACCTCCGGGAGCGGCTCGCCGCCGAGGGCTTCCCCCCGCGGATCCTGCTCGCGCTCTCCACCAAGGCCGGTGCCGTGGAGTTCGTCCGCGACCTGGGCCGGCTGCGGCGCGTGGCCCGCGGGTTCGACGTGGTCCACGCCAACTTCTCCCACGACCACGTGCTTTCGGTCCTCTCCGTGGCCCGGGGGGCGACGCGGGTGGTGCGAACCGTCCACTCCTCCCGCTCCCTGGCCGACCGGGGGATGCAGGGCTGGGTCCACCGTCACACCGACGGCCTGCTGGCCGTCTGCGAGGCCCACGCGGCCATCCTGCGCGAGCGCTTCCGGATCCCCGCCGAGCGGGTGGGCATCGCCCGCGGCGCCGTGGACGCCGAGGCCTTCACGCCCGAGGGGCCCGACCTGCGCGGGGAGCTGGGCATCTCGCCGGACGCCCCGGTGGTCGGGATCGTCTCGCGGGTGAAGCCGGACCGGCGCCACGCCGAGCTCCTGGAGGCCTTCGGGCGGGTGGCGGGCCGGCTTCCGGAGGCGCGCCTCGTCATCGTCGGGCGAGGGGAGGGGCTCCCCGACCTGCGCGCCCACGTGGAGCGGAGCGGCCTCGCCGACCGGGTGATCTTCGCCGGCTACCGGCGTGGACCAGAGCTGGCCGCGGCCTATCGCACCTTCGACGCGAAGGTCCTGCTCGCCGAGGGAAACGACGGCACCTGCCGGGCGCTCCTCGAGGGCATGGCCTGCGGGCGGGCGGGGGTGGCCTGGGCCTTCGGGGCCCCGGCCGAGAGCATCGTGCACGGGGTGACCGGCCTGCTGGCTCCCCCGGACGACGTGGCCGCGCTCGGGGACGCGATCGTCGGGGTCCTCGCGCTGCCGGATCGCGGGCGGTCGATGGGGGAGGCGGCGCGGGAGCGGATGCGGACGGTCTTCACCGAGGAGGCGCGGGGCAGGGCGGTGGAGACGTTCCTCGAGCGGGTGCGCAGGCTGCCGCCGGCGTAGCGGTCCTCCTCGTTGCAGCCCCCCTCCACCCCGGGGTATGAGGTCCGGACGGAGGTGTCGATGGCGCTCGCGTCCGAGTTGAAGGAGATCCTGGCCTGCCCGAAGTGCAAGGGGGATCTCGAGTTCCACGAGGACCGGGGCGAGATCCACTGCACCCGTTGCCGGCTCGCCTACGACATCCGGGACGGGATCCCGGTCATGCTGGTCGAGGAGGCGAAGCCGCTCCCCTGACCCCGTGCGCTTCCTCCTCGTCCACCCGGCCTTCCTCGGCGACACGGTCTTCCTCGGTCCCGCGGTGCGTGCGCTCAAGGCGCGCTGGCCGGGGAGCGAGGTCGGGCTCGTCGTCTCGCCGCGGGGCGAGGCCGTCGCGAAGGGGCTCCCGGGGGTGGACGAGGTCTTCGTCTTCGACAAGCGGCGGGCCGACGCCGGCCTGCGCGGGATCCTGCGGCTGGGTGCCCGTTTGCGCGCGTTCGCGCCCGACGTGGCGCTGGTGTCCCACCCCTCGGCGCGATCCGGATCGGTGGCCTGGCTCTCCCGGGCGCCGCGCCGCATCGGCTACGCGCCGCTCTGCAACGAGCGGGTCGTGCTCGACAGGGGACGCCCCTTCGTGGAGCGCTCGCTCGCGCTGGCCGGCCGGGCCGGCGCCCCCACCGACGACCGGCGCCTGGCCCTCGACCCTCCCCCGGAACTGGCGGGCTACGCGGCCGAGGTGCTCCGGGGAGCCCGCCGCCCGGTGATCGGCATCGTCCCGGGCGCCGAGTGGGCCACCAAGCGCTGGGGCGAGGAGCGCTTCGCCGACCTGGCGCGCCGGCTGGCCGCGTCCGGGGCCACCATCCTCGTCCTGGGCGGTCCCTCCGAGCGGGAGATGGCCCGTGCCATCGCCGAAGGCAGCGGAGTCGCGGTGATCGACACCACCGGGAACTCCATCGCCGAGGCCCTCGCGCTGCTCTCCCGCTGCGACCTCGTGGTCGGGGGCGACACCGGCCTGGTGCACTGCGCCCGCGCCCTGGGGCGCCCCACCGTGCTCCTCTTCGGCCCCACCGACCCGGGGCGCCACGTCCTCGGGCAGGGGGACCGGGTGGTCCGCGTGGAGCTCGACTGCTCCCCGTGCCACGATCACGGTCCGGAGCGCTGTCCGCTCGGACACCACCACTGCATGACCGAACTCCCGGTGACCGAGGTGGAGCGCCAGGCGCGCGCCCTGCTCGCGGCGGGGGCGGAACCGGGCGCCCAGGCGAGGAAGACCGAATGATCCGGAGCATGACCGGCTTTGGCGCCGGACGGGGCGGCGCCGCCGACGAGACCATGGAGGTCGAGGTCCGCTCGGTGAACCACAAGTTCTGCGAGGTGAAGGCCCGCCTCCCCCGGGAGATGGCGGCGCTGGAGACCGACCTGGTCCGGCAGGTGAAGGACCGGCTGGCCCGGGGCGGGGTGGAGTTCTCCCTGCGACGGACGGCGGCGCGCGCCACGCTCTCCCCGCGGGTGGACGTGGACCTCGCCGCCGAGTACGCCAGGGCCTTCGAGGAGGTCCGGGCGCGACTGGGGCTCTCCGGGCAGGTCTCGCTCTCCGAGGTGCTCGCCGCCGCCGGCGTGGTGACGCTGGAGGAGCGGGCGGTGGACCTCGAGTCGGCCCGGTCCGCCGCCGGGGAGGCCCTCACGGCCGCCCTCGACGCGCTGATCTCCATGCGGGAGCGGGAAGGGGCGGCCCTGGCCCGGGACCTGGAAGGGAGGCTCTCGGTGGTGGAGGGGGTGGCGTCGAGGCTGGCCGGGCTCTCTCCACGCTCGGTGGAGGACTACCGCGCCCGCCTCCACGAGCGGGTGGCCGAGCTCTCCCGCGGGCTGGCGCCCGACCCGGTGCGGCTGGCCACCGAGGTGGCGCTCTTCGCCGACCGCACCGACGTGACCGAGGAGCTGACCCGGCTGGCCAGCCACG
Source organism: uncultured Anaeromyxobacter sp. (assembly GCA_903874275.1). Classification (GTDB taxonomy): domain Bacteria; phylum Myxococcota; class Myxococcia; order Myxococcales; family Anaeromyxobacteraceae; genus CAIOAK01. The sequence goes on from CAIQRS010000037.1 coordinate 18,920, forward strand.
TGGCCCAGATGCGCGGGCTGCTCGCCTCGGGCGAGCCGGCCGGACGCAAGATGGACTTCCTCGTGCAGGAGATGCACCGGGAGGCGAACACGGTCGGGTCCAAGTCGCAGAGCGCCGAGGGCGCCGCGGCCGTGGTCTCGCTCAAGGCCGAGATCGAGCGCATGCGGGAGCAGGTCCAGAATGTCGAGTGAGGCCTCCGCCCCCGGGCAGCTGCTGGTGATCTCGGCGCCATCGGGAGCGGGAAAGACCACGCTGGCGCGAAGATTCGTCGGTGTCACTCCGGGTGCACGGTTCTCGGTCTCGGCCACCACCCGGCCGCCCCGCGGGTCGGAGCGGGACGGCGTGGACTACCACTTCCTGTCGCCCGGGGATTTCGCCGCCCGGGTCGCGGCCGGGGACTTCGCCGAGTGGGCCGAGGTTCACGGAAGGTCCTATGGGACCCTGCGTGCAACGGTCGAGGAGGCCCTGGACGCCGGAGCGGTGGCGGTCTTCGACATCGACGTGCAGGGCGGGAGCCAGATCCTGGACCGCTGGCCGGCCCAGGCGGTCTCGGTGCTGGTGGTGCCGCCGTCCCCGGCCGAGCTGGAGCGGCGCCTGCGCGGTCGTTCCACCGAGAGTGACGAAGCCGTCCGGCTGCGCCTGGCCGCCGCGCGCACCGAGGTGTCCCGCGCCGCGGCCCGCTACCGGTACGTGATCGTGAACGACCGGCTCGAGGAGGCGCTCGGGCGGCTCTCGGCGATCTCCCGGACGGCGCGGGCGGTGCGGACGGGGGCCCCCGACCCGGATCAGGCCGCGATCGCGGCGACTTGCCTCGTGGAAAGGGCCGACCTTTCGGCCTGGGGCGTCTGATCCACGAACTTTCTTTCGAAGGGTGTTGACACACCGGGCCAGAGGGCGCTAGAAAGCGCGCCCCACGGACGGAACGAATGCTCGAAAGGGCACTGGGTTCCGGGGGCGGGCGCGAGGCCGATAGCCGTTCGCGACGCACGAAGGACCATCGAGATTCCTAGGGAATTTCGGACCGGTCCGGGCCGTGGAAAGGTCGGGCGATGGTACCCTCGAAACCGGGGATCCAGCGCTTGACACCCAGGGACCCGCCGCTATATTACGGGTCCCTGCCGCCGTTACGGAGGCGTGTCGAACTCGTGTCGACATTTCCTCTTGACGGCAACCGGGTGGCTGATGTAAATGCCTCCCCCCTCGACGAAGCACGGTTGTCCTCGAGACTCCGAAGCTGTCCAGGGCCGGAATGCGAGACGCGATCTCGCCTGCCGGGGGCAAGGCTCGGTCTTTGAAAACTGAATAGCAAGCCTACGACGGAATGCGGATCACCGCGTTCCTTGAGTGAACAAAATAATTCGTATCACACCATGCCACGTGACCTCGCAAGGGGTCCGGGCAGGGATACAAACTCTTAATTGGAGAGTTTGATCCTGGCTCAGAACGAACGCTGGCGGCGTGCCTAACACATGCAAGTCGAACGGGAAAGCCCGCAAGGGTGAGTACAGTGGCGCACGGGTGCGTAACACGTGGGTAATCTGCCCTGAAGCCCGGAATAACTCCCCGAAAGGGGTGCTAATGCCGGATGAGACCACGGGAACTTCGGTTCCTGGGGGAAAAGGTGGCCTCTGTATACAAGCTATCACTTCAGGATGAGCCCGCGGCCCATCAGCTAGTTGGCGGGGTAATGGCCCACCAAGGCTACGACGGGTAGCTGGTCTGAGAGGACGATCAGCCACACTGGAACTGAGACACGGTCCAGACTCCTACGGGAGGCAGCAGTGGGGAATCTTGCGCAATGGGCGAAAGCCTGACGCAGCAACGCCGCGTGTGTGATGAAGGTCTTCGGATCGTAAAGCACTGTCGGGAGGGACGAATAAGGGCCGGGTGAACAATCCGGTCTGACGACGGTACCTCCAAAGGAAGCACCGGCTAACTCTGTGCCAGCAGCCGCGGTAATACAGAGGGTGCTAGCGTTGTTCGGAATTATTGGGCGTAAAGCGCGTGTAGGCGGCCAACCAAGTCGGATGTGAAAGCCCTCGGCTTAACCGAGGAAGTGCGTTCGATACTAGATGGCTTGAGTACCGGAGAGGGTGGTGGAATTCCCGGTGTAGAGGTGAAATTCGTAGATATCGGGAGGAACACCAGTGGCGAAGGCGACCACCTGGAC
>CAIQRS010000038.1 GCA_903874275.1 uncultured Anaeromyxobacter sp.
GCGTCGGCGGGCAGCGGCATCCCGGAATACTCCAAGAAGATCGCCCCCCCTCCCGGCCACTTGGGGCGCTGCACAACTAAATGGACCTCGTCGGTCCGATGGATGAGACCATCCCCCTGGGAGCAGCGCCAGCCGCTCGGGGGTGTGATCTGGCGAAGAAATCCATCACCGATGACCGCAAGAAGTTGCGGGCGGACGCGGAGGAGCGATTCCTTCGCGACCCTCCAGCGGAGGCGTCGCAGCCTCCGTCGAGTGAGCACCTGCACGAACTCCAGGTCCACCAGATCGAACTGGAGATGCAGAACGACGAGCTGCGGCGCACCCAGGCGGAGCTGGAGGAGACCCGCGACCGCTTCGTGGATCTCTACGACTTCTCTCCGGTCGGCTACTTCACGGTCGGGGAGAGCGGGCTCATCACGGGGGTGAACCTGACCGGCGGGTCCCTGCTCGGTCTGGATCGACAACTCCTGGTAGGGAGGCAGTTCTCTGCCTTCGTAGATCCTGAGGACGGGGACCGCTGGCACCTCCTCTTCGTCAAGGCGTCGAGGCACGGCGAGAGGCAGGCCGTCGAGGTCAAGCTGCGGCGGCCAGACGGGACCCAGTTCTACGGCTGGCTGGAACTCGTGCCCGCCTGGAGTGAATCGGGGCCGGTGTTCCGGATCGCACTGGCCGACATCACGGAGCACAAGCGAGTGGAGGAGGAGCTGCGCGCGACCCAGGCTCAGCTTGCGGTGTCAGCGCGCCTCGCCGCGATGGGAACCCTGGTGGCCGGAGTTGCCCACGAGGTCAACAACCCGCTCACGGCGACTCTCTCCGACATCGAGGTGGCCCTGAAGAACATCCTGAAGGTCCGTGACCGTCTCCAGCTGAGCGACACGGTCGAAGGCAAGGCCGAAGCGGTTCACCTCGACGCCGTGGCCGAGATGCTGAACGAGGCCCAGGAAGCCGCCAGGCGGATCGAGCGAATCGTCAAGGACCTGAAGGCCTTCGGACGATCCGATTCGGAGAAGACAAGGGTCCGCCTCGTGGACGTCGTCCAGCAGGCCATGCGCTGGTTGCCCGCAACCGTCACCCGGGTCGCGACGGTCAAGGTGGAGAACGGAGCCCCGCCCGACGTGGTCGCCTCCTTCGGCCAGATCCAGCAGGTGGTGGTGGCCTTGGTCGCCAATGCGGCGAGGGCCACTCATGCGTCGAGGTTCGGCACGATCATCCTCCGGATGGTGCCCGGCAGTCCGGGAATGGCGCGCCTCGACGTCATCGACAACGGGGTGGGCATCGACCCGAAGATCGCGTCCCGGATCTTCGACCCATTCTTCACCACAGGTGACGTGGGACAGGGCATGGGGCTCGGCCTCTCGATCAGCCACGCGCTCGTGACGGCCCACGGCGGAACGCTCACGGTGATGAGCGAGGTCGGGAAGGGTTCGACGTTCCGGGTGGAGTTGCCGGCGGCGCCCGCCGAGGTGGCCGGGTAAGGGAAGGGCGGAGCATGGCCAGGAAGCTCGCCATGGACGACCGCGGGAAGCTGCGGACCGACGCGGAGGCGAAGCTCCTTCGCCATCCGCCGGCGACGGCTTCGTCCCGGGACCCGACTTCGCTCCGTCACGAGCTCCAGGTCCACCAGATCGAGCTGGAGATGCAGAACCAGGAGCTGTGCGGGGCGCAACTCGCCCTGGAGGAGGCCCGGGACCGCTACATCGATCTGTACGAGTTCGCTCCCGTGGGCTACGCCAGCCTCGACGAGAACGGGAGGATCAAGCAGGCGAACCTGACCACCGCAACCCTCCTCGGTGTCGAGCGCAGCAAGCTCCTCGGACGCCCCCTGGCTGCCTTCATGCTCCGCGGGCACGCCGACCGCTGGGCCCTCCGGCTCTCGACCCTGGTCCGGGCCGGCGAGCCGCAGACCTTCGAGGCCGACTTCCAGCGCGGTGACGGGGCGGTACTCCATGCGGAGGTCTCCACCCGGCTCCGCTCCAAGGACGGATCCGACTCCGAGGTGCGCGTCGTCCTCACCGACATCGGGGCGAGGCGGGCGGCGGAGGAGGAGGCCCGCTCGCTCGAGGGAAGGCTGGCGATCTCCCAGCGACTCGCCGCCATGGGTACTCTGGTGGCCGGAGTCGCCCACGAGATCAACAATCCGCTCGCCGGAGAGATGGCGAGCCAGGCGCTCGCCATGCACGAGATGAAGGAGTTCGCAGAGCTCCTTCGTCGACCCGGCCCCCTCGACCGCGAAGCCCTGGCTCGCCGAGCCGACGAGATGGTCGAGATCCTGGGCAACGCCCAGGACGGGGCCGCGTCCATCGCCCACATCGTGAAGGACCTCGTCAGCTTCGGCCGTCCCGATGCCGAGCGCATGCCGGTCCAGCTCTTCGCGGTCGTCGAGTCGTCCATGCGATGGCTCAGTGTCTCGGTGGAGAGGGCCGCGACGGTTCGCGTGGAGAACTCGGAGGTCCCGAGCATCATGGGTTCGGAAGGGCAGCTCCAGCAGGTGGTGGTGAATCTCGTCACCAATGCCGCGCTCGCCATCCCGGCGGGGCGTCCGGGAGAGATCACCATCCGGATCGGACCCGGCAACGCGGGCATGGTTCGTCTCGACGTGGTCGACAACGGAAAGGGCATCCCACCGGAGACCATGAAGCGAATCTTCGAGCCCTACTTCACCACCCGGGACGCGGGGAAGGGGACGGGGCTCGGCCTGTCCATCTGTCACGCCATCGTGGCGGCCCACCGCGGGACCCTCACGGTCGAGAGCGAGGTCGGGAAGGGCTCGACGTTCCGGGTGGAGTTGCCGGCCGTGCCCGCGTGATCGACCGAACGGGTCGATGTTGGCACCTACCCCGATGACCTCCGTCCCGGGATTGCAGCCCGGTTCCCCCGGTGTGACTGTGGGAGCTGTCCGGCCAGAGGTCCGACGCGCTCTGACGCTGGGTGGCAACCCCGCCGCGATCCGGAGATGAGGCCATGACGACGAGCCGACAGAGCCGCATCGCCGAGATCCTCACCCGCCACGAGAAGCCCATCCTGGAGGAGTGGCTGCGCGAGCAGCTGGACGCCCTCACCGCGCGACAGGACCTGATCTCCGAATCGGACCTGCGCATTCAATCGGCCGAGTTCCTCGGGCTCTTCACCTCTGCCTGCCGTGCCGGAAGCCTCACCGACATCACCACGGTGGAGTGGAAGCCCGTCCAGGACTTCCTGGCCGGCGTCTCCCGCAGCCGTGCCCTCCAGGGCTTCTCCCCCTCGGAGACGGCCACGGTCGTCTTCTCGCTCAAGCAGCCGCTCTTCGCCCGCCTCCGGAAGGAGCTGGGCGCGGACGCCGCGGCGCTGGCCGACGAGATGTGGACCGCGACGGTGCTCCTGGACAAGCTCGGCCTCTACACCACCGAGGTCTTCCAGAAGGCCCGCGAGGAGGTCATCAAGCGCCAGCAGCTGGAGATGCTCGAGCTCTCCACACCCGTCGTGAAGCTCTGGGACGGCGTCCTGGCGGTGCCGCTCATCGGAACGCTCGACAGCGTCCGCACCCAGGTGGTGATGGACAACCTCCTGCAGAGCATCGTGGAGACCGGCAGCACCATCGCCATCGTGGACATCACCGGCGTGCCCACGGTGGACACGCTGGTCGCCCAGCACCTGCTCAAGACGGTTTCCGCGGCGAGGTTGATGGGCGCGCAGTGCATCATCAGCGGCATCCGCCCGCAGATCGCCCAGACCATCGTGCAGCTGGGCGTGGAGTTCGGCGACGTGGTCACCAAGGCCTCGCTGGCCGACGCCCTGGCGCATGCCTTCCGGTTGATCGGCTGCACCGTCACCCGGCAAGCGCCGCGCGCCTGAACCCGGAGCGCCCGTGGACCGGATCCCCATCATCAAGGTCGGCGACTTCCTCCTGGTGAGCATCCAGGTGGACATGCACGACCGCCTGGTGATGAGCCTGCAGGACGACCTCACCACCCAGGTGGTCAAGGCACGGGCCAAGGGTGTGCTCATCGACATCTCCTCGCTGGACGTGGTCGACTCGTTCATCGGCCGGATGCTGGGGAACATGGCCTCGATGACCCGCGTGCTGGGGGCGGAGGCCGTCGTGGTCGGCATGCGCCCTGCCGTCGCCACCACCATCGTCGAGCTGGGCCTGTCCCTGACCAACGTCCGGACCGCGCTCGACGTCGACAAGGGCATGGCGGTGCTCCGGGCCCTGGTGAACCCGGCCGGGGACGAGGGCGGCCATGGGTCCGGGCAGAACTGAGACCTTTCCGCTGCGGACCGACGAGGACGTGCTTCGCGTCCGCCAGACCGTGAGGATCTGGATGGTCGAGCAGAGGACCTTCAGCCTGGTGGAGCAGACCAAGATGGTCACGGCCACCAGCGAGCTGGGGCGCAACGTCGTGGTTCACGGTGGTGGCGGCACGGCGCGGCTGGAGCTCCTCTCCGAGGGCGGTCGCCTGGGCATCCGGGTGACGTTCCAGGATCAGGGCCCGGGCATCGCCAGCATCGAGCAGGCCTCGCGGGATGGGTTCACCACGGGTGATGGGCTGGGGCTCGGCCTGGGTGGATCGAAGCGGCTGGTGGACGACTTCGAGATCGCGTCCGAGGTCGGCAAGGGCACCCGGGTGACCATCACCAAATGGAAATGACCGCCTCCATGGCCATCCCGGCACGCCTTCGTGCGACGCGTCCCCTTCACCTGAAGGTGGAGGACGGGAGCCACGTCGGCGAGGCCCGGCGCCGGGCCGCCTCCCTCTGTCGCGACCTGGGTTTCGACGATACCCGCGCCGGCCAGGTGGCCCTGGTCGTGACCGAGCTGGCCACCAACCTGGTCAAGCACACCGCCGGCGCCGGCGGCGACCTCGTCCTGCGTCCGATCGACGAGGCCGAGGCGACCGGCATCGACATTCTCTCCCTCGACCGGGGTCCAGGAATCGCACACATCGGCGAGAGCCTGCGGGACGGGCGCTCCACCGCGGGCAGCGCCGGCACCGGGCTGGGCGCCGTTCGCCGCCTTTCGTCGGTCTTCGACATCTGGTCCTCGCCTGGCCGGGGCGCCGCGGTGTTGAGCCGGATCTGGAGGAACTCGCCGCCCGGGGTCCCGCCCTCCCTGGACGTCGGCGCGGTGTGCCTTCCCGTGTCAGGGGAGCAAGCCTGCGGCGACGCCTGGGCGATGAAGCGGGGGCGCGACGCCACGACGTTCCTGGTGGCGGACGGACTGGGGCACGGACCGGACGCCGCCGCCGCCGCCGACCTGGCGATCGCCATCTTCGAGAGGCAGGCGTCCCGAAGCCCGGCCGACCTGGTGAGCCTGATCCACGCCGGGCTGCGAGGCACGCGGGGCGCCGCGGTCGCGGTGGCCGAGGTCGCTCCGGGAACGCACCTCGTTCGCTTCGCCGGCGTGGGCAACATCACCGGGCAGATCCTCTCCGGGGCCACCTCCCGCTGCCTGGTGTCCCACAACGGCACCGCCGGGGTGGAGGCGCGGAAGGTCGAGCAAAACGACTATCCCTGGCCCGAGGACGGGATGCTCGTGCTGCACTCGGACGGCCTGGCGACGAACTCGTTGCCGGAGGACAGCCCCGGTCTGGTACGGAAGGATCCGGCCCTCATCGCCGGGGTGCTCTACCGGGATCACCAGCGACCGCGCGACGACAGCACCGTGGTGGTCGTTCGTGCGACCGGACGGGCGGAGGCGCCATGAAGGCCGCCATCGCCCGTGTCGAGATCCGGTTCGAGCAGGACGTGGTTCACGCCCGGCGGCGGGCGCGGCTCATCGCCGAGATGCTGGGCTTCGACCGCAAGGACCAGACCCGCATCAGCACGGCGGTCTCCGAGATCGCCCGGAACGCCTTCCAGTACGGACACGGCGGCCGGACAGAGTTCTTCGTCGAGGGGGTGGCCCCGGCCCAGAGCCTCGCCATCGTCGTTCGCGACGAGGGGCCGGGCATTCCCGACCTCGACGCCGTGCTGAAGGGGAACTACACGTCGAGCACGGGCCTCGGCCTGGGCATGGCGGGCAGCAAGCGGCTGATGGACCACTTCCACGTGGAGACCCGGGTCGGCCAGGGCACCACCGTCAAGCTCGCCAAGGTGCTTCCGCCCGGCGCCCCGCCGGTCACCCCGACCGTGTTGCGGCGGGTTGCGGAAGCGCTGTCCGAGGCACGCCTCGATTCACCACTGGAGGAGATCCGGTCGCAGAACCAGGAACTGCTCTCCACCCTCGAGCTGCTCCGGGAGCGGGACGAGGAGGTGACCCGGGTCAACCGGGAGCTGAACGAGACCAACACCGGGGTGATCGCGCTCTACGCGGAGCTGGAGCGGAACACCCAGCGGATCCAGCAGGCCGAGCAGATGCTCCGGGCGCGGAACGAGGAGCTGAAGGACTTCGCCCACACCGTCGCGCACGACCTCAAGGCGCCCTTGCGCGGGATCGCCGGCTACGCGCACGAGCTGGAGCGCAAGCACGCGGCTGGCCTGGGGGAGCGCGCCCTGTTCTGCCTGGGGCAGATCGTCAGCGCTTCCACCAGCCTGGATCGCCTGATCGAGGACCTGCTTCGGTTCGCGCGGCTGGACGCCGAGGCACCCTCGCTCACCGAGGTGGACCTGCCCGGCCTGATCGCGGCCATCCTGAGCGAGCGCGCCGCGACCATCGCCGAGCAGCACGCCGAGGTGACGCTCGACATCCCCCTCGAGACGGTGCGGACCTGGGAGCGCGGCCTGGCGCAGGTGATCGCCAACCTGGTGGACAACGCCCTCAAGTACAGCCGAAAGGCCAGCCCGCCGCGCATCGCCATCCGGGCCGAGGAGGCGGGCAGCCGCTGGCGGCTCGCCGTGAGCGACAACGGCATCGGGTTCGACATGGCGCACCACGATCGCATCTACGGACTGTTCACCCGGCTGGTGCGCGCCGACGAGTTCGAGGGAACCGGGGCTGGCCTGGCCATCGTCAAGAAGATCCTCGACAAGCTGGGTGGCAGCGTCCGGGCCGAATCGCAACCCGGCCAGGGGGCCGTATTCCGTGTCGAGCTGCCGGGGGGCAAGCCATGAATCCAACCATCCGGATCCTCTACGCAGAGGACAATCCCCTGGACGCGGACCTGACGCGAGCCCAGTTCGCGGAGCAGGCGCCGGAGTTCGACCTCCAGGTCGTGGCCACCGGCGCGGCCTGCCTCGAGCAGATCCAGCGGAACCCGCCCGATCTCTTGCTCCTCGACCATCACCTGCCCGACACCGACGGGGTGGAGATGCTCAAGGCTCTGTTCCGCCAGGCGCCCGGCCTCCCGGTGGTGATGGTGACCGGCGCGGGGGACGAGGATCTGGTCCTGCGCGCCATCCGGCTGGGCGCCGCCACCTACGTGCCCAAGCGCGGGAACTACCTGGAGTCCCTGTCGGGACTGCTGCGCGACGTGCTGGCGGAGCGCGGCCGGAAGCAGGGCCAGGCCCTGCCCGGCGGCACCGCGCCCAGGCGGATCCTGTACGTCGAGCACCTGCCGATGGACGTCGACCTCACCGTGCAGTACTTCGCCGAACACGCGCCGCACCTCGTCGTGGAGGCCGTTCCCACCTGCGCCGAGGCGCTGGCCCGCCTGGCCCGGACGCCCGCGTACGACCTGGCGCTCGTGGACCTGCGAATGCCCGACCAGAGCGGGCTGGATTTCGTGCGCGAGGCCAGGCTCCGCCTCGCCCGGCTGCCGCCATTCATCATGATCTCGGGCACGGGCGACGAGGAGACCGCCATCGCCACCTTGAAGCTCGGCGCGGCGGACTACGTCGTCAAGCGCGAGGGGTACCTCACCCAGCTGCCCCTTCGCATCGACCTCGCCATCGCCTCGGACGGGCTCGCCCGGAACAACGAGGAACTCAGGACCGAGCTGGCCCATCGCAGGCAGGCGGAGGAGGCGTTGCGAAGGAGCGAGGAGAAGTTCCGCGCCGTGGCGGACTACACGTACGACTGGGAACGATGGGACGACCCCACCGGTGCGATCCTCTACTGTTCTCCGTCCTGTGAACGCATCACCGGGCATTCGCCGGACGACTTCATGGCCGACCCCGGCTTGCTGCAGCGGCTGATCCATCCGGAGGACCTGGCGAGGTGGCGGGCTCACGACGCGGCCGTGCATACGGGATCGGCGACGCCTGGAGCCGGCGCCCAACCCGCAGAGGAAGTGGATTACCGGATCATCCGTCCCGATGGCGAGGTCCGCTGGGTAGCGCACGTATGCCAGGTCATCCGCGACGCGGAGGGGCACGGCCTGGGGACCAGGATCTCGAACCGGGACATCACCGACCGCAAGCTCGCCGAGCAAACGCTGGCTGCCCTCCAGGGCCAGTTCGCGCTGAACTCGCGGTTGGCTGCCCTGGGAACGCTGGTGGCAGGCGTGGCCCACGAGATCAACAACCCGCTGGCGGCGGCGCTCTCCGATGAGGATCTGGCCCTGGGAGCCATCCGGAAACTCCGGGACAGGCTCCGCGGGACCGGCCCGCTCGACCGAGAGGCCGAGGTCCTCGAGCTAGACGAGGTGGTCGAGGAACTGGGCGAGGCCCAGGAGGCAGGCCGGCGGATCGAACGGATCATCAAGGACCTCAAGGTCTTCGGACGACCCAACCAGAAGGATGCCAGGCAACGAATCCGGTTGATGGACGTCGTCGACCTGGCCATGCGCTGGCTCCCCGCCACGATCGACCAGATCGCCACCGTCGACGTCGAGAACGGGGGCGCGCCCGACGTCGTGGGCACCGCCGGGCAGATCACCCAGGTGGTGGTGAACCTGGTCACCAACGCAGCCAAGGCGACGCCGGCCGGGACGCGCGGCGCCATCGTCATCCGTGTCGGGCCTGGCACGTCGGGCATGGCGCGCATGGAGGTCACCGACCACGGCGTTGGAATCGCGCCCGCCGTCCTGCCCCACATCTTCGATCCCTTCTTCACGACAAGTGATGTCGGGAAGGGGACCGGGCTCGGCCTGTCCATCTGTCAAGCGATCGTGACCGCGCACGGAGGGATGCTCACGGTGGCGAGCGAGGTCGGCAAGGGCTCGACGTTCCGGGTGGAGCTGCCGGAGGCGACCGAGGAGACCTGACCCGGCCTCGCTACGCCCCCTGCACCCAGACCCGGTTTCGCCCGTCCGCCTTGGCCCGGTACAGCGCGCTGTCGGCCTGCCGCAGGAGGTCCTCGAAGTCCACGGGGGGCGTGACCGGGGGGGCGCAGACCACGCCCAGGCTGGCGCGGAGTTCCACGCTCCCGCCTCCCCCGAGATCCAGGCGCAGCGTCTCCATGGACTTCCGGACCCGCTCGGCCACGATCGCCGACTGCTCGAGGGAGGTGCTGGGGAGGAGGACCAGGAACTCCTCCCCGCCCCATCGGCCGGTGAAGTCGTAGTCCCGCTTGTTCCGCTGGAGCACCTCGGCGACCCGCCGCAGGGCCTCGTCGCCGGCGGCGTGGCCGTACTGGTCGTTGATGCGCTTGAAGTGATCGAGGTCCATCAGGATGAGCCCGACGGTCGTCCGGGCGCGCGCCGCGCGGCTCAGCTCGACGCGCGCGTGGTCGGAGAGCGCCCGGCGGTTGGGCAGGCCGGTCAGGCTGTCCCGGGTCGCCAGCGCCTCCTCGCGGGCCAGCGACTCGTTGAGCCGCCCCTCCAGTTGGAGGATCCGGGCGCCCACCCCCATCCGCGCCAGCAATTCGTCGAGGCTGAAGGGCTTGGTCACGTAGTCGTCGGCCCCCGCCCGGAGCCCGGCCACCACGTCCTCCCGCCCCGACTTCGCGGTGAGGAGGATGATGTACGTGTACCCGGGCCATCCGGCGTCGCGGATGCGGCGGATGAGCTCGGGGCCGTCCACCTCCGGCATCATCCAGTCCACGATGACCATCCGGATGTCCTCGCGCTGGAGCAGCTCCCACGCCTCCCGGCCGTCGGACGCGAAGACGAGCTCGTGCCCCGCCACGCTCAGTTGACCGTGGAGCATCTGCCGGAGCAGCGCGTCGTCCTCGGCGATCAGGACCTTCATCGTGTCCCCCCGTGCCGAGTCTAGGCCGTGCGGGGGAGCGGCTCAACATCGCGCCCAACCCCGGCGGTGGAGTTGTCCGGTCCGACGTGCCACCATCCGCCCATGCGCGTCCCCCCCAGCCGGCGCACTGCGAAGAAGGGCTCGAAAGCCACCCGGAAGGCCGTCGCGAAGGCTGCCCCGAGACAGGTCCCGGCGAAGCCTCCTGCCCCGGCCCCCGCGCCCCCTTCCCAGGCCGCCCCGGCTTTCTTCCCGAGGGCCGGAGCGCTGGCCTTCCCGGTCGTCGGGCTCGGCGCATCGGCAGGCGGACTGGAGGCCTTCGAGGAGTTCTTCCGAAGCGTCCCGGCCGACATCGGCATGGCCTTCGTGCTGGTGTCGCACCTCGACCCCAGCCACGAGAGCATCCTCACCGAGATCGTGCAGCGCACGACCGTCCTGCCCGTCGTGGAGGTGACCGATCAGCTCGCCGTGAAGCCTGGCTGCATCTACGTCATCCCGCCCAACCGGGACCTGGTCATCACGCGCGGCGTGCTCGAGCTGAGCGTTCCGGAGAAGCCGCGGGGGCTGCGCCTTCCCATCGACGCGTTCTTCCGCTCCCTGGCCGAGGATCAGGGGGAGCGGGCCATCGGCGTGGTCCTCTCCGGCACCGGCTCCGATGGCAGCCTGGGCCTGCGGGCCATCCTGGGCGCGGGGGGGATCACCTTCGCGCAGGACCCCGCCACGGCGAAGTACGACGGGATGCCGGCGGCGGCGATCCGGTCCAGTTACGCCACCCACGTCATGCCGGTCGGGAAGATGCCGGAGGCGATGCGGACCCTGGCACGGGCAACCGTGGCCCGCGCGGGCCCTTCCGGCGGCCCGGCAGTCACCCGCGGTGTGAGCCAGATCCTGGCCGCGCTGCGCTCACGGACCGGCCACGACTTCTCCCAGTACAAGAAGAGCACGGTCGTCCGCCGCATCGAGCGGAGGATGCTGCAGCACGACATCGAGAACCCCGAGGTCTATGCCCGGTACCTGAAGGAGCACCAGGAGGAGGTCCACCTCCTCTTCAAGGAGTTGCTCATCAACGTCACGAGCTTCTTCCGGGATCCCGAGGCCTTCGAGGCGCTGCGGAAGGAGGTCCTTCCCCGCATCCTGGCAGGGAAGCCCGAGGGCTGGGTGTTCCGGGTCTGGGTGGCCGGCTGTGCCTCCGGTGAGGAGGCCTACTCCATCGCCATGCTGCTGCGCGAGCGGATGGACGAGACCCGCCTCGACTTCAAGGTCCAGATCTATGCCACCGACCTCGACGAGGACGCCATCGCCTTCGCCCGTGCCGGAGCCTACCCGCCCAACATCGTCCAGGACCTCACGCCGGAGCGGTTGCGCCGGTTCTTCCTGAAGGAGGATGCGGGGTACCGGGTCAAGAAGGAGATCCGGGAGATGGTGGTGTTCGCCGTCCAGAACGTCACCAAGGACCCGCCCTTCACCCGGCTCGACCTGCTTTCCTGCCGCAATCTCATGATCTACCTGGAGCCGGATCTCCAAGATCGGCTCATCTCCATCTTCCACTACGCGCTCCGGGCCGGCGGCGTTCTCTTCCTGTCGCCGTCCGAGAGCCTGGGTCAGGGTGCCGAACAGTTCAAGCCGATCAGCAGGAAGTGGAAGCTCTTCGAGACCAGGATGTCGGCGAACTCCGCCCGGGGAGTGCCCATCGGCGCAGGACCCTGGGCCACCCCGGTGGAGCCGGTGACCGCGGCCGGCCCCGCCAGGAAGGCAAGGGATGCCAACGTCGCCAGCCTGACGACCCAGATGCTCCTGCAAACGTTCGCCCCCGCGTCGGTGGTGACCACCCTGGCGGGAGACATCGTCTACGTGCACGGGGACACGGCACGATACCTTCGCCCGGCTCCGGGCAAGGCCACGCTCAACGTGATCGAGATGGCGCGCGGCGGCATGGAAGCCGAACTTCGTGCCGCCTTCCACGGCGTCGCCAGGAATGGCCCCAGGCCGGTGGCCCGGGAGGTCCCGACCAGGATCGACGGAGCCGTCCACCCCGTCACGCTCACCATTCGTCCGCTCGGGAGCCAGGACGAGGGCGGAGGGCTCCTGCTGGTGAGCTTCCAGGAGCGTCCTCGCCCGGTCGCTCTTCCCAGGGCGGCCGCCGGAAGGGCGACGGCCCGTCGTTCCTCGGATGCGCGCAAGGCGAAGGACACCGAGGCCGCGCTCGCCTACGCGAAGGAGCTCCTGCGGACCACGGTCGAGGAGCAGCAGGCCTCCACCGAGGAGCTGAAGTCGATGAACGAGGAGCTCCAGTCCACCAACGAGGAGCTCCAGTCCACCAACGAGGAGATGGAGACCTCGAAGGAGGAGCTGCAGTCGGTCAACGAGGAACTCGTGACCGTCAACGCGGAGCTCCAGGCCAAGATCGACCAGCTCGCCGGCATGCAGAACGACATGAGGAACCTCCTCGACAACGTCTCGGGCGGGGTCATCTTCCTCGACCGGAAGCTCTGCATCCGACGCTTCACCCGGGAGGCGACGAAGGTGTTCCGCCTGGTCCCCACCGACACGGGGCGACAGCTGGCCGACATCAAGGGGGAGGCGGAGGGCGACAGCCTGGTCGAAGGGGCTCGACTGGTCCTCGACACGCTCGTCCCCTGGGAGAAGGAGATGCTGATCGCCGCCGGGGGAACCTATCTGGCGCGCATCCAGCCGTACCGCACGCTCGACAACGTGATCGACGGCGTGGTGATGACCTTCACCGACATCACCTCCCGGGTGATGGCCGACGCCGCCGTGCAGGAGGCGCGTCGCGTCGCCGAGAGCATCGTGGACGCGGTGCGCGAGCCGCTCCTGGTGCTGGACGGGAAGCTCAGGGTCGTCTCGGCGAGCCGGGCGTTCCTCGATCGGTTCCAGGTGAAGGCGGAGGAGACCGTGGGGCGCGCCATCCACGAGCTGGGCGACAGGCAGTGGGACATCCCCGCCCTCCGTCAGCTGCTGGAGTCCGTCCAGGCCGACGGCCGAGCATTCGACGACTTCACCGTGGAGCACGACTTCCCGCGCATCGGGCATCTGAAGCTCGTCCTGAACGCTCGGCGAATCCTGGGCACGAGATCGGAAGAACAGCTGATTCTGCTCGCGATTGCCCCCCCCTTGAAAGCCGGCGGGGCGTGAGCGCATGAGGGTGCATGTGCCGGATGAGGGGCCGATCGCTTGGGGGAGGGCAACCTGACGAAGAAGACGACCATGGACGAACGCCAGAAGCTGCGGGCGGAGGCGGAGGCCCGGTTCGCACGCGCCCCTCCGGCGGCGCGGCCGCGCCAGTCCACGGATGCTCTCCTGCACGAGCTCCAGGTTCACCAGATCGAGCTGGAGATGCAGAACGAGGAGCTCCGGCGGGAACAGCTCGCGCTCGAGGAGGCCAAGGATCGATATGTGGACCTCTACGACTTCGCGCCCGTCGGGTATCTCACCCTCGATGCGACGGGTCTCATCACCGGGGCGAACCTGACCGCCGCTGCGCTCCTCGGCAAGGAGCGCAGGAGCCTCCTGGGTCGTCGCTTCCCCGGACTCGTCGCCCACGCGGACGCCGATCGCTGGAATCGGTTCTTCTCGGCGCTGGTCCAGCACGACGAGCGAGCGGCCTGCAGGCTGGCGCTGTCGAGGGGAGCAGGCTCGACCTTCGACGCCCACCTGGCCTGCGAGGTCAGGGCCGCCGGCTCTGCGGAATCGCCGGTGCGCATCGTCCTCACCGACGTCAGCGAGTTCTCGGGGCTCGAACGGGGGCTCCAGGAGAGCGAGCGATGGCTCCGCATGAGCCAGACCATCGCCCGGATCGGGCACTACGTGTTCGACGTGCCGGGCGACCACTGGACCAGCTCCGCGGTGCTCGACTCCATCTTCGGCATCGACGAGCCCTTCCCCCGGACCGCCGCGGACTGGGTCCGGATCGTCTACCCGGAGGACCGGGCGTCGATGGAGTCCTACCTGGGGGAGCTCCTTGCCAGCGGAAGGCGCTTCGACCGCGAGTACCGGGTGGTCGATCAGCGGAACGGTGAGGTCCGCTGGGTCCACGGCCTCGGGGAGCTGGAGCGGGGACCGGACGGGAAGCCGGTCCGGCTGGTGGGGACCATCCAGGACGTGACCGCGATGAAGCTGGCCGACGCGGAGCGAGCGGAGCTGGCCGTGCAACTCGCCCTGAGCGCCCGCCTCGCGGCCATGGGGACGCTGGTCTCCGGCGTGGCCCACGAGATCAATAACCCCCTTGCGGCCGTGCTGGCCGATCAAGGGCTGGCCCAGGAGATCGTCCAGGATGCCCGGGCCCGCCTCCGCGGCGGGGAGCCGCTCGATCGGGAGGCCGAAGCCCGTCGCCTGGACACCGTGGTCGAGGCGATGACGGACGCGCAGGAAGGGGCGAGCCGGATCGCGCAGATCGTCAAGGACCTGTCCGCCTTCGGGCGCCCGGCCTCCGCGAGGACGAGGGTGAAGCTGGTCGAGGTGGTCCAGAAGGCCATGCGCTGGCTGCCTCCCATCGTCGGGCAGTCCGCGACCGTCCACGTCGAGGACGGCGGTGCGCCCGACGCCCTGGCCTCCTTCGGCCAGCTCGAGCAGGTGGTCGTGAACCTGATCACCAACGCGGCGAGGGCGACCAGGCCAGGGAGGGCGGGATCGATCCTGGTCCGGGTCGGTCCAGGCGGTCCGGGGATGTCCAGGATCGACGTCAGCGACGACGGAGTGGGCATCGATCCGAGCATCCGGGAGCGAATCTTCGAGCCCTTCTTCACCACGCGCCGGGGCGGCGAGGGGAGGGGGACTGGGCTCGGCCTGGCGATCGGCCACAGCATCGTCAAGGCCCACGGCGGGACGCTCACGGTGGAGAGCGAGGTCGGCAAGGGCTCGACCTTCCGGGTGGAGTTGCCGACCGCGCCTGCCGCTTGACGGGACCCCCGTCGGCGGCGTCTCCTGCTCGGCCATGCGCACCGCCGACACCATCCGCCGCGTTCCGGCCGCCCTCGCGGCCATGTTCCTCGGGCTGCTCGGCGGCTGCGCCACCACCGCTCCGGCGACTCCGGAGCCCCCGCCGGGGAGGACGCCCCTCGCCGGGTGGGAGGGCAAGCTGACCACCTATGACATCGTCTCGCCGGTTCCGGGCATCGCCTCGCGCCCGGTGACCGTCCTCGTGCCGCCCGGCTATTCCGACCCCGCCAACGCGTCGAGGCGCTACCCGGTGCTCTACCTGCACGACGGGAACAACTGCCTGGACCGCGATCCGTTCGGCCACGGGGGCTGGGGCACCCACACCGTCTCCTACGATCTCGTCCAGCAGGGGAAGATGGCCCCGGCCATCCTGGTGCTGGTGGACAACACCAGCAGTCGAGGGCAGGAGTACGTTCCCGGGTTCGGCACGGCGCCAGGTCCCAGCGCCGACGGCTACCTCGACTTCCTCGAGAAGACCGTCGTCCCCTTCGTCGAGACCTGGTACCGGACGGCGCCGGGACCCGCCAGCCGGGGCATCGGCGGGTCCTCCTACGGCGGCATCATCTCGCTCTACGCCGGCTGGACCCGCCCCCAGGTCTTCGGCTTCGTGATGGCGATGTCCACGGCCTTCGCCTACGACTTCCATGCCCTGGTGCAGGCCACCCCGCCTCCGAGGAAGGTGCTGCGGATCTACATCGACAGCGGCACCGTGGACTGGGGCGGCGGCGACGACGGGATGGCGAAGACCATCGAACTGCGCGACCTGCTCGTGTCGAAGGGGTTCGTCACCGGGACCGACCTGCTCCACTTCGTCGGCCAGGGGGACAACCACAGCGAGAACTTCTGGCGCGGGCGGCTCCCGGTGGCGCTGCCGTTCCTGCTGCCTCCATGAACGTCCTGGGGATCTCGGCTTCGGGGCGGGCCTCAGTTGCAGGGGGGGATGGTGAGGTAGTGGGTCACCAGCCGGTCGGTGGTCCCGGCGAAGTCCATGGCGAGCAGCACCACCGTGATGGTGCCGTCCACGTTCAGCTGCCAGGTGACCGTTCCGCCGGAGGAGGGCACCACCTGCATGGGCAGCTGGAAGGGCGGGCTCTGCGACGGCGCCAGCTTGGACAGCTGCCCCCCGGCCTTCCCGTTCGGCGGGTAGACCACCGGCGAGGGCCCCTCGATGGTGGCGGTGGAACTCCCGTCGGCGGGCGGGCTGACCTTGAGCATCAAGGACAGGAAGATCTGCTGCGGGATGAGCAGCACCGCGGTGCAGGTGTTGGGCTGGTCGGTGAAGAAGATGGTGAACTGCTGGCCGCTCCGGATGAAGCCGCCCGAGCTGATGTGGAAGGCGAGGCCGTCGATGGTGAAGTCCACCGGCCCCCCGATCTCCACCGGGGGGGCGTAGGACGGCTCGGCGCAGGCCGAGAAGGCCAGCACCGAGACGAGCGCGACGACGCGAAGGGAGGGCGGGGTCTTCATCGTTATTCCGAGACTACCGCAGCTGGTCGAAGCGGACCCGCACCTTGTGCCGGCCCGGGTCCCCGGCGAGCGGCCCGAGGTCCTCGACGCTCGCCACCCGTCCCTGCAGCGTGTACGGACGGGCTGCCGCCGCCAGGGTCGCGACCTGGGCCGCCGGGAAGGCGAAGTAGAGCGGCGCAGGCGTACCCTCGAGCCAGTGCGAGAAGAGGTAGAGGACGAGCGCGTGCTCGGCGGTGTGGAAGCCGCTCTTCCACTCGTTGCACTTGGCGGTGTCGCTGTCGGGCCAGGCGTAGACCCACGTGCCCGTCCGGGTCACCGAGGGCACGACCTCCCGCGCCGGGCGGCCGTGGTCCACGTAGTCCTCGCGGAAGTGACGGGCGGTCTCGCCCAGGACGGAGATCCAGGCCGGGTCGTGCAGCGCCAGGGTGGCCGCGAGTTGGTCGCTCTCGGCATAGGACCACCAGTCGGACCCGTACTGGACGGTGGTGGGGCTGGTGGGGTACTTGGCCCAGCGGCCGTTGGGCGCGTCGTACGCCAGCGTCAGCGCGGCCGGAGCGTACTGCTGCAGGAAATCGGCGTGGGGGCGGTCGGCGAGCCGCTTGTCGATCTGGAGGACGGCCCAGTAGGCCTTCAGCATGTGGCCGAAGTCGTTGTGGTTCTGCCCGGTGTACTGGCCGATCCTGCCGGTGGAGCCCCAAAAGAAGCCGTCCCTCCAGAAGGAGGTCCGCATTCGCTGCGCCAGCGTCCGCAAGTCGCCGAGGA
>CAIQRS010000039.1 GCA_903874275.1 uncultured Anaeromyxobacter sp.
CGGGTCGCGGAGGACCGTGGAGAAGTCGCGCCCCGGAAGCCCCTTCGTGACCTCCCGGGCGGCCTCGGCCGGCGCGCCGGTGAGGCTCACCAGGGTGGGGAGGACGTCGATGTGGCTCGTCAGCGCCCGGGTGGTGCGGCCACCCCGGACGCCCGGGTGGACCACGATCATGGGGACGTGGACGTTCTGCTCGTAGGACACCGGCCCCTTGTTCCGGAGGGCGCCGTGGGAGCCTCCGAGCTCCCCGTGGTCGGCGGTGAAGACCACCACGGTGTCCCTCCACAGGTCGAGGTCGTCGAGCGCCGCGAGCAGCTGGCCGACGTGTCGGTCTCCCTCCTGAAGCAGGTTCAGGTAGTAGTCGTTGTAGGCGCGCCACATGTCCCGGCGCTCCACCGGGATCTCGCCCATGACGTTCACGGTCCCCTGGTAGAACTCGGCGTGCGCCTGCGGCCGCCCCGGCGCGCGGAGCGGCTCGTCGAGCGTGCTCCAGAGCGGGAAGTCCCACTGCTTTCGGTACTGCGCATCCGCGGGGATGGCCGCGATCTGCCCGGGCTTGAGCCCCTTCTGCACGGACTCCCCGGGGCGGTTCACGTCGGCGAAGAAGATGTCGTGCGGGTTGATGAAGGAGACCACCATGAACCAGGGTTCGCCCGCCTTCCGGAGCCGGGCCGCGTTGGTGCGTAGCCACTGCACCCCCTCGCTCCCGATCACGCCGTCCACCTGGTAGCCCTGGTTCTGCCCCCCGGTGACCTCCCCGTAGGGCTGCCAGGTGTCGAATCCGTACTTCCGCAGCGCGCCGGAGTAGTTCACCGCCGGTTGCGGGTAGACGATGTCCCGGTCCAGCTCGAACTTGCCGAAGTAGGCGGTGGAGTAGCCGAGCTGCTTCATGGCGGTGCCGATGGACACGGCGGAGGTGGACAGGCTCGGCGTCCAGCCGAACATCATCTCCTCCTGGATCCCGGTCACCTGGGGCGCGAGGCCGCTGTAGAGCACGCCGCGCGACGGCGTGCAGACCGCCGACGACATGTAGTGGTTGCCGAAGGTCACGCCCCGGGAGGCGAGCCGGTCGAGGGCCGGCTGCTTGAATCCCCGCGCCTGGAGGGCCCGGAACATCCTCTGGTCGCAGGTGATGAAGAGGATGTTCCGCCTGCCGGTGACGGCCGGGCCCGGCGGCTCGGAGCCGGCCAGGGCGGGCGGCGCCGCGAGGAGGAGGAGGAGGACGAGGAGCGCTCGTGTCATGGGGGATCCCGGGTCGTGCGGGTCACAGGGTCAGTCCGAGTTGCAGGCCGGCGACGAAGGCATTCACCCCGGGCACGCCGTTCACGCCGAAGATGCCCTGGAAGTCGGCGATGACCGAGATGGCCCGGGTCAGGGAGAGGTCGTAGGTGGCCTCGAGGCCGAGGATCTTGTGGTCGCCGGGGAGGGCCGGGGAGTACCGGCCGGCGTAGGCGGCCAGGGAGACCGTGTCGCGGGGGCGGGCCTCGGCGAAGCCGTGCCAGCTCGCCCCGCCCTCCAGGCCAATGGGGGTGAGGTTCACGTTCACCCGCGGGGTCCAGGTGAAGAGGGCCCAGGCCGTCAGGCCGCGCCCGCTCCCGGGGTCCCCCTGGCGGAGCACCATCTGCTGGGCCATGGCGTAGAGGCCGTAGCTGCCCTTCGATGTGGCGCCCGTGCCGAGGTCGGCGAACCGGTTGCCGTCGTACCAGCCGCCCAGGCCGTACATGCCGGGCAACGCGCCGCTCCCCTTGCGGGCGCCGGGCAACCAGGCCCCCTGGGCCATCACCAGGACGCCGACGTTGCCCTCCTGGAACTGCCAGTCGAATCCGTGCGCGGCGCCTGCGGCCGCGTACGGGTTGTTGTTGAACAGGCCCGCCGCGACCTGCCACTCCGGATCGACCGTCCAGGCCGCCTGCGCGCCCCATTGCGACCGGAACTGCGGTGGGTAGGGCGGCTCGTCGAAGGCGAGCCAGCCCGTGTACGCCAAATTGCTCAGGTAGTTGAGCATCACCGGCAGGAAAGCGAAGGACATGGCCGGCTGGAGCCTGCCCGCGGTGAGCGTGAGGCGGCCGTCGAACAGCGCCTGCTGGACGTAGAGCTCCGTCAGCCAGGCGCCGGACTTCACGTAGTTCACGCTCACCGGGAAGGGCCACGGCTCCTTCGACAGCGCTCCCAGGCCGCCGACGTAGAAGCTCAGGCCCCGCGCGCCCGCCAGCTTCCCCATGTCGAGGGTGAGGGAGAGCGAGAGGGTTCCTCCGAGGAGCGTGCCTCCGCCCGGCAGGCCGGCGCTTGCGAAGAAGCTGCCGTAGACCGACGCGCGCGGCACCACCCCGATCTTCCCCATGTCGTTCCGCGCGCCTGCCCAGAACTCGGTGAGCGTCTCCAGGGTCGCATCGAACCAGTTCAGCCGGCACTCCATGTGGTCCCGGCGCGGATCGGCGGGACGGGGGCACCGGCGAACGTCGGCTGCGTACGAGTCCGTCGCGGAGTCCGAGACGGCGGCGTCGTCCGCGAGCGGCGCCGCGGGCGCCAGGGCAACGAGCAGAAGGCCGGCGACGGCGCACCACGCGCCCTGCCGGGGGCGGGCGCTGGTCGAGGCGGGGCCCCTCACCGATCGGTTCCAGACATGTGCGCCTCGATGGAGGGCGAGTGTATCGAGGACGAACGCCGAAGCGGGCGACCCCGCGGCGTCCCTCTTGGGGCAAGCGGCCGAGCGGGAAGCTCACGGAGGACTACCGCGAGTTCGAGGATGCCGCGCTGATAGCCCGGGTCGTCGTCGGTGGCACGCGAACGCCGGTCCGCTGACCGCGCTCTCAGTCGGGGAAGAACTCCGCCTGGACCGTGGTGCGCAGCAGCATCACCTGCGCGTTCTGGAAGCGGTCGCGGTAGGCCCGGATGACCTCGTGGATGCGCTTGTCCGCGCCCTTGCCGGATGGGTGGACGAGCACGACGACCCGGCTCGGTTGCTTCTCGATGCGGCCGTCATGGTGCTGCATCTGCCCGTAGGCCTCGAGCACCGTCATGCCCTCCGGAAACCGCGGCGTGACGACCTCGGAGAGGAAGGCTTGCCACGCCTTCGGGCTGACCTGCTTCCTGCCGGGCTCGTCCTCGCCGAAGTAGATCTCGGTCTTGATGGATTTCACGGTGCGCCCTCGCTTGCTGGGGTCGGGGGCCGTTGGTGGCCCCCTTCGGTCAACGTCACACGTCGCGCACGGGACTCGCAAGGGACCAATCGGGCCGGCACGGTCAATACCCCAGGATGGCCCTGGCCTGCGTCACGATGTCGAACAGCACCCTGCCCTCGCTGCCAAGGTCGTCGAAGTCGAGCAGGCTGAAGAACAGCACGATCGACACGTCGTTGACCGGGTCAAACGACATGACCGACAGGTACCCGTTGTGGGCCCCGGTGTGACCGAAGCCGAGCCCGGAGTACTGCTGGATCCCGAGGCCGTAGCAGCTCGTGGCCCCGGCAGGGATCGCGCACTTCATCAAGCCGACGGTCGTGTCGTCGAGGCCGGCGGCACCGGTCAGGAGTGCCCGGTTCCACCGCGCCAGCTGCTCGGGCGTGGAGATCAGGTTTCCCTCGGCCAGGTTGATCGACATGTTGTCGGAGGTCGTCGCGATGAGCTTCCTCGACCCCATGTAGTCGAGCGAGTAACCGACCGCGAAGGGCGCCGGGATCGTGGTCTCGGTGGAAAGGCTCGGCGAGGAGGTCTCCGTGAGCCGGTTGGGGACGAGCAGGTTCTGCACGACGAAGTCGGAGTACGACAGGCCCGAGACCCGCTCGATCACCTTCCCCAGCAGGGAGTACCCTGTGTTGCTGTAGTGGTACTTGTTCTCCGACGGCGGCCAGTAGGACGCCTTGCACGAGGCGGCCACGCCCAAGAGCTCGTCGAACGTGAACTGGCGCGACATGTCCTGGGTCTGCAGGTAGCTCATCCCCGCGTACGGGCACGGGGCGTCGGGGGGAATGAGGTCGTTGGTGACGTCGAAGACCCCGGCCGTGTGGCCGAGCAGCTGCCGGATCGTGATGCTGCCCTTGTATGGAATGGCGTAGGCCGCCGAGTCCGGAACGTAGGGCGCCGTCTTTCCCGGGATGTTCGCCGTGATGACGTCCTCGATGTCGAGGAGGCCTCGCTGGTGCAGCAGCATGATGGCTGCCGCGGTGAAGGTCTTGGTGTTGCTGGCGATCCGGAAGTGGATGCCCGGGCTGGCGTTCTCCATGCCGGTGGACGCGAAGTAGGCTCCGGCCGGGGTCGACACGTGGAGAACCGCTCCTCCGGCGGACGGGTACCCGATGCTCTCGCTGTAGACAGCCCATTTCCGGGCGATCATCTGCGCGAGCGCGGCCTGGGGGTCCGGCTTGCTCGTGCCGCTGCACGCGCTCGTGGTCATCAAGGCGGCCACCAGGATGCTGCGCAGCGAAGGGCGGAAAGGCACCGGCTGATCCTCCATCGAAGAACGCGCCCCTCCAGCGACCTGCCGGTGAATCATTGCACGCCGTCCGAGAGCGTCAACCGTCCCGTGGGCAGGGCGCCTCCTCGCAGCCGTTCCGCCGTCGGTCAAACCCGATAGATGAACGACTGGACGTCGATCATGTCCCGGCACCCGAGATCGCCCAGCTCGGCCTTGAGCCTATCGGCCATCGACAGGGCGGAGGCATACGTGACCCAGTTCGGCGCCGGGTCGTACACGAGGTCGTGCTTGAGACG